>NZ_UFYA01000001.1:1634786-1961743 GCF_900447215.1 Dermatophilus congolensis
CACGAAGACCCCAACACCCCGGCAGCAAAGGACAGCTCCAACAAGATCCGCCCCACGCCAATACCCCCAGCTGGAACCACATGCCGCACCCGACGCACAGGCACGCCATCAATCACCTCATCCCGACGCCACCGACGAAACCCGGTGTAGTTACGCCACTGGGGGTAGTGCGGAATACCCGTGATCACTCGCGCATCATGCCCCTGGGCCCGCAACCCACGCGCCAACCCAGCCACATACGGCGCAATACCGGTCGGTTCGGGGTCATAGTTAACCGCGACCACGAGAATCTTCATGAACACTCCAGACGATGGATCTACATACTCAACAAACAGGAAAAAGGCAGCTCAGAGCGCTATATCTTCTACAGGACGCCGAAGAACATCCCGCTCCACGAGCAACGACTGCACCGCGTCAAACACAACCTGACGGCTCGTCTGCGCGAACAAGCTGTGATCAATCCGCTCATCAACCTGCAACCGGAATCGCCCATCTAACCGCGGTGTCCGCATAAACATCGGGCCACCCTTAGCCCGGAAAACAGCAGCCTCCGACAGCCCCAGAGCCAACACCGTGACCGTGCGACGATCCACCGGAGTCAACAACGCCGCCACCCGGTCCGTACGCCTATCTCCTCGCAGCAAACCCCGCAAACGAGGAAAACGAATCGCCATGTCATGCAAGAACTCGTGGAACCACATACGCATCCCACCACGAGAGCTAGCCGTATCCGAGGACTGCGCGTCATCTTCTTCTTCCGCGCCGTCTCCCGCCGCCGACAACACCTGCGAAAACGCGCCCTCTGAACGGTATGTCTTGGCATAAAACGCCTCGTCATAATTCGACGAATCCGGATCCCAATGCACCGGATTAACCGCAACCACCCCGTTAAAAGCCCCCTCCGAGGCGGCCGCGCGCAACACCGACCACGCCCCCGAACAGGCCCCCACACCAAACACATCAACCCCACCACGCTGACGCAGCCACGCAGCACCGTGAAGAACATCCTCCACACTCGTATCCGTGTACGGGAACGGCTCCCCCGGATACCTCACATCCGTGGTTTCCCCCAACTCACGACGATCCATCCGCAAACCAAGAACACCATGCGGCGCCAACGCTCGCGCCGCAGCCGTCCACGCATTGCCCGGCCCCCCGCGCAACTCACTGCCAATCGCCGTGTACAACACGGCACCATGCACCCCAGCCTCCGGCGAAGACGTCAACACACCCGGCAACAAATCCGGCCCGACCAGCACAATCGATTCCTCCACCACCCGACCCGAAGCATCCTCCCACCGCGCATCCCGCACCTGAGGAACCGGCAAAAACGGCCCCTCAACCCCCGAAGCCAACCGCCCCACCAACGCATCAGCATCCTCAACCCGCGTCTGCACAAAATGCGGAGAGCCCAGCGTCAACTGCAGCACAGCCTTCGGATCTGACTCCCGCACAATCTCAAAGCCATCACCCTCACCAGCACGACGAGGAGCCTTCAGCCCCTTCAACGAGGCCGCATGCCCCGCCAAGAAGTGATACCCACACAACTCCACACCCTCATCCACCACCTCCACCGGCGAAGCAAACTTCCGCAAATTCTGGTGCTGCCGCAAAAACGACGCCCCCGACACCGGCTCCCACAACACCACCGACCCCGTAACCGGCGTGACCACAACACCCTCTTCAGCAGCAGCAACCGCCTGCACATG
Organism: Dermatophilus congolensis; assembly: GCF_900447215.1. NCBI lineage: Bacteria > Bacillati > Actinomycetota > Actinomycetes > Micrococcales > Dermatophilaceae > Dermatophilus > Dermatophilus congolensis. The sequence goes on from NZ_UFYA01000001.1 coordinate 1,636,496, forward strand.
GGCAAACGCCAACGCCCCACCCAAACGCCACCCCACCACACTCACCGGACGATCAGGCACCGCAGCCCCCGCCGCAGCTACCGCAGCCTCAACCTCCTCACCCCACACCGACACCAAATCCAAATCCGCAGGAACATCAGGGGATTCACCATCCCCACCCAAAAACAACGACACCGCCACAAACCCCGCATCCGCAGCACGCACCGCCAACGCCCGCAACCGCCGGAAAGGCACCGTCGTCTCACGACCAACCGAAGGAACCACCACCACTGCGCCCCGAGCCTGCCCCCCAGCTGGCTCATCCACCCGCGCTAACACCGGACGCCCCGACGTCGTCGTCAACCACGTCAACCGTGACGTACTGGACACCCGCCCATCATCGCCCACACTGTTCTCCCGAATCACCGCAGACTCCGGCACCACCGGTGAACCCGCGCGTACATCGACCACAGGGTCACACCCCTGAAGGAACGTGCTCATTGGTCTCCCCCTCTAAAAGGACACAATCACGACTGACACAGCACCCCAAGGCTCCCCCACCAGACCGCCGGGCACATGCCCCACAACACCGCAACACCCAGTCACAGCCCCAACGCAACACCCCACGTATGGACGTTCGACTTGGACAACACTAACAACGCCTCCCTCTCCCCCCGCCGACCGATGCACAGAACCACGAACCCACTCCCCACACGACGCGCCCCCGAGCAGCCCCCACGCACCCTGCCACTATGCAAGCCACAACGCCCTTAGCCTTGCCGTGGGCAGCGCTGCAACCAAGAATCAACACAACACAAAACACATCCGCCAGGCCCGCCGCACCACCCAGAACGGAGAGCCCCCATGACCACACAGTCGGTGCCCGCCCCCGACCACGACCCCACCATCTACCCCGAAGGCCTCCAACGCACCGCCCACACACGCACACCCGGCTGCCTCCGCAACCGCATCATCGCCCTAGGCACCCACATAGCCTGGAACTTCTGGGTGAACTGCCTATCCGCCTCCCCCCTCGTACCAGGGCGTCTACGCCGCATCATGCTCAACAAAGCAGGCATGAACATCAACACCAACGGCATCAGCCCCCACTGCCGCTTCACCAACTCCAACGTCTACGTAGGCCGCTACACCTACATCAACGAAGGCTTCTACGCAGACGCCCGCGGCGGCATCCACATCGGAGAACGCGTCGGCATCGGCCCACGCGTCATGATCATCACCTCCACCCATAAAATCGGCCCCGCCGAACAACGCACCGGATCCCACACCACCCGCAAAGTCATCATCGGCGACGGCGCCGCCATCGCCTCCGGTGCCCAAATCCACGCCGGCGTACGCATGGGACGCGGATCCATCGCCTCCGCAGGCGCCGTCCTCATGCGCCCCTGCCGCAACGGCGCCGTCGTCTCCGGCGTACCAGCCAAAGAAATCTACAACTACAACGACTAAGCACCACACCCCCGCAAACACCCAAAACCTATCCTGGACCCAAACCCCTCAACCACAACCCAAGGAGACCCCATGACCAAAAAAGCCCTCATCACCGGCATCACCGGCCAAGACGGCTCCTACCTCGCCGAACTCCTCCTATCCAAAGGCTACGAAGTCCACGGACTCATCCGCCGCGCATCCACCTTCAACACCGACCGCATCGACCACCTCTACCAAGACCCACACGAAGACTCAGCGCGCCTCAAACTCCACTACGCCGACCTCTCCGACGGCTCCCGACTCGTCACCCTCCTGGACACCATCCGCCCCCACGAGGTCTACAACCTCGCCGCCCAATCCCACGTCCGCGTCTCCTTCGACGAACCCGAATACACCGGAGACGTCACCGGAATCGGCACTACCCGCCTCCTCGAAGCCATCCGCATGATCGGCCTAGACTGCCGCTACTACCAAGCCTCCACCTCCGAAATGTTCGGAGCCACACCCCCACCCCAAAACGAAGAAACCGCCTTCTACCCCCGCTCCCCCTACGGCGCCGCCAAGGTCTACTCCTACTGGATGACCCGCAACTACCGCGAGGGCTACGGCATGTTCGCCACCAACGGCATCCTCTTCAACCACGAATCCCCTCGCCGCGGCGAAACCTTCGTCACCCGAAAAATCACCCGCGCCGTCGCCGCCATCACCCTCGGACTGCAAAAAGACCTCTACATGGGCAACATCGACGCTATCCGCGACTGGGGATACGCACCCGAATACGTCGAAGGCATGTGGCGCATGCTCCAAGCAGACCAGCCCGACGACTACGTCCTCGCCACCGGCACCCCCTGCACCGTCCGCGAATTCCTCGCCGCCGCCTTCACTCACGTCAACCTCGACTGGGAAAAATACGTCAAATTCGACGAACGCTACCTACGCCCCACCGAAGTCGACTCCCTCATCGGCGACGCCAGCAAAGCCCACAAAAACCTCGGATGGAAAGCCACCACACACGCCCACGACCTCGCCAAAATCATGGTCGACGCCGACATCGAACTCCTCAAACGCCCCCACGGCCACACCGGACCCATCGACGCCGGAAAGGCCAACTTCGGCGCATGAACACCCCCACAACCACCCGCAAACTCTCCACCTTCACAGGACGCGGCTACGACAAAGGCGCACACCCCCTCAAAATCGCCGCCTGGGTCACCATCGGCGACACCATCACCCGATCAATACTCTGCCCACCCAAACTCCGCGCCACCATCCTGCGCGCCTTCGGCGCCACCATCGCCCCCCACGTACTCATCCGCCACAACGTCCGCATCCACTGGCCCTGGAAACTCACCATCGGCGAACACACCTGGATCGGCGTCGGCGCCTGGATCCTCAACCTCGAACCCGTCACCATCGGCTCCAACGTCGTCATCAGCCAAGAAGCCATGCTCTGCACCGGCAGCCACCACGCCAACGACCCCGCCTTCGAATTCGACAACGCCCCCATCACCATCGAAAACGGCGCCTGGATCGCCACCCGCGCCACCATCCTGCGCGGCGTCACCATCGGCACCGACGCCACCATCGGCGCCACCACACTCGTCACCAAAAACGTCCCACCCAACACCCGCGTCCTGGCCCCACTACCAACCCACCACACACCACACACCACAGAAGAGAGCACCCGATGAAAATCATCCACGTCGTCGGACTCATCTCACCCCAAGGCGAATATGGCGGCCCCACCCGCGTAGCCATCGAACACGCAACCGCACTCACACACCTGGGCCACGAGGTCACCATCGCCGCCGGAACCCGCGGCTACGACACACCCCCCAACAACATCAACGGCGTCCCCACCAAACTCTTCCGCGCCCACACCCCCAGCCGACGCGGCTCCCTACGCGCACTAGCCGCCCCCGAACTCGCCATCTGGCTACACACTGCAGCCCAAAACGCCGACATCGTCCACATCCACCTCGGCCGCGACTTCGTCACCATGCCCGCAGCCCTGGCCATGCGCGGCACCAAAACGCCCTACGTCCTCCAAACCCACGGCATGGTCATGCCCACCCACAAAACCCCCATCCACGCCCTCGACAAAATCTCCACCCTCCCCGCCCTACGCCACGCCGCCCGCATCCTCTACCTCACCCCAGAAGAACGCGACGGCCTCATCAACCTCGACGCCAACATCAACATCGAATTCCTCCGAAACGGCATCCACACCCCCAAAACCCCTCCACCCCCACGCACAACCCCCCAAGAAGTCCTCTTCCTCGCCCGCATCCACGAACGCAAACGCCCCCTGGACTTCATCGAGGCCGCACGCCGACTCGCACCCCAATTCCCCCACATCACCTTCCGACTCATCGGACCAGACGAAGGACAAGGCACCGCAGTCCGCGACGCCATAGCCACATCCGGCCACTCCGACCGCATCATCTGGGACGGCCCCATACCCCCTGAAAACACCCGCGACGCCCTCACCAACGCCGACATCTACGTCCTACCCAGCGTCAACGAGCCCTACCCCATGAGCGTCCTGGAAGCCCTCGCCCTAGGCACCCCCACCATCATCACCAACACATGCGGCCTGGCCGAAACCATCACCAAAGGCAACGCCGGAACCGTCATCCATCCCGGCCCCGATCACCTCACCACCGCCCTACACCACCTCCTCACCGACACCACTGCTCGCACAAACGCAGCCGCCAGCGCACACGCAACCGCCCGCAACCACCTCGACATCACCACCGTCGCCACCCACCTCGAAAAGCTCTACACCACCATCACCCAGCCATAACACCCATCCCCAGCACCCATCACACCCCCGGTTGGCGACCACAACCACTCGTCATGGAGAATCAACCTCACCCCCCACCCACGACGACGGCCACGGAAACGGAGCCCACCCTTGTTCGTCCGCGAATACTTGAGCCTCCTCACACGCCGACCCCTCCTACACACCATCATCGGCGCCCTCGTGTTCGCCGCCGTCATGGCCCAAGGACTCATCACCCAACCCACTTACGGCGCAACCACCTCATTGCTGTTCGCAGCAACCGGCGGCAACTCAGCCACAGAACTCAACCAAGCCGCCACCTACCTCCAACGCGAAATGGCCTCCTACGTACGCGTCGCCACCTCGCCCAACGTCCTCAACCCCGTCATCCAACAACTCCACCTCACCGGCGAAACACCCGCCACCCTCGCCAAAAGCATCAACGTCACCAACCCCACCATGACCGTGATCCTCGACATCACTGTCACCCGCGAAAACCCCACCGAAGCAGCCAACATCGCCAACACCCTCACCCGACAACTAGCTGCCACCGTCCAAAAAACCGCCCCCACACAAAGTGACGGCCACCGCACCCAACAAACCATCTCCGCATCCCCCCTCGCCGAAGCTCAAGCCCCCGAAAAACCCACCGGCCTCACCTGGCCCCTGCGCACCGCCATCGCCATCGCCGCCGCGCTCATCACCGCATTCATCACCGCAATCCTCTTCGGCGGCCTCGACCAACGCATCCGCGTCACCAACGACCTACGCCGCATCCCCCACACCCGCCTCCTGAGCACCATCCCCCACCGCTCACTACGCAGCCTCCTACGCCGCACCCCCCAACTAGCCACACCCGAAACAACCAACCCCGCCTACGAACGCACCGCCGGCCTCCTCATCGGCGAACACACCACCAACCACGCCCCCATCACCCTCATCACCAGCCCCAACCCCACCACCAACACCTACCCCGCCGCCCTCGCCCTCGCCCAAGCTGCCCACCGCATCGGCGCCACCTCCGCCATCATCGACACCACCGCCCTGCCCCCAGCCACCATCACCACCCTCACCGCCACCGGCGATAACAACACCACACCCGAAATCACCATCACCACCCTCACCGCCACCGGCGAAACCACAACCACCACACCAGCAAAACTCACCGAACTGACCAACAACTACGAACTCATCCTCCTGGCCACACCCCCACACCCAGCCAGTGCACACAGCCAGCTCCTTGCCCCCACCGCCACCACCACCCTGCTCGTCGTCCCCCTCACCACCCACAAAAACGACCTCAACGCCACCCTCGCCGCACTCCACCCCAGCGACGAAAACCCCATCTACATCCTCGCTACCGACACCCCCGACCACCACTGACCCCCCACCCCACCGTGACGCCCGGCCCTATCAACCTCATCCACCTCGCCCTAACCGTCCTGACCCTCACAGGCATCGCCTCCATCCTCATCGCCACGCACCTACACAAACGCGGCCACGACGGACTCCACCTACGCACCTGGCTCGTCATCGACTTCGCCATCACCTACGTCATCTCCGGCCTCATCCACCTCACCGGCACTCTGTCCACCTCACGTGGCTTCTACGAAGCCGTACCCAACAATCCCTACAGCAACGACACCGGCCTCCTCCAAGCAGCCCTGACCACTCCCCTAGCCCTGACCGCACTGACCATCGGTCTGCTCATCCGCTGGCGCCGCACCGACACCCCCACCAACAGCGCCACCTACTCCATGGCCACATCCCACCCCGTCCTCACCCTCACCGCCGGACTCACCCTCACCGCCGCCGCAGCAGTCGGCAGCATCCGCATCCGCGGCCACCTGGCCAACAGCGCCGGAGAACGCGTCATCGGCGTCGACGGCGGCATGGCCCGCTACGCCTTCCTCGCCTCCTGGATGCCCTGGGGTGTTCTTCTCCTAGCGCTCTGGAGCATCACCCGACGCAAAAATCCCGCCGCAGACATGCACAACGCCCTCATCATGGCCGCCTGCACCGGCGTCATCGCCGTCAACTCCAGTTGGACCGGAGGCCGCGTCGACATCGTCGTCTTCTCCCTCCCCCTGCTCATCCTCGTCCTTCCCTGGATCCGAGGACTACGCACCCCACTACTCATCGCCGGAGCAGGCGGGGCTCTAGCCGTCATCTACAACCAAACCATCAGCCGAGCTGGCGTCACCAGCTTCGACATCCCCGCGCTCCTGGACTGGCAATGGGGCAGGTTCTCCATGGTGGCTTGGGCAGCCCGCTTCGCCACCGAACACAACTACCTCAACGGCGAAACCCTCATGTCCGGGTTCCTCACCGTGCCCGCAGCACTCCTACACTTCGCTGGCGTCCCCACCCAAACATGGCGCTCCATCGTCCAATACAGCGGCTGGTGGTTCTCCGGCAGCGAAGAACTCATCTTCACCGTGCCCGGCATGACCGCCGAACTATTCATCAACCACGGCTACATCGGTGTCGCCGCCGGTTACCTCATCCTCGGCCTAGTCACCTCACTCATTGCCGACACCTACCGGCACTGCCGCACCGAATTAGGCCGCGCCCTACTCATTTACATCGCCGCCATCCTGCTCTTCCAAACCGTCACTGCCCAGTCAGGAGCGACCACTCCCCTGGTCATCATGACCGGTGCTCCCCTCATCGGCCTGGCTATCCTCGAAACGTTCTGCCGCTGGTACGACACCACCCACATGCGCCTAGTCACCGACACTTATATCCCTGCTTCTGCTCTACCCCAGCGGGCACCGAACCAACCAGACGGAAACCATGGCTCACCCCACACGCACCCGAATCACGATCGCCATACTCCTGATCACGGCACTCATCGCCGCGATCACGATCTGGTACGCCCACCACGAACCACCCAACCCCACCCCGACACCTCCCAGTAACACCACACCCGGGGCAGGGAAACTCTCCGGAATCGCGATCCCCGGAAGCGAATTAGCCTACGTCCCCTCCGAACGCCTCGCCGCTGACCTCGACACCGTCAAAAACTCCGGCGCCACCTGGATCCGATTCGACATTCCCTGGACCCACGTCCAATGGGAACCCGAGGACTACCACTGGGACCCTTACGACCGCGTCGTTAACGAAGCCAATAGCCGTGGACTACGCATCCTCGCAGTTCTAGGAACCGTTGCTCCCCACCAAAGGCCACCTGGCAGTTCCTGGACAGCTGGCCTGACCACACCTGACCAACTCACTGGGTTCACCAACTACGCCGCCACTGCAGCTACCCGCTACGCAGGCAAAGTCCATGCCTGGGAAATCTGGAACGAACCCAACGTCGACCGCTCATGGGCTCCCCACCCTGACCCGGCAGCATACGCACCCGTACTCACCAAAACTGCTGACACACTCAGAGCTACCTGCCCTACATGCGTGATCATCGCCGGCGGCACCGGCGGAGCAGCACCAAGCTCACCAGATGTACCCACCATGGACTGGTGGCGTGCCCTGGCCACCTCCCCAGCCCTCACCCATGTCGATGGTGTCGCGCTGCACCCCTACTCAGATATGCGTAACGGCGCCTCCGGCGAGATGGAGTACGTCAAACCACTGCGGGAACTACTCGACACTCACGGACACACCAAACTCCAGATCTGGGGCACTGAAGTCGGTGTACCTACTGGCGAAGGACATGTCACCGACGACGAAGCCGCCCGGCTAATGCGCGAAGGCGCTCACGCCTGGAATGAATTGGCGTACGCCAATAAACTCGGCCCGCTGTTTTGGTACACCCTCCGCGACCGCCACAACGCTGGCCGCGAAGGAGCATTCGGTCTACTCACGCACGACGGAAATCCCAAAGGAACCCGCCAAACTTTCGAAGAGCTGCTCACGAAACACCTCTAGCCCCCCACTACGAGGTCACTTACTAGAGCGCACCAACTCAGCTAAAGCCTTCCCCGCCTGCGCGTGCCCCTGGGCGTTGGGATGCAACGGGCCATATTGCGTGAAGGGATCATTCACCCACGGTTCCTGGCTGCACACACCGTGGAAAGACTCTGCGGATTCGAACCCTAAAGCAGTGTTCATATCGACATATCCGATCGTCACGCCATTGTGAGACAACGCCGCCTGCGCTTTTTCTGCTGCTTTGTGAATTCCGGTATTCAGCTCTGTGATGGTCTCCCGCACACGTTTCATCGACTCGGGGGGCATGCCATTGCAGCTGCCAGCTGTGGCGTACAAGCCAGGTATTTTGTTCCAGCGTTGCGCCAGTGAGCTGCGGCTCGGGTCAGTGATGATCTGCGGGTACCCCATGATGAGGATCCGCCCTCCAGGTTTGACGAATCGTGCTAGCGCAGAAAGAAGCGGTTCCACTTCTCCCTGGTCGGGGTTCGCTGACCACAGCGGCACTTGCCCAGCAGGTAGGGGTACCGATGCGTTGCCTTGGGTGAGAGTGTCGAGAATCTTTGTGGCTTGTTCGGGTGGAACATCGCAGCTTCCCCAGCCTGGCGAATCCCAATCCAGGGATTCGCCTTGGACATTTTTAGTGTCCATGCATAGTTCGCCCAGTGCCCCCAAGGCAGCGTTGTTCGCGCCGAAAGTCATGGTTATCAGATCGAATCGGTTACCGCTGGCGGCGATACTGTCGAGTTCTTTAACCAGCGAGGAGGTGCGGGTAGGGGTGCCTGGTTCGATGGGCGTGTTGATTTTCACACCGAGCTGGCGGTACGCCTCCGCGAGCTGGATCGCCCAATCGTCGGTGGTGGCGCCAGCGCAGGCGGTGAAGGCTTGCCGATAACTGATGCCTGAAGACGCCAACTGTTTTTGAGCGATGACTGGCATCGCTGCCTCGTTGCTTGTTGCTCCGTCGGCGCGACCACACTGTGCCCCCCATGCCGAAGGGTTGGGGCTGACGCTGGTGATGCCGTAGCCGCTGCTGATGCTGTCACCAAGGGCAGCCCAGGTGGATTCACCGTTAGTGGGTTTTGCTGAGGCAGTTGGCGCGGCGGTGAGGCAGGTCAGAAGGGCTGCGCTGATCAGCGCAGCGGCGGCGGTGCGGTGTGTGTGTCGGGGCATCAGTTCTCTCCCGTGCGAGCTGTGGTGTCAAGGCGGGCGCGTAGGAGGGCCAGGGCGTTGTGTGCTGCTTGGGGTGATGGTGGGTTTCCTGCGGAGCAGCGGCTGAGATAGGTGCCGATGTGGGTGCGGGCGGCAAGGGTGAGGGAGCGCAGGTCGGGGTCGTTGAGGGTGACTGCGGCGGTGAGGAGTTCTTGTGGTGTTGCTGCCTTATCGATGAGGTCGGCGGCGTCGCGGCATTGGTCGGCTTGGAGTGGGTTGGGGGTGATGAGGGCGCGTTGTGCCGCGTCGGCGAAGGCGGTGATGGTGTGACGTGCTTTGGTGTTTTTTTCGTTGCTGTTGGCTGGAGGTGGGGGTAGTTGAGCGATAGTGCTGGCTGCAGCGGAGCTGAGGGCGCTGGGCAGTGGTGGGACGGGGTCTGCCTCGTGGGGGGCGGCGGTGCAGGCAGTGGTAAGCAGGAGCGTGGCTGCGGCGATGGCCAGTGGTGTTTTGCTCTGGTGGGGCCTGGTGTGTGGGGTCATGGGGGTTGTCACCGTTCCTCGTCGTGGTCGAGGTGGTGTGCACCGAGTCTCGACGGGTGTGGTGTTCTGACGCTACTGGTTTGTGGGTGTCCCACTGTTGCGGTGATCCACGCAACGATCGCCGGATTCGGTTGTGGCGCTGACTACATGTGAGGTGGGCACAGTGTGCTAGGACGCTCTAGGCAGATCAGGTTGGATCGAGAGTGTCCTTAACTTCTCTCACGTGGGGAGTCAGCCTTGTCCTGGCATTAGCTGTCCGGTGAGGTGGTCGCGGGCGCATTCGACCATGAGTTTGACGCCTGTGGCGAGGGTGGCGTCGTCGGCGTAGAAGCGGGGGTTGTGGTTGGGGACGCCGCCGCGGCCGTCTTCGGGGATGTATAGCTCGCCGTTTTCGGTGAATGCGGTGTCTTGTACGCCGAGGCCGATGTAGAGGCCGCCGAATTCTTTGACGAACTCGGAGACGTCGTCGTATCCGAGGGTGGGGGGCGCGGGGATGAGGTTCTGGCTGCCGATGACACGCTCGATGGTCGGCCGGGCCGCTGCTACCCATTCGGGCGTGTTCGTCACCGCTGGGACATCTTGCAGGTACTCGACGTTGACCTGGCAGTTGTTGGCTTTGGCCGCGCCGGCTGCGAGAGTCCGCACCCGTTCCTGCACGTCGCTCATCGTGGCCTCACGGTGCGACCGGATCGTGCCCCACAGCGTCACTCGTTGACCGATGATGTTGAACCGCCCTACGTCCTCGATGTGGCCGATGGTGACGGTGAACGGGTCGAATGCGTCGACTTGGCGGTAGATCTGCCCGATGCCGGTGAGGATTGCTCCGACCGCGGGCATCGGGTCGATTCCTGCCCATGGTGTTGAGCCGTGTACTTGCTCTCCGGTGAGGGTGATTTTCACCAGGCATGATGCACCGAACTGGTTGCCTTCACGCATGGCCACGACTCCCTTGGGGAAGGGCTGCACGTGCATTCCGAAGGCCATGGTCGGTGAATATTTTTCGAAGATGCCTGACTCGAGCATGCTGCGAGCGCCGCCTTCTTCGTCGATGGGTGGGCCTTCTTCGGCTGGCTGGAAGACGAATAGGACGCGGCCGGGTAGCTGGTCGCGGTGTTTGGCCAGAACTGATGCTGCGCCCATGAGCATTGCGGTGTGGCAGTCGTGTCCGCAGGCGTGGGAGACGGGGAATGGTCCGCCTGGGTAGTGCTCGTCGATGACGGTGGAGGCGAAGTCGACACCGGATTCGTCGGGGACGGGTAGTGCGTCGATGTCGGCTCTCAGCAGGATGGTGCGTTCCCCTTCTTGTCCGCCGTTGAGTACGCCGACGATGCCGTGTCCAGCGATGTCGGTGTGAATCTCATCTAAGTCCAGGGTCTGCAGGTGGTCGACGATGTACTTGGCTGTGTTTACTTCACGGTTCGATAGTTCTGGGTTGGCGTGAATGTGGTGGCGCCATGCGATGACGTCTTCAGCGATGGCGTCGACTGCTGCGCTTAGATCCGACGGTGTCTTCATGAGTCTCCTTGGGGGCAAGTTCAGCGGCGCGTATACGCTGTTGCTGAACGGTTTGAGGCCGCAAGACCGAGACGGAGCCGCGGGCTCCTACGTGTGCCGCATGAGCCACGGCGTCGATCGTTCTCTCAGGATGCCACCGGGGTTTTCCGTTTCTGACTGGGGAAGGATCTAAGTCAATTATTCCGGTCTCTACCTGCGCTTTTTATGAGCGATTGATGTGGACATTGCCTTTTCAGATGGGGGTAGCTCATGGGTGTCTTAGTTTTTGGTGAGCCAGCACTTAGGTAGCGCATCGGGGTGAGTAGCTCAGTTTGGGTGTTTGTTGCTGTTTCAGGTGTCACTTTTGCTGTCAGTACGGGCAGCAGTTTTATTGCGGTCTTTTAGGACGATGACTACTCAAGTCAGCGCGACGGCTGCGAGGCATCTACATTCGATACCCGTTGGGGTACTTTGCAGTGGTACTGGTGTCACTTCTATTGCATCTGTTAGGGGTTGTTTTGATCCTCGAACCTGCTGAATTGGACCCTGCTCTTAAGCGCCTGCGTCGGGCTCATGGTCAGCTCGCTGCGGTGATCCGCATGATTGAAGAGGGTCGAGACTGCAAAGACATCGTGACTCAGTTGTCTGCATGCAGTAGCGCTCTTGACCGGGCAGGGTTCACCATCATCACCACTGGGTTACAGAAATGTATGAGCCAAGAAAACCCTGACCGTGAAGCTGATTTCGCCGCCTTAGAGAAGCTTTTCCTCTCCCTGGCCTGACTGTTTCGTTGTTTTGTTGGTGGCGTTGCTTTTTGCTCAGGTGCTCAGATCAAGCCTGTGTAATTTCGGTGATGAATGCGGGTACGCGGTCTTTGGGGCGTCCGATGATTGCTCGGTTAGCGGCAATGAGGACGGGTCGTTGCATGAGGGCGGGGTGTTTGGCGATGAGGGCGGCGACTTTTTGGGCAGTGTCGATGTCATTGTCGGTTAGACCGAGTTGGGTGAAGGTGTTGTCGCGGCGGATGAGGTCGGCGGGTGCGTCTTCGAGTTTGTTGAGGAGGTCTAGGGCGTCTTGCTCGTTGAGTGGTGTGTCGAGGTAGCAGATGATGTCGTGTTTGATGCTAGCGTTTTCTAGTTCTGTGAGTGCGGCGCGGGATGTGGAGCAGCGGGGGTTGTGCAGGATCGTGATTTCCATAGTCACGTCTTTACCTTGATGTTGTTGATTGGTTCAAGGATGTGTTTGGCGGTTGGCGGTAGTAAAGACCAAACGTGAGGTTGGGTATCGCCTATTTTTGTCCAGGCTGGGTGCGTGGGCTGTATGTTGTGTGGTTTTGCTGCCCTGTGAGGTTGCCTGGGTTGTTTTCACAGGGCAGCGGTGGTTTAGCGGCTGGTGGGGGCGTCGAGGAAGATTTGCTGGATGAGTTCGGTGGTCCAGGCGAGGATTTCTTTGTTTTTGAGGGGTGTTCCTCCGATGGGTGCGGTCATGGGGCGTCGGACGAGGATTTGTCGGACGGCTGCTTTGATGGTGGTGCCTTTGTACATGCGGGTGAGGCGGAGTTGTTGGCTGTCTTTGAGGTCGACAGGGCCGAATCGGATCATGTTGCCTTGGATGCCGATGTCGCTGATTCCGGCGCGTTTGGCGACGGTGCGGAGTTTGGCGACTTCGATGAGGTTGGCTACGGGTTCGGGGTAGGGGCCGTAGCGGTCGACGATTTCTTCGATGAGTGCGGTGAGTTCGGCATCGTCGGTGACGGCGGCGAGGCGTTTGTAGGCTTCGAGGCGTAGGCGTTCTTCGGCGACGTAGTTGTGGGGTATGTGGGCGTCGACGGGTAGTTCGATTTTGACTTCGCGGGGGGCTTCGTCCATTTCGCCGGTTTTGAATTCGGCGACTGCTTCGCCGACGAGTCTGACGTAGAGGTCGAATCCGACGCCGTCGATGTGTCCGGCTTGTTCGCCGCCGAGGAGGTTTCCGGCTCCTCGCATTTCGAGGTCTTTCATGGCTACTTGCATGCCGGCGCCGAGGTCGGTGTTTGCGGCGATGGTGGCGAGTCGGTCGTGGGCGGTTTCGGTGAGGGGTTTGCCGGTGGGGTACATGAAGTAGGCGTAGGCGCGTTCGCGGCCTCGTCCGACGCGTCCGCGGAGTTGGTGAAGTTGGGAGAGTCCGAAGTTGTCGGCGCGGTCAAGGATGAGTGTGTTGGCGTTGGAGATGTCGAGTCCGGTTTCGACGATGGTGGTGCAGACGAGGACGTCGAATTCTTTTTCCCAGAAGTCGACGACAACTTTTTCTAGTCGTGTTTCGCCCATTTGGCCGTGGGCGGTTTCGACTCTGGCTTCGGGGACGAGTTCGCGGATGTGGGCTGCGACTTTTTCGATGTCGGAGACTTTGTTGTGGACGTAGAAGACTTGGCCTTCTCGGAGGAGTTCACGGCGGATGGCTGCGGCGACTTGTTTGTCGTTGTAGGGGCCGACGAAGGTGAGCACGGGGTGGCGTTCTTCGGGTGGGGTGGCGAGGGTGCTCATTTCGCGGATTCCGGTGACGGCCATTTCGAGGGTGCGTGGGATAGGGGTGGCGGACATGGCTAGGACGTCGACGTTGGTGCGCATGGCTTTGAGTTGTTCTTTGTGTTCGACGCCGAAGCGTTGTTCTTCGTCGATGATGACGAGGCCGAGGTCTTTGAAGCGCACGGTGGAGGACAGGAGGCGGTGGGTGCCGATGACGAGGTCGACTTTTCCGTCGGCGAGTCCGGCGATGGTTTCGTCGGACTCTTTTTTGTTTTGGAACCGGGAGAGCGCTTTGACGTTGACGGGGAATTGGGCGTAGCGCTCGGTGAAGGTTTGGAAGTGTTGTTGGACTAGGAGTGTGGTGGGGACGAGGACGGCGACTTGTTTGCCGTCCTGGATAGCTTTGAAGGCGGCGCGGACTGCGATTTCGGTTTTTCCGTAGCCGACGTCGCCGGAGATGAGACGGTCCATGGGTATTTCTTTTTCCATGTCGTCTTTGACTTCGTCGATGCTGGAGAGTTGGTCGGGGGTTTCGACGTAGGCGAAGGCGTCTTCGAGTTCGCGTTGCCAGGGGGTGTCTGGGCCGAAGGCGTGGCCTTTGGTTGCCATGCGGGCGCTGTAGAGGCGGACGAGTTCTCCGGCGATTTGTTTGACGTGTTTTTTGGCGCGGGTTTTGGTTTTGTTCCAGTCTGAGCCGCCGAGTTTGTTGAGGTTGGGAGCGTCGTTACCGACGTAGGCGGTGACTTGGTCGAGTTGGTCGGTGGGGACGAAGAGTCGGTCTGCGGGGCCGCCGCGTTTGCTGGGTGCGTATTCGATGAGGAGGTATTCGCGAGTTGCGCCTTGGACGGTGCGTTGGGTCATTTCGATGAATCGTCCGACGCCGTGTTGTTCGTGGACGACGTGGTCTCCGGGTTTGAGGGAGAGGGGGTCGACTTGGCGGCGGCGTCGGGAGGGCATTTTGCGCATGTCTTTGGTGGTGCCGCCGGTGGTGCGGCGCCCTTTGCCGCTGATGAGGTCGGCTTCGCTGACAATGGCGATGCCGGCGCTGGGGGCGATGAATCCTTCGGTGATGTCTGCTTTGGTGACGTGGACCAGGCCGGTGCGGTTGTCGGTGCCGGAGGCGTCAGTGTGGGCGGGGATGTCTGCGTTGGTAAGGACTTCGGAGAGCCGTTCGGCCAGGCCTTTGCCTGCGGTGGTGACGACGACGAGTTTGTTTTCGTGGGTCCAGGTGGCGAGGTCGGTTGTGGCTTTGGGGATGTCGCCGTGGTAGTCGGGGGTTTCGTGGGTGTCGATGCGTAGGTAGGTGGTGTTGGCGTCGTCGCCGAAGTTGTCGTCGGGGTGAGTGGTGGCGGTGTCGGGGTCGGCGGTGAAGGAGGTGAGGGTCCACCAGGGGATTCCGGCGTGGTCTGCTGCGGATCGGGTTTCGCCCAGGGAGTGGTAGCTGGCTTGGTTGAGAACGCCGCGTAGATCGATGGGTGCCTCAGCTCCTCCGGATGCTGATGACCAGCTGGCGTCGAGGAATTCTTCGCTGGTGGCGACGAGGTCGTGGGCGCGGGTGCGTATTTTTTCGGGGTCGAGGAGGAGTATGTGGGCGCCGCCGACGCGGTGGAGGACGTCGAGGAATGTTTCCATGCCGTCGACGAGGGCGGGGGTGAGGGATTCCATGCCTTCGACGCCGATGCCCTGGGAGATTTTTTCGACCATGTCGGTGATGCCGGGAAGTTTGTTGGCTAGGTCTAGGGCGCGTTGTTTGACGGTGTCGGTTAGGAGGAGTTCGCGGCAGGGTGGTGCCCACAGGTGGGCGGGGACCATGCCTGCTTTGATGGCGGCGGGGCGGGCTGCGTGGCTGACGGCGGGGAAGCTGCGTTGGTCGGCGACTTTGAAGTAGCGCAGGTCTTCGATTTCGTCGCCGAAGAATTCGATGCGGATGGGGTGTTGTTCGGTGGGTGGGAAGACGTCGAGGACGCCTCCGCGGACTGCGAATTCGCCGCGTCGTTCGACGAGGTCGGTGCGGGTGTAGGCGGCAGAGGTGAGGGCGTCAACGACGTCAGTGAGGGAGCGTTCTTCTCCCCACTGGAGGTAGACGGGGGCGAGGTTGGCTAGGCCGGTGGCGATGGGTTGCAGAAGAGATCGGATGGGAACGATGACGATGTCGATGGGGCCGTGGGGGCCGTCGGGATCGGGGTTTTCGAGGCGGCGCAGTACGGATAGTCGGGTGCCTACAGTGTCGCTGCGGGGGCTGAGTCGTTCATGGGGAAGGGGTTCCCAGCTGGGGAATTGGGTGATGGATGCGTTGGGCAGGTAGGCGTGGAGGGCGTCGTTGAGGTCGTTGGCTGCGCGGGTGGTTGCAGTGACGGCTACGAGTGGACCGGTGCGCTCGGGCGTGCGTGCGAGGGCGGCGAGGAAGGCGGGGCGGGCGCCGGGGGCGATGGTGATGTCAACGAAGGGTTCACCTTGGGTGAGCGCTTCGAGTGCTTGGGTGACTCCTCGGTCTCGGCGGAGGTGGTCTACGACGGCGGTGAGGGTCATGTGTGGGGGCTCCATCGCGGTGGTGTGGTGGCGTGGGGGCGGTTTGTGTTGTCTTTAACGATAGGTCGCTCGGGTGTGGGGTTCGAGGCGGTGGCTTGTGTTGGTCAGGATGTGGGGGTGGGGTGGGGTGTTTGCGTGGCTGATTTTTGTAGCTTTCCCCTCTCTCATATGTCACATGTATTTACATTTTTCCTTGCGTGTCAGAGTTACCCATAAGTAGCGTGTTTTTCCGACCACCCACACTCATATGCCGCCAACTTTTCAGTGGATACAGTTGAAGGAACAACGGAACGCAACCCGTTGCTTTTCTGGGGGGAACATCATGGGACTCATGCGGGAAGATACGGCTACACCGGTACGCCACACTGAGGCGGAAATATCGATGGCGCTATCCAACTATGCCCGCGAATTCACCACAGGCGGCTCGGTTTTGGTGCGCCCTATTGAGGCTTACGAGGGGCTAGAACGCGTGACGAACTGCCTGCGAAGCCAATCTCAAAAACCCCTTTTTATTACAGATCTTTCTTCTCATCAGCAGCACTTAGATTCGACGGTGGGCTCACCTGAAAAGGGCGAGCAGGCATTGCCACCCCTGGAGTCTCTGGTGGCGTTTCACACATCCGGTTCAACGGGCTCCCCCTCTTGCGTGGTGTACAAGAAGGAAACTCTCATTGAGCATGCCCGCACGATCGCTTCTTCTTTAGCTTTGAGTGATTCACAGATTTACGTGGCCTTGCCTCCGCCACGGTTCGCTTACGGCCTGTCAATCGTTGATTCGCATTTGGTCTCTGGCGTTCCGGTGACATTCACAGATGCGACGTGGGGACTCCCTGGCCTGAAGGATGCGGTAGCGCAGGCTGACGCTGAGGTACCGGATCAGGTGCGAGACATCGCGATTTATGCACTGCCTCAGCACATGCCGTTGTTACTTTCGGCAGATGTGGATCCGCAGCGTGTAACGCGAGTTTTTGTTGCTGGTGGTCGCATTTCAGGGACAAGCGTGGCCCGCCTTGCGGAGCATTTTCCGCGAATGCGGCTGACCAATATGTATGGGCAGGCCGAGATGGGGCCACGGATTTCTATGTGGGAAGGCAACCCTGCTGATTTTGTTGAGGGCATGGTGGGCTCGGCGTTGCCGGGCGTGAGAATGCGCGTGGCTTTTAAAGAGCACGAGGATGCTGGCGAGGTAGGGCGCTTGGTGGTCGCGAGCAAGTTCGCGATGGATAGGGTTCTGCGAGCGCCGTATAGGTCGGTGGTTGCTGGTCCTGGCGCTGAAGAGGTGGTGACTTCGGATGTGGCGGTGGTGGCTGCAGATGGGTCGGTGCGGCATGCAGGGCGGGCCGATTCGGTTTTGAATGTGGCGGGGACAAAGGTGGATCTTCGGCGGGTGTCTGAGATTGTCACTGCGGTGGCGCAGCCGCTGGTTCTGAAAATTCGTAGCAGGCCGGGCACGGCTTCAGGAGATGACATTCCTGTCGTCGAGATTGTTCCTGGTCCTGAGACTCCTGAGCGGGCGGGTCCGATCCGTCGCGCTCTTCATTCCGAATTCGGCAAGCTTGCGGGCTTGTTCGATATCAGGTTCGTTCGCGAACTGACGCTCAAGGAGAGTGGCAAGTGAGTTCCAATCTGCAGGATCGCCTCGACTGGATCGTGGGGCAGCTCGGTGAGATGAGTAAAAAGGGTGCCCTGGTGCAGTTGTCTGGTGGAGTGGATTCCAGCACAGTGCTGCATTTGGCTGCGCGGGCTTTGGGTGCAGATCGGGTGAAGGCGTTGTATCTGCCAGATCGTGCAACTGGCCCAGAGACGAAGCGGTATGTGCAGGAGGCTGCGCAGAGCGCGGGGGTGGAGCTTATTGAGCGTTCTATCGCTGAGACGATTGAGGCGCAGTTCAGTCAGGATGAGGTCGCGGACATTATCCGCAAGTATGAGCCGGATTATGACCCGCAGACGCAGGCATATGCGGTGAATGCCTCGCCGACGATGGCGCGCCGTCTGGGTGCTTTGGTTTACCAGGTGGTGATTGGTCCGCGTAATGGTAAGGCGGAGAAGACGCTGCGGATGAGCGCGGATGATTTGCGCGCGATTATTGCGTATCAGAACCGTAAGCAGCGTACTCGTATGTTGTTTGCGTATGCGGAGGCTGAGCGGCTCAACTATGCGGTTGTTGGTGCCAGTAATGGTGATGAGCTGCGTAGTGGTTTTGTGGTCAAGTACGGGGACGACGCTGCCGATATTTGCGCGATTGGTGACTGCACGAAGGAAGAGGTGTACGAGCTGGCGCGTGAGTTGGGTGTGCCGCAGTCAATTATTGACCGCACTCCCACGACGGATACGTACGCGTTGGAGCAGTCTCAGGAGGATTACTACTACGCGCTGCCGGCTGGGGTTTTGACAGCTGTTGTGACCATGTCTGATGCGGATTTGGCTGATGATGCGTCGTTGCAGCCGTTGGTGGACGAGTTGCCGGGGTGGTCGGTGGCTTCACTGCGTCAGGCTGCTGTGGGACTGCGTGCTTCGTTGCGTTACCTGCAGATTCGTAGTCGGGTGTGGGATCACTCCTGATCGGCTGAGTTTTCCCTAGGGCTGGGTTCTGGCTCTGGGGGTTTTGATCGATGTTTTCGGTTTGCGTAAAAGAAAGTGATTGATTGATGAGCGAGAAGAAGCCCTGGAGCGAGGTCGAGGCCGACCTCATGGACAACGTTTTTTATGCACACGATGAGCAGGCTGTTCGTGACTCGAGTGATCTTGCTGAGGATGGCTTGCTCGATTCGTTGTCCATTGTGGTGATTTTGGAGACGTTCGCAGATGCGGGCGTGGACGAAGAGGCTCTTGAGCAGGCGCAGGCCACAGACTTCCGTAATTTGGAGGTCATGAAGGCTGCTTACGAGCGGCTCTGACGTATGTGCGGTTTTGCATTGGCCGTCCGCGACGCGGCTGCTGAAGTGGTTCCAAGCCCTGGTGTTGATGCAGCGTTGTCGCGCCGGGGTCCGGACACGACGGCACGTCACGTCGAGGGCGGCCTGGCTGCTGTGAGCACGCGTTTGATCCACTGGGAGGAGGGCGCATCGCAGCAGCCGTTGCTCACTGAAGACGGCGGGATGGCTGTTTTTAATGGTGAGTTGTTTAACTTGTCTGAGTTGCAGGATGTGCTTGGACTGCCTGGCGCCAGTGAGATCGAGGTGTTGCTGGCGGGGATTCGAGCTGAGGGTCCGGAGTTCGCTCGGCGTATTGATGGCCAGTTCGCGGCTGTGGTACGAGTGGGGGCTGGCGCTCCGGTGTTGGCGTTGCGGGACCGGTTTGGGATTTCGCCGTTGTATGTGATGCGGCGGGATGGTGCGACGTACTTGGCATCTGCTCTGGAGGCGTTGTCAGAGATTTCTGGCGGCTTTTCCGGTGGTGTAGATGGTTTGGATGTGTCGGGGGTTGCTTCGATTCTTCATGATTGGGCGCCGACGCATGGTCGTACTCCGTTCGCTGGTGTTGATCAGGTGATGCCGGGGCAGGTTGTGCAGTTGCAGGGTGATGCGCCTGTGCGTCGGTGGATGTGGGCTGATCACCGTGCGGCAGCTGTGCCTTCGGCGCGTATCGGGGCAGTGCATGAGGCGGTGACTGCTCAGGGGCAGGAACTTGATGCTTCGCCTTTGTCTGAGGCTGATCTTGCTGAATTTGAGCAATTGATGCGGAATTCGGTGGCTGCTCGGATGAGGTCCACGAGTGAGATCGTGGCGCTTATTTCCGGTGGTATTGACTCCACGATCATTGCCACGCTTGCTCATGATGAGGGGGCGCGTACTGGGTTGGCTTTGTTCTTGGAGGGCGATGAGGTTGTGCGCGGCCGCCAGGTCGAGGTTGCCGAGGCTATTGGCTACGACCTGGTTCATCACATGCTGCGTCCTCGTGCTGCGGTGACATTGCTTGAGGAGTATGTGCGTACTCGTCGGGTTCCGTTGGTGCGGATGGGCCCGATAGGCATGATGAGTTTGGCTCGTAGGGCGGCAAGTGAGGGTATCCGCGGGGTGCTTTCTGGTGAGGGTGCTGATGAGTTGTTCGCAGGCTACGACTCTTACCGCATCTTGGCTGCTCGGGCGGGTGCTTTTGGTGATCCGAAACGCTTGCCGTGGGATGAGTTTGGTGAGCCTGAGTTTGGTGGCGATCGTGGTCCGCGCTGGGCGAGGTCATATTGGCGTGCAGTGATCGCACTGTCGAGCAGTGCGGGTAGTCGTCGCGCTGACATTATGAAACCGGTGGCGGAGTTGTTTGCCCCGCAGTTGCGGACGGCTTTTGATGCTGCTGCCGCGTTGCCGGAGGGTTTTGGGTTAGAGGATCGTCGTCAGATTGATCTGCGGGATTTGCTTGGCTCGTATCTTTTAAGTGTCCAGGGTGATCACGCCTGGATGGAGGAGGGTGTGGAGCTTCGCCCTGCGTATTTGGCGACACCGGTTGCGCGGTATGCGTTGCGTCGGGATCCAGCTTCGTTTGTGTCAATCCGAGATGGGAAGCTGCCGGTTCGATCTTTGTTGCGTCGTCTTGCGGTGCAGCGCCCCGCGATAGCTGGGTTGGGTTTCCCAAAGTCTGCTTTCCGAGTGGATGCCTCGTTTGTGTTACGTGATGCTGAGGCGACTGCGCATATGCGTCGTTTGGTGACGCAGTGTCCGGATGCATTGCTTAATACCGATGGGGTTGTTGATCGGTTTGATCGTGCGGTGGGTGCTGGCACGTGTTCGGAGTCGGAGTCAATGGTGTTTTTGTTGGCTGCGAGTTTGGGTGTGCTTGACGCGGATTGAACGCGGTGTACGCACAAAGATGTGGCCTTTCTCGTATCTACGAGAAAGGCCACATCTTTTACGGATGAGACTGTTCTCAGTGCTCGTCGTAGTGGTCTTCGTGCTCGGCGTGCTTGTGGCCGTCGTGAAGGTAGTCCACGTGGTCGTCGTGTTTGACGGCTTCGTGGCCGCAGTCTTCACCGTGCTTGTGCTCGGCGATGGTGTGGTGAACCTGGTGCTTCTGGTCGTCGGTCATGGCTGCCTCCTGGTGGGGGTGATCACTCTTCTTGGACGTGCTCGAGCGCGTCGGCAAGGACATGCCCGATATGTTCATCGCTCACGGAATAGATCACCTCGCGCCCCTCTCGCGCGGCTGTGACGAGACCCGCTTCTCGCAGGGTGCGCAGGTGCTGTGAGGCCATCGGCTGGGACAGATCTACTGCCTCGGTAATTTCCCCGACGGAGCGGGGCTTTTCCAGGAGGACGACCATGATGTGGAGTCTTGCCTGGTGACCGAGTGCTTTGAATAAGTCCGCGGCACGATCGATGTGCTTCATTCCGTGTTGCCTTTCCAGCCTGACACACATATTTAAATATTGCAATGTATCTATCCGTTGCTGTTGGTTCAGCTCTGACGCGATCTAGTCCGCCATCGATGCGTGAACGCAAAGCCTGCAGAGATCCACGGCGACACCCATATAAGGAATGTTTCTACCCCGCAGAGGCATTCGTATTCCGCATCCGCAGGCAGCTCAACCTGCCAAGGTTGCGCAGGTGGACCCCACCCACATCGAATCGTCGTGACATCTGAGATACATGTCATGCATTCACATCAATCCGGACCCACAGAATGCAGCCATGTCTTCATCAGAACATGCTTGTTCCACGAAGTAGCAGCACAATAGCTGGCTGCTTAAAAACCAGGGCAACCGGGATAGACCGCCGAGTACCTGTCACCACGCCGTGACCACAACCGACGACATACAGGATGCCTCGTGCCGCCCGAACCACGCCGCTAACGCGGCTACAAGCGCACAGAAGCTCCTGCCACCAAGCTAGTAAGCGCCGCTGCTGGTAAACACCGCTGAAAAGGTGCGGAACAAGATATGCAAGTCACCCATCGGTGACCAGTTATCGACGTACCGAAGATCAAGCCGCAATGACTCTTCCCAAGACAGGTCAGAACGGCCGCTTACCTGCCACAACCCTGTCATTCCAGGCTTAACATGCAGTCGTCGCAACGCATCGGGTTCATACTGCTCTACCTCGCGAGCCAATGGCGGCCGCGGCCCTACCAGCGACATATCGCCAATAAGAACGTTAATGAGCTGCGGTAACTCATCAAGGGAGTATCGGCGAAGGAAATGACCAATCTTCGTGATGCGAGGGTCATCCTTCATCTTGAACAGCACACCATTGCCGTCGCTACGCGCTTCCAGGGCTTCGAGCCGTTTCTCAGCATCGACGACCATCGTGCGGAATTTGAAAATCCAAAAGAACTTGCCCCGCACTCCCACTCGCTGTTGCCGGAAAAACACCGGCCCAGGGTCACTGACTTTGATCGCAACCGCAATCGCAACCATCAACGGAGACAGCAGGAACAGCAAAAGAGCCGCCAAACTGCAGTCCATAAGCCCTTTAAGAATTGCTGAGCGTCGCGCAGCCGCCGGACGTTCAATATGAAGCAAGGAAAGGTTTGTCGAGGGCCGGATAGACAAACGCGGGCCAGCAACATCGAGCAATCCAGGCGAGACAATCAGCTCAATGCCGCGTTCTTCCAGTGCCCA
This sequence comes from Dermatophilus congolensis, assembly GCF_900447215.1. Taxonomy (NCBI): domain Bacteria; kingdom Bacillati; phylum Actinomycetota; class Actinomycetes; order Micrococcales; family Dermatophilaceae; genus Dermatophilus; species Dermatophilus congolensis. The sequence goes on from NZ_UFYA01000001.1 coordinate 1,659,368, forward strand.
CGCCAACCGCCGCAAGGATTTTCCAGCCAAATCTGGGTGGCTTGCCACTACCACCACCTCAGCGTCATACAAATCAGCAGCAGCAAGTGCATCACGTGGACGCCCCATCACCGGGACACCTTCCAATGAAGTTGTCGTGTCCCACTCAGCGTCGAATCCAGTAGCACATACTGCAACCGGCCGAAGTCCTTGCCCCGGCTCAGATTTAATAGAGCGAATGAGATTAGCTGCAGCGTCAGCGCGCCCCACAACAATCGTGCGCTGCATCAGTTCACCAACGCGTCGATGACGTACAAGCCAACGACGCATCACCCAACGAGCAGCTAATCCACCAGCAAACAACAGCGGCAACATAAGGAAAACCCACATGCGTGCCAATGGATAGTTGCTCGCGAATGCACCGATTGCCAGCACCGACAGCAAGCCGACCGTGGCGCGCCCCACCGACCGATACTCTTCGGTACTCACCCCGAGGAACCGCCGCTCGTATGCGTTTGCCATCACCAATGCGAGTACCCATACGAACGGAATCGCAACAGTCGCCATCCAATAGCCAGTTGTGACTTCCGAGCCAAACCGCGTGACCGATGCTGCCACTGCGCCAGCAGCACCAATCACGAAGTCACCTGCAACCAAGCGCAATAAATACGCACGAGCCCACTCGCCACCGGGAGCATGTGCGGGGGTATTAACCGGGCCTAAAGACGGCGCAAACGGGATGTCGGATTCGTCGCGCAGTACGAGGCGAGCGGTCTCGCCCTCGGCCTTCGCCGAAGTCCGGCGACCGGACCGATGCCACCCCCTGGTTGATCGGTTCTCGACAGTCACTTCTTGTTCTCTCCACATGTTGAGGAACTGGGTTCGAAAAATAGGCACACAGCTGTGCGCACACGATCCGACACTGCCCCCGACGTCATGTGCGTCTCCCCTGACAGCCCCGCAGGCCGATAGTGCGATATCGCATCATCGACCATTGCTCCCCCAGAGCTTTGTAGCGCCAATTTTCTCATGCGGTGTGGGGCCGTGTCCCTGTTGAAAGAATTCGGCTACCACTTCCACGGTAATCTCCTCGGCAACTCAATTGCCTACTCTTGTGCCACCTTTGCAGAATTCTTGAGTTTCGCGCAGCAGACTCTCCGCGAGCAGATAAAGCATCCATACAAATTACTGATCCTCGACACCTTGCTCAGATGCCGAGGACCTGCGTTACGAAGCGGCGTGAAAAACCTGCTGAGTTGCTACAACTCCGCGTTCAGCGAGCATTTCCACGGCATCTGCAGCACGCGCAACCATGACTTCTGCCTCAACTTGTTCTGAAGAACTGAAGTTCTTCAGAACATAGTCAGCCGGATCCTGCCTGCCTGGAGGGCGCCCCACACCTACTCGCACACGCACGTAATCCTTACTACCTACCGCAGCACTAATAGATCGCAAGCCATTGTGTCCCCCCTCTCCCCCACCCTTTTTGATGCGCACGTCACCGAAAGGAATATCCAGTTCGTCATGCACGACGATCAAGTGCTCAAGCGGGATGGAGTAGTACTGCAGCAAGGCACTGACTGGCCCACCCGAGAGGTTCATAAATGACATTGGTTGACCCAAAACAGCCTTAGGCCCCGGTGCTCCACCTGCCGCCACCCCTAAACGCACATCCGCCACATGCGCACGAGCTTTGTGCCGCTTGAGGTTCGCGTGCGAACGCGCAGCTAATTCTGCTATCACCATTGCACCGGCATTGTGCCGATTGCCGGCATATTGCGTACCCGGATTACCGAGTCCCACCACAAGAAAAGCGTCCATTCTCACAGGCTACGGGCCCACCTCTGAGAGAAAGAAAGCGCGGGGGTGAAGCACCTTGGTGCCTCACCCCCGCGCTCGATATGAAGCGCATGCACGCTAGAACGCTGACAACAGGGTCACTCCTGCTTGTCGTCCTCAGCGGCTTCGGGCTCGTCTTTCTCGATACCAGCTTCGGCTTCGGCCTCTTCGAGCTCGGCCTCGAGCTGCTCAGCGGTGGTGGCAGCGGTGACGTTGACAACGAGGGTCTCAGCGTCGGTCTCAAGCTCAACGCCTGCGGGAAGCTTGATGTCCTTAGCGAAGATCTGGGTGCCAACGGCAGCGTCAGTCACGTCGATCTCCACGTTTTCGGGGATGTCCGTGGCCGGAGCGAGAACGGTGAGGGTGTTGGCGTCAAGGTCAACGTAGGTCTCCGGTGCAGCTTCACCGGTGACAGTGATGGACACGTCAACGGAAACCTTCTCACCCTTCTTTACGCGAACGAGGTCAACGTGAACGATCTCGGGACGGATCGGGAAACGCTGGATGTCCTTGACCAGGCAGAGGTGCTCCTGGCCGTCAAGCACAACGGTCAACAAAGCGTTAGCGGTCTTGGTGGCCATCATGGTGTCGTGCCCGGGGAGGACAACGTGCACCGGGGCTTCGCCGCCGCCGTAGATCACGGCGGGGATTTTGCTAGCACGACGGATGGAACGGGCAGCGCCTTTACCGAACTGGCTGCGAGCTTCAGCCTCAATACGAATGCTGTCGGACATGGTGTCTCCTGACTGTGGTCAATGATGGACAGATCTCGACAAGACACGGGAAAGTCCACACATACAGCAGGGACACCGCGTCGATAACGGCCAGCCAGGACGCACCTCTCCGATCCCGCGCCGTTCTGCCCAATGTGTTGGGTGGACGGTGGGAGATCGGAGCTGCACGTCACCAGCGGCCCTCGCCGAGGTAACTACACGAGTTTAGGGGTTCTCAGCCCTCTACCTCAAACAGGCTGGTAACTGACCCATCCTCAAAAACTTCACGGATAGCTTGGCTGACCAGCGGCGCAATAGACAACACTGTGAGCTTGTCGAAACGACGTTCTGCAGGAATGGGCAAGGTGTTGGTCACAATCACCTCGCGTGCCACGCTCGCCTTGAGACGTTCAATGGCCGGGTCCGAGAAAATACCATGTGTAGCAGCAATAACCACACCCGCCGCGCCGTGCTCCATCAGCACCGCAGCGGCCTGACAGATCGTGCCACCGGAATCGATCATGTCATCGACAAGAATGCACAGACGTCCCTCAACCTCACCAACAACGCGGTTGGCATGTGACTGGTTCGGGCGCGTGATGTCGCGTGTTTTGTGAATGAACGCCAACGGTGCACCACCGAGCTTCTTACTCCACTGTTCAGCAACCTTGATACGCCCAGCATCGGGGCTGACAATCGCAAGGTTCTCGTGCCCGTAACGCTCAAAAACATAGTCAGACAGCATCGGCATAGCCTGCAGGTGGTCGACCGGACCATTGAAGAAACCCTGCGTCTGCGCGGTGTGCAAATCAACACAAATAAGGCGGTCAGCACCCGCAGCTTTAAACAGGTCTGCCATCAGACGAGCCGAAATAGGTTCACGGCCACGGTGCTTCTTGTCTTGACGGGCGTAGCCATAGAACGGCACCACCGCAGTGATGCGTTTAGCCGAAGCGCGCTTCAACGCATCGATCATGATGAGGTGCTCCATGATCCATTTGTTGATAGGAGCGGTGTGGCTCTGCACAACAAAAGCATCCGAGCCACGGACTGACTCATCAAACCGAACGTAGATTTCCGAGTTGGCGAACTCGTACGCGGTAGTTGGCACGAGATCGATGTCCAGGCAGTCAGCAATCTCTTCAGCGAGCTCGGGGTGAGATCGCCCCGACATCACCAACAGGTTTTTCTGGTTGGGACGCGTCATCGCGTTCATCGACAATTCTCCTGCTGATCTGTGATGTGTGGGTGGGTGGTGAAAGAAGTGATGGCTGTGCCGTCCGGGATGTCACTGCCTGCACGAATCTGGACATAAGGCCCAACTGTCACGGCAGAACCAATGGTGGCAGCGTCGATCTCGCAACGGCGCACGTGGGTACCGTCACCGACTGCCGAGTCACTGATGGTTGCTTCTGGACCGACGGTTGCATCTGCCCCGATGGTTGTTTCCCCTAGCAGTTGCACATTCGGGCGAATGATCGTGTCCACGCCGATAACGACATCAACATCGATCCATGTGCTGGCGGGGTCAATGATGGTCACGCCCTGACGCATCCACTTTTCGCAGACACGTCGGTTGAGCTCTGCACCCATGCGTGCGAGCTGCACCCGGTCGTTGACCCCTTCGGTCTGCCACAAATCATCAATGACATGGGCTGCGACGCGACGACCACGGTCCCTGGCAATGGCGAGCACGTCGGTGAGGTATTTCTCGCCTTGCGCGTTATCTGTGCCTACCTGACTCAAAGCAGAGCGCAATAGCTCACCGTCAAAGGCATAAATGCCGGAGTTGATTTCCGTGATGAGTGCTTGCTCAGCGGTGGCATCTTTTTGCTCGACGATGCCGGTGACAGCCCCGGTCTCATCACGCAGAATCCGTCCATAACCGTGCGGGTCAGGAACATGAGCTGTCATCACCGTGACGCCGTTACCGTTCGTCTCATGCTCAGCAACGAGCGCAGCGAGGGTTTCGCTGGCCAGCATCGGCACATCCCCGTAGGTGACAACGACTGTGCCTGATAGGTCAGCCGGAAGTTTTTCCAGACCGCATTCAGCGGCCCGACCGGTGCCTTTAACCTCATCCTGATCAGCAACAACAGCCTGCGGAGCCACCTGCGATACGTGCGCAGCCACAAGCTCACGCTTGTGGCGAACAACTACAGCAAGATGCTCAGGTTCAAGCCCCTCAGCTGCCTTAATCGCGTGACCGAGGAGCGTACGCCCACCGATGGCATGCAAGACCTTGGGGACTGCGGACTTCATACGGGTGCCCTCGCCCGCAGCGAGGACAACAACAGCGGCGGGCCGGTGGATGGTCACGATCAGTTCGTCTCCGGGAGGCTGAAGCGGCTTGTGGGCAGTGCCATAGCGAGCAAAAGATCAACGCTGCACGCATATAGCGTCCACGACCGTGCACGCATCGAGCGATCTGCTGCGGCCGTGATCCGATCGCAACAATACTCGTCCGTACGTGTCTGCGGTGTCCTGAGAACCTCCACACGACTTCCGACAGCGAAATATCGCGAGCGAACACTAAGAAATTCGTTCACAAATGCGTGGGCACCTGTGACACGCCAGTGGGGCCCTGCATACACCATGCAAGACCCCACTCAGACGCCAGTCACATCAGCGACTACGGCGCTGCTGCTGCTTTTGCTTAGCGCGGCGACGGCGTTCCTCACGCTCGTCCGCTTCACGGTGTAGACGCCGCTCCAGAGCAAGCTGACGTCCAAACCGCTCACGCTCACGCAGATCCAGATAAATCACATCGCGCTGAAGTCCCTTAACAATCGCGAACATCAACCCCACGATCACAAACAGGAAGGGGGTCGAGGCCACAATCGTGACGCTCTGCACGCTGTTAAGCGCATCGTCACCACCAGCAAGAAGCAAGGTGATTCCAACCAATGCAGTGAGCAGGCCCCACAGTGCAGAAAGCCAGGGCGATGCATCGCCACGACCGTTCTGGGACATCGACCCCATCACTGTGGACGCAGAATCAGCCGACGTGATGAAGAACGTGGCAAGCAGCAAAATCGCAACAAACCCAGCCGCAGTACCCCCAGGGAACTGGTGCAGAAGATTGAACAACTGCTGCTCAGCATTCCCATCGCCGTAGATCGACTTTCCGGTCTGCTCCATGACGATGGCTGTGCCACCAAAAATCGCGAACCAGACTGTTGAAAGTCCCGCAGGAACAAGCATCACACCCAAGCAGAACTCTTTAATGGTTCGACCACGCGAAATACGCGCAAGGAACATACCAACGAAAGGTGACCAGCTAATCCACCACGCCCAGTAAAAGATTGACCACGAGGACAGCCATTTACCGGCGGTGCCATTTGCAGAAGCTGCTGTTCGACTTGCCATCTCGAAAAATTGGCTCAAATACGAACCAATCGACCCTGGCAGCAAGTTGAGTTGGGTCACTGTCGGCCCAAAAGCGAAAACAAAGAGGGCAAGCACAGCAGCAAGAATCATGTTGATGTTCGAGAGGATTTGAATCCCCCGCCCCACGCCGGAAAACGCAGACATCATGAACGCCAAAGTGAGAATCGCCACGATCGTGACAATGAGGCCATTACCCGGGTTGTGAACCAACCCTGAGGCCTCAAGACCAGCACGAATCTGCAATGCTCCCAATCCAAGCGAACAAGCAGTACCGAACACCGTCGCAAAGATCGACAGAATGTCGATGCAGCGACCAAACAGCCCGTTTGCGTGCTTCTCCCCCACTAGCGGAGTAAAAGCCGCTGAGATGAGCTGCTTACGCCCCACTCGGTACGTGGAGTAAGCGATGGCCAAACCAACAATCGCGTAGACCGCCCACGGATGCAGCGTCCAGTGGAACATCGCCGTGGCCATAGCGGTCCCGACCTCTTGCTTAGCGTGCCCTGGGACGCCATCGCGATAGAAAGACAACGGTTCAGAAGCTCCGTAGAACATCAGACCGATACCCATACCCGCCGCGAACATCATCGCGATCCATGAACTCGTGCGGAATTCCGGCTGTTCATCCATCGACCCAAGACGAATGTTACCGAAACGCCCAAAGGCAATGGTGAGCACGAAAGCCACGAACACCGTGCCGAAGAACACGAGAAGGCCCATCCCAGGTTGTCTAGAACCCAAGAAAACGCAACCTTCGCAGCAGCCGAGAACGTATCACCTGACAACAAACCCCACGCAACCACGATCGCAATAAGCACCGAGGCAGGGATGATCACGCTGTAGTCAATTGGTGCATCAGCACGCTCAGACTCAAGCTCGACCGGCTTTTCACGCAGGTCTTCTGGTGTTAATTCACGGTCGCTCGAGAGAATTGTGGCGAGTTCCTGCATAGCACTCGTCGTCGGCCCCACGAACTGGCCTTTATCTTCGCCGACGGGATCCGGGGCATCAGCTGATGGCGGATTTTCTTTATCGGTCATACAAGTGAAACTACCGAGGAAAACGCACCACACCCAACAAGCGAGTACGGATAACACATATTTCGCGTCGCCTGATTCAGTGAAAATAAATAACTTCGCAGAGACGAATACCGCTGACGCACATACACGTCACCGGCGGAAACACAACCATTCCAGAAGAACAGAAGTTAATGCGCAATAAATGGTTCCCCGGGTAGGAATCGAACCTACGTCGCTTGTCCTGATTCAAAGTCAGGCGGGCCCTACCAGCAGACCAACCGGGGAGCGGTCTCGTGTGAAACCGCCCCTAGCCTACGCCACATCTGAGCATGCGCGAACCAACATGGGCACCACGGCTCGTCAAGGACCACGCATCACCAGCAAATTGGCACAATAAGATCCGTGCCTCCTGAACGCCCCACACGCCCCTTCCGTAACCGCATGACCGGCAAAGAACGCCGTGAACAGCTCATCGGCATCGGTCGCGCCCTCTTCGCCGACCACGGATTCGAAGGCACCACAGTCGAAGAAATTGCTTCTCGCGCAAACGTCAGCAAACCTGTCGTCTACGAACACTTCGGCGGAAAAGAAGGACTTTACGCCGTCGTCGTCGACCGAGAAATCCGCGCCCTCCTCGACGCCATCACCACCGCCCTCACCACCCCCGACATGGGTTCCCGCGCCCTCATCGAACTCGCTGCCCTGGCCCTGCTCGACTACATCGATACCTCAACCGACGGGTTCCGCATCCTCGTCCGCGACTCCCCCACCGGACAATCCACCGGATCCTTCGCCTCACTCATCTCCGATGTCGCCAGCCAAGTCGAACATCTCCTCGCAGCAAAATTCCGCTCCGCAAGTCTAGACCCCCGCATGGCCCCCATGTACGCCCAAATGCTCGTCGGCATGGTTGCCCTCACAGGCCAATGGTGGCTCGACAACGGAAAATTCAAAAAAGAAGACGTCGCCACCCACATCATCAACCTTGCCTGGAACGGCATGACCGGACTCGAACCCGACCCCACCTTGACCGTCCACGTCCGAGAACACCGACGCACCCCCGACACCACGGACCACCAATCGTGACCCCCCAAGACCCCCCATCTGCCCACTACGACGAAGTCGACCGCATCGTCGCAGCATGGGAACGAGAACTACCCAACCTCGACGCCACCCCTTTGCACGTCCTCTCACGAATCTCACGCTTAAGCCGACACCTAGAATTCGCGCGCCGCAGCGCATTCGAAGCCAACAACCTCGAACCTTGGGAATTCGACGTCCTCTCCGCACTACGCCGCGCAGGATCCCCCTTTGAAATGTCCCCGGGAGAACTCGTCCACGACACCCTTTCCACCAGCGGCACCATGACAAACCGCATCGCCCGACTAGAAAAACGCGGACTCGTCACCCGCCACCGCGACCCTCACGACGGCCGAAGCATGCGCATCCGCCTGACCACCGCCGGCAAAAACGCAGCCGAAAACACCCTCACCGCCCTCATCGACCGCGAAAACGACCTCCTAGCCGCACTGGGCAACACCGAACGCAACGAACTCATCAACCACCTACGCCACATGCTGCTCAGCTTCGACTAACCCACTCACGTGCGGCGGCCACCCCACCCAGACAGCCGCCACACAACATCCTCACTGCACCAACTCAGAAACCTCCAACCACCGGTCCTCCAAACTCAACTCCTCGTCCTCCAACACACGCAGCGCTGACGCGAGCTCACCCAACGCCCCCATATCGGTAGCCTTCACCGCCATCTGGGCGTGAATCTTTTCCTTCTCCTGCGCAATACGCCCCAAACGACGCTCAATCTTGCTCATTTCCTTACGGATCTCCCGCGCTTGCGCACCCGAAACCGCAGGAACAGCCTCCGCCACCTCAACCGGAACAGCCGCACGCTGCGCACGCCCAGCCCCAGAACGCTCCATCTCCTCCCGACGACGCAGATACTCCTCCACACCACCAGGCAAATCCCTGATCTTTCCATCGCCGTACAGCGCCACCTGACTGTCGGTAACCCGCTCCAACAAATACCGGTCATGGCTCACCACAAGAAGCATCCCGACCCACCCATCAAGGAGATCTTCCAAACTGGTCAACGTCTCGATATCCAGATCATTCGTCGGCTCATCAAGAATCAGAACATTCGGATCCGTCATCAACAAGCGCGTCAACTGCAACCGCCGCCGCTCACCACCAGACAGCTCCCCCACCCGATCACGCTGCCGCGTAGGACTAAACCCAAGCCGCTGCGCAAGCTGACTAGCGCTGATCTCCTTATCACCCAACCGGATGTACTGCCGCACCTCAGCAACAGCCTCAACCACACGCGCATCAGCTAACCGATCCAGCTCACGTACCTCCTGGCTGAGATACCCGAACACCACCGTCTTACCCTGCTTACGCTTACCGCCATCAAGCGGCACATCCCCACTGACCACACGCATCAACGTGGACTTACCCGCACCATTAACCCCAACAATGCCGATACGCGCCCCCGGCGCTAACCGCCACGTGACGTTATCCAGAATCGGGCGACCACCAAACCCCAACGAGGCGTTCTCCAGATCAACCACGTCTTTACCCAGACGCGTAGTAGCAAAACGCGTCAACTTCACCTCATCACGAGGCGGCGGCTCATCAGCAATCAACTCCGAAGCCGCATCAAGCCGAAACTTCGGCTTGCTCGTACGGGCAGGGGCGCCCCGCCTCAACCAAGCAAGTTCCTTACGCAGCAGGTTGTCACGTTTCTGGGCAGCCACCGCAGCCGCCCGCTCCCGCTCAGCCTTACTCAACACAAAAGCCGCATAACCACCCTCATAAATATCGACATGACCACCCACCACCTCCCACGTCATCGTGCTCACCGCATCAAGGAACCAGCGATCGTGTGTCACCACAACCAATGCCGACCCCGAACGAGGACGATGCACCGCAAGATGATTAGCCAGCCAGGCCACACCCTCCACATCAAGGTGGTTAGTCGGCTCATCCAACAGCAACAAATCCGGATCCGCGACAAGAAGACGCGCAAGCGCCAACCTGCGCCGCTCACCACCAGACATCGGCCCCACCACGGCATCCCACCCACCCATGGCTGCCGCATCCAAACCACCCAACAGCCCTACAAGCACATCCCGGATACGCCCGCTGCTGGCCCACTCATGCTCAGGCAAGTCACCAAGAACAACATCACGGACCGTGGCCTGAGGGTCCAGAACATCAGCCTGATCAAGCATCCCAACAGTCAAGTCGTTGTTGCGCGTAATACGACCAGAGTCAACAGCAAGCTTGCCAGCAATGACCCGCATCAATGTCGATTTACCGCCACCATTGCGCCCCACCACCCCGATGCGATCCCCATCAAGAATCCCCAGAGAAACATCATCGAGAAGCACCTGAAGACCAAGCGTGACAGATGCTTTCTCCACCGAAACAAGATTCGAAGGCTGATTCATGTGTGCGAGTTTCACTCTCCTGCAATGAGATGGGCGCCGTGAACCGGGCCAGATGCGCGCAGCACCTCAGCCCCAACACCAGCGGAAGTAAGGGCATGGGTAAGCTCACGCGCATGCCCAAGATCACGGGCAAGGAACACAACCGTGGGACCAGACCCAGAAACAAAACCAACGAGCGCGCCAGCCTGACGCCCCGCATCAATAACACCAGCCAAATCAGGCCGTAAAGAAAGCGCAGCTTCTTCCATATCGTTATGCACCGCAGCCGCCAAAGCGTCCGCATCTCCCGCACGCAACGCAGCCGCGAGCGCCTCTGAAGGCGCTGGCGCAGGAATCTGCCGGTCACCGCGAATACGGTCAAGCTCGCCGAACACCGACGGTGTCGAAAGCCCCTCCTGGCTGACCACGAAAACCCACTCGTAGCTGCCCTCGCTGAGCACCGGGACAACGTTCTCGCCCCGCCCGGACCCGATCGCTGTCCCGCCAACAAGTGCGAAGTTAACGTCACTGCCTAACTCCGCCGCAAGGATGTGCAGAGCCTCATCTTCAAGACCGCAGCACCACAGCGCATTCGCACCGATGAGGGCAGCGGCCGCATCCGCGGATCCGCCAGCCATCCCCGCAGCCACGGGGATACGCTTGTCGATAACGATGCGGCAGGCTGCTTCCACCTCGGCATACTCAGCAACCCGCTGCGCAGCCCGCAGCGCAAGATTGTCCGCCGGCTCACCTACCAGCTGGGCATACGGTCCTCTTACCTCCACTGACCATTCATCGGCATCGATCAGTGTGACCTCGTCAAACACCCCAACGGCATGAAACGTAGTCGATAAATCGTGGTACCCGTCATCGCGGCGCGGCCCCACAATCAACTCCAGATTGATCTTGGCTGGGACCCGCACTGTCACACTCGTGGGAGTGGGGTTCGGCTGCATACACCAACCCTACGTGTTCACCGCTACCTACCCTGCCCGGCGCATCAACGCCACATCGCTAAGGCGAAGAACATCACTGTGCGGCTATCTTCGCTTGAGCGATCCGCGTGAAGTCTTCGATCGTGAGGCGTTCACCACGCGTGGTGGGGGCAATCCCGGCCGCACGCAAAAACGCCTCTGAAGAAGCCGTTCCACCGGCCCACGGCGCCAGCGCACCCCGCAAGGCCTTACGGCGCTGCGCGAAAGCGGCGTCGATACAGGCGAACACCTCTGAACGTGGCACGTCCGTGATCACAGGCTCCTGACGCACTACCTCAACCAGCCCAGACTCCACACGCGGAGCGGGCCAAAACACGTTCTTTCCCACAGTGCCAGCAAGCCGGGCTGTGCCGTACCAGGCTGTTTTCACGCTGGGCACGCCATAGACCTTGGATCCCGGCGCAGCCGAGAGACGCTCAGCAACCTCCAACTGCACCATCACAAGCACGCGCTTGATGCTCGGGAACCGCTCGAGAAAATTGAGCAGCACGGGCACCGAAACGTTGTAGGGCAAGTTCGCAACCAGAGCTGTCGGTTGCGGCTGCGGTAATTCAGTGACACGCATCGCATCGGCTTGCACCAGCCGCAAAGCATGCGCTCGTGAAGGCGCGAAGCGTTCCACCGTGCCAGGAAGAGCTTCAGCAAGGAGAGGGTCAATCTCTACCGCCGTCACCGAATCCACATGTTCCAGCAGCGCCAGAGTCAAGGACCCAAGACCTGGCCCAATCTCAACCACCACATCATCGGCCCCCACTCCCGCAGTCGCCACGATCCGGCGAACAGTGTTCCCGTCGATGACGAAATTCTGTCCTAGCTGTTTGGTGGGGTTAATTCCCACTGCCGAGGCAAGTTCACGAATAGCGCCAGCACCAAGTAGCTGTACCCCCTCGTGGGTGGGGGTATTTCCCGCTCCAGCGGTGCCATCTGCTCCCGGATGTCCGTCGCTCATGCGATCTCCTCCCACGGCCCGTACAGCCGTTTTGCGTTCGCTGCTGTGACCGCACACACCTCAGCCGTGCTGGCCCCCAACACCTCGGCAATAGTGCGCACCGTGAAAGGCATGAGCGAGGGCGCGTTCGTGGCGCCACGGTTTGGTGTTGGGGTCAAATACGGGGCGTCAGTCTCGACAAGAATCTGTTCTAACGGCACAACCGCTAGAGCTTGTCGCAGTTCATGGGCATTCTTAAATGTGATTGTTCCGGCAAATGACAGGTAATACCCTCGCGCTACGCACTCCCGGGCCATCTGAACGTCACCAGAAAAGCAGTGGAACACCGTCACATCTGGGGCGCCTTCCTGGGCGAGAACACGCAGCACGTCTTCATGCGCGTCTCGGTCATGGATCTGCATTGGCTTGCCCACGCGTTTAGCGATAGCGATGTGCTCACGGAAAGAACGTTGCTGTGCTTGAATGCCTTCAGGGCCAGTACGGAAGTAGTCCAGACCGGTCTCTCCGACTGCACGAACACGCTGGTGGCGAGCTAGTTGCTCAATCCGTTCTAGCGACGTCTCGAGCGTGCCCGCTTGAGCCAAAATGGGTGCCTCATTGGGGTGCAGAGCAACTGCTGCAACCAGCGCAGGATGCTCCTGCGCCAGCTGCACCGCAGCTTGCGAATCAGCTAACGAGCAGCCGACGTGGACAACCCGATCCACGCCGAAGCGGGCAGCTTCGGCGAGGATTTCCTCCACCGCGCGAGGGCTCTGCCCCTCGCGCGCCATGTCGAGATGGCAGTGGTTATCCACCACAGGTATTGGCAAGGGGTCGGGCATCTTCACTGGGCGAGATGCCCGACCTGACGTTGAGCTAGTCACTCGGACTCATCCTTGGAGTCACCGTTGAGACGAGCTAGTTCCTCGTCTACTACTGCGGTGTCCAACTTGACGAACACGGGCTTTGGTTTAGCCACAGGTGTACCCGCCACAACCGGGGTGGATTCCCACTTCGGGAAGTTTGAGTAGTCACCGGTGATGATCGGGAACGTTGTCAGTTCGGCAGATGCCCCTTCAACGTCGGTGAGCAGTCCCTCCAGCGGCGCATCCAGGTCGCTTACTTCCTCCATGCGTGGCATGGGAGTCAAAGTGCCATCACCGCCGAGCACTGCATGCACTGCATTAGAGCTGTGCGGCAAGAACGGGGAAAGAATGAGGTTGAGGTCGCTGACGCACTGGGCGAGAACGTGCAGCACCGTCTCCAAACGAGGACGTTGCTCTTCGCTCTTGAGTTTGAACGGCTCAGTTGCCGAGACATAGGCATTGACTTCACCGACCACACGCATTGCCTCACCAATAGCAGCGCGTTGCTTATGGCGGGCGATGAGATCACCGACGGTATCGAAAGCTTCCCGAACCTGGGAAAGGATTGCCTCATCCACAGGCTCCAGCTCACCTAGCGGGGGGATTTCACCGAAGTTTTTAGCAATCATGCTGGCAGTCCGGTTAACTAGGTTTCCCCATCCAGCCACCAATTCGGAGTTGGTGCGTTGGACGAATTCTGACCAGGTGAAGTCCGAGTCGCTGGTCTCAGGGCCAGCGGCAGAGATGAAGTAGCGCAGTGCGTCGGGCTGGTATCGAGAAAGCAGGTCGCGCACATAGATGACCACGCCACGGCTGGAGGAGAAACGTTTGCCCTCCATGGTCATGAATTCGCTGGCTACAACCTCAGTGGGTAGGTTCAGCTTCCCGAAAGTTCCTGGTTCACCACCGTTATCCCCAGCGCCGTTGTAGCCGAGAAGTTCAGCAGGCCAGATCTGGGAGTGGAACGTGATGTTGTCTTTGCCTTGGAAGTAGTAAGACAAAGTCTGTGGATCGTTCCACCATTCGCGCCACCGCTCGGGGGCACCGATACGCCGTGCCCACTCGATAGAGGCCGATAGGTATCCGATGACTGCGTCAAACCAGACGTAGAGACGTTTGGTGTTCTGTTCACGCCAGTCATCTAGCGGAATCGGGATACCCCAGTCGATGTCGCGGCTCATTGCCCGGGGCTTCATGTCTTTGAGCAGCCCTTGAGAGAAACGAATCACGTTGGTGCGCCAGGTGCCGGAAGCTTCACGCTCATCTAGCCATGCCCCCAGGGCTGTGGCCAGGGCAGGCAGGTCAAGGAAGAAATGTTGAGATTCGACGAATTCTGGTGTTTCGCCGTTGATTTTGCTGCGGGGGTTGATCAGGTCCGTCGGGTCGAGCTGGTTACCGCAGTTGTCACATTGGTCACCGCGAGCGTCGGTGGCACCGCAGATAGGGCAGGTGCCTTCGATGTACCGGTCGGGCAGGGTACGGCCTGTGCTGGGGCTGATTGCCCCTTTGGTGGTTTTTTCGACCATGTACCCGTTGGCGTGCACTACGCGGAACATTTCCTGAACAACGGCGTAGTGGTTACGGGTGGTGGTGCGGGTGAACAGATCGTAAGACAAGCCGAGTTTCGTCAAGTCTTCGACGATTACTCGGTTATTTGTGTCTGCCAACTCGCGAGCTGAGACTCCCGCAGCATCTGCGCCGACGAGAATCGGGGTGCCATGTTCGTCTGTACCGCTGACCATGAGGACGTCATGCCCAGCCATGCGCATGTACCGGCTGAAAACATCGGAAGGCACACCGAAACCGGCGACGTGCCCGATATGGCGGGGGCCGTTGGCGTACGGCCATGCGACAGCGGAAAGCACCTTGGTCATGTCACGAGTCTAGAGCGGTACGGGGTGTCCTCTTCACCGAGTTCACGCCAACGCATGCCATAAACGCCGTTCTGGGTGTGTCCTTCAACCGCTCTAGCGTGCTGGGACGAGCAGGTCTGCCCGTTGTGGCAGGCAGATCTGCTCGTTGCCGCTAGGCCTTTATGCGGCCACTGGCCTGCCCGACCCTGCGAATATCTGTACCCAAGCCATCGTGGACATTTTCGTCGGCGAAAACTGTCGCGCCGCCGTTACGGTCAAAGGCGATGAACCCGCCCCTGTCTTCTGGGCACTGCAGCCGCCGCACCGACCGGTAGCCGGCAAATCCAGTTTTCAGCACGTTCGTGGTGGCTTTGCCTGAAGCGTAGGGAACCGTGATTTCGCTCAGCTCCCCTGTGCCAGAGTTCACGGCAGTAAGGACGTCAGCCACTGTTGTCGTGGTCCTGTCTTTACCAGGTTGCTCTACGTAGCGCCCAAAAGACAGGTCAGTGATCGCCCCTGCTTTGCTAGCTACGACCTTTGCGCCGCCTAGCCCTTTGACATCGGAGTAGCTGTATCGACGAATGACGCCATTCTTATCTGCGGTGTAAACAAAACCGGCATTGTCTTCTAGCGGATCTACCTGTGCCGCCAAAGCAGTCGTCGTGAATCCGCGACCGATGGTTTTCACCTGCATTTTTGCTCGATAACCATGCTCACTGGCCGTCGCGACCGATATGCGCTGCATACGGCCGCTAGGAGTCACCGCGAAATGAACCCGCATGCCAGCCCCCATATCGCCAGCCTCAGCAGCAAACGTGAATGCCGCAGGACGGCGGTTGAGCTTGCCGTCACTTCCACGCAAGGTAACTTTTGCCCCCGCATCTTCTCCCACCACGTCGTAGGTATTGACCCGCCCGGAGGAATCCACAAATACGGCTTGTCCACCGCAGTCTGCCAACGATGGGGCGGCTGTTACGGCCGCTGATGCCGGGGCAGGCGCACCTGCACCCATACATGCCGCCACCATGACCGACACAGCTATACCAACCTGTCGCGACCTGTCCTTACCGAACATTTCAACCTCCTCTAACACAATCGACGTTTGGGGCCTGGCGCCCAATAGCCACGACGTTTCCCGCCGCCGTATATACCTATTGTGTCTAGGTGCCCCACCGCACAGATAGGTAAATCGGTGACGTTTTGAGCACGAGTTCATACCGACACGCAGACGCTCCACACCTAAAAGGAAAGAGCGCCCCGGAACTCCGGGACGCCCCTAACTAATTCGCTTATCCCGTTGCTTTAAACAACGGGTAACGGTGGTCAGATATGCAAGAAAGATTTCCGCAGATCTGTATTAAGTCGCGAGATAACATCCATCGGGATGTCCTTCGGGCATGCAGCCGAACACTCACCAATGTTCGTGCAGCCGCCAAACCCTTCGTTGTCATGCGTGGCGACCATGGCCTGCACCCGATCCCAACGTTCTGGCTGCCCCTGTGGAAGCAAGCCCAAGTGCGTCACCTTTGCACCAAGGAAGAGCATTCCTGCCGCGTTCGGACATGCAGCCACACACGCCGCACAGCCAATGCACGCAGCTGATTCGAAGGATCGATCAGCATCTTTCTTCGGCACGGGCACCGAGTGCGCTTCCGGAGCAGCACCGGTGTTAACCGAAATGAATCCGCCCGAGGCAATAATGCGGTCAAAAGCCGTACGGTCCACGATCAAGTCTTTAATCACCGGGAACGCATTGGCTCGCCACGGCTCAATCGTGATTGTCTCGCCATCACGGAAGCTACGCATATGTAGCTGGCACGTTGTCGTGTTGGTGCGGGTAGCACCACCATCATTGCCGTGAGGGCGGCCATTGATAACCAAACCACACATGCCGCAAATACCTTCACGGCAGTCAGAGTCGAACGCGATCGGCTCTTCACCACGATCATTCAACTCTTCATTGAGCACATCGAGCATCTCCAGGAACGACATGTCCTCGCTGATGTCATCAACAACATAGTCATGCAGCGCCCCCTGAGCGGTGGGGCCGGCCTGACGCCAGATCTTCAGGTTGATTCTCACTTGTAGCTCCGCTGCTTCATCTCGATGAACTCGTACACGAGGTCTTCCTTATGCAGGATCGGCGGGTTGCCCTCACCATTCCATTCCCACGCCGCGACATATGCGAACTCGTCATCGTGACGCAACGCCTCACCGTCTTCGGTCTGCGATTCCTCACGGAAGTGACCACCACAAGACTCACGACGATGCAGAGCATCGATACACATAAGCTCACCCAGCTCGAGGAAGTCAGCCACACGGCCTGCCTTCTCCAAAGACTGGTTCAGCTCATCAGCCTTGCCAAGCACACGTAGATTGCTCCAGAACTCCTTGCGCAGCTGGCGGATCAAATCAATCGCCTTACGCAGGCCCTCTTCGCTGCGAGACATTCCGCAGTACTCCCACATGATCTGGCCGAGTTCTTTGTGGTAGCTGTCCACTGAACGGGTGCCGTTGGAGTTGAGGAAGTAATTAATTCGGTCCTGCACCGACTTACGGGCCTCGGTAACTGCCGGGTGATCTTCACCCAGCGGCTCAAACGGCGCGGCAGCAAGGTAGTCACGGATCGTATTAGGCAAGACGAAGTACCCATCGGACAAGCCCTGCATCAACGCTGACGCACCAAGCCGGTTAGCGCCGTGGTCGGAGAAGTTTGCCTCCCCAGCAACGAACAATCCCGGGATGGAGGACTCCAGGTCGTAGTCCACCCACATGCCACCCATGGTGTAGTGAACAGCTGGGTAGATACGCATCGGAACTTCATACGGGTTATCGCCCGTGATCCGCTCGTACATGTCGAAAAGGTTGCCGTACTTAGCTTCTACGGCCGCCCGCCCCATCCGACCGATCGCCTCGGAGAAGTCGAGGTACACCCCACGGCGAACCATGGTCTCAGTTCCGGTGCTGGGGTCAATTTCAGCGATAGCTGGGCCAACACCGCGGCCTTCATCACACATGTACTTGGCCTGACGCGAAGCGATGTCACGCGGTACGAGGTTCCCAAACGCAGGGTAGATACGCTCCAGGTAGTAGTCCCGATCCTGCTCAGGAATCTGCCGAGGGTCTTTATCGCAGTCCTCTTTACGTTTAGGCACCCAGATACGGCCGTCATTACGCAAGGACTCACTCATCAGCGTGAGCTTGGACTGCTTGTCACCGTGCTGCGGAATACAGGTCGGGTGAATCTGCGTGTAGCACGGGTTCGCGAAGTAGCCACCCTTACGGTGTGCACGCCACGTAGCCGTGACATTGCACCCCATCGCGTTCGTGGACAGGAAGAACACGTTGCCGTAGCCACCTGAAGCCAAAACGACAGCATCTGCTACGTGGGTCTCAATTTCACCAGTGACCATGTCACGCACGATGATTCCGCGCGCCCGCCCATCGGCGACCACGAGCTCAACCATTTCGTGGCGAGAGTACATCGTCACAGTTCCTGCACCGACCTGACGCTCCAGCGCCTGATAGGCACCGATGAGCAACTGTTGCCCTGTCTGACCGCGGGCGTAGAACGTGCGCGAAACCTGCACACCACCGAACGAACGATTATCGAGCAAACCGCCATATTCACGAGCGAACGGGACACCCTGCGCAACACACTGGTCAATGATGTTCGCGCTCACCTCAGCCAAGCGGTACACGTTCGACTCACGGGCGCGATAGTCACCACCTTTAACCGTGTCGTAGAAGAGGCGGTAGATCGAGTCGCCATCCTCTTTATAGTTCTTTGCCGCGTTCATACCACCTTGAGCAGCAATCGAGTGCGCTCGCCGTGGGGAGTCCTGATAGCAGAAAGCCTTAACGACGTAGCCAGCTTCGCCGAGTGTGGCAGCAGCAGCAGCTCCAGCCAGCCCCGTGCCAACAACGATGACGCTCATCTTTCGCCGGTTGGACGGGTTCACCAGCTTCGCGTCGAATTTACGCTGCGCCCAACGCCCCTGAATCGGACCGCTCGGAGCCTTCGTGTCCTTGACTGGCTCACCGACGTAGTACAGGCCGTCGACGAGCTCTCCATGTGTGGAAGTCGTAGTCATGATGTCTAGCAGTCCCCTCAGTGGATCAGACCGAACTGGATGGCCAGCGGCGGGATGAGGAACCCAACCACCACAACCACCGCAACGAACAAACCAATGCCCTTAGCCCAAGAACGCGCTTTGGCGGTGTTCGTGAAACCGAGCGTCTGACAGGCCGACCAGGTGCCGTGATGCAAATGCAGCCCCAACGCCACCATCGCCCCGATGTAAATAAGCGTCACCCACCACACCTGGAAGCTCGAAACCACCAACGATGCTGGGTCAGCAGCCGGCAACGGACCAACGTTGAATTGCACGATCGTGAATTGCAGCAAGTGCCAGATCAAGAACAGCAGCAGCGCAATACCACCCCAACGCATCGCCTTCGAAGAGGCACTCGCAGCAGCGGACTTGCTCACCGCATACCTAGTTCCACGCGCTGCTTTGGCTCGCTTCCACAACGTGGCAGCTGAATAAATGTGTGCGATCACCGCAACAAGAAGAACAATGCGGAAGAGCCACAAGAACCCTGAATAGGGAAGGATGGGCATAAACATGGTGCGCAGATGGTGCGCATATTCATTGAAAAGCTCATGTCCGGCGAGAATCTTCAAGTTTCCGTACATGTGCATCAGCACAAAGAAAACAAAGAGAAGACCCGAGACGGCCATCATGAGCTTGAGCCCGATGGTCGACCGACCGGGGGACGTCGGTTTTGTGAGGGTATTGGTAGCCACGGAAAGATCCTGCCTTGTCACGCGGAAGCTATGTCGGGTTTCGATACTGCGCTCACGAATCACACGGGTTCGCTTGGGCCGCTGCCCCTGCCGGGACAGAGTGCGCGATGCGTGGACGCCATCACGGTTGATGCTAGACCTCTGAAGGACCTTGAAAGGTCAGGACAGCCTGATCCATGAACACAGGTCACGAAAATAAAAAAACTTCTCCGTGAAAAATGGGTAGACAGCACTGCAGTGAGGTGACAATCCTCACCATTTCGGCCTCCAAAAAGCCAAGCCGTACGTAAAATGCGCCGTTACTTCGCCACAAATGCGTTGTACAACTCTTTACGAGAGTGTCCCGTGGCTTTCGCCACAGTTGCCGTCACAGTGGTCAATTTCTCACCGGCCGCCACTCGCGCGGCAACTTCTTCCACCGCGCTCTCGAAGTCCACTGCCTGCTCCACTTCGCAAGCGCCAGCAACCACGATGACAATCTCGCCCCGGATTTCGCCGTTGGCCCACTCAACCAGCTCAGCCAACGTGCCACGCACCACTTCTTCATACGTTTTCGTTAGCTCACGACACACTGCCGCTGAACGGTCAGCGCCAAAGGCTTGCACCATCGCCGCCAAAGTCGCCGCTGTACGGTGAGGTGCTTCGAAATAGATCAACGTGCGACGTTCCTGCGCGACCTGTTCGAGCGCAGCGGCTCGAGGGCCTGCTTTGCGAGGCAAGAAACCTTCAAAGCAGAACCTGTCCACCGGAAGTCCTGAAACTGCAAGGGCAGTTAACGCAGCGCTCGGCCCGGGCAGGCATGTCACCGTCACCTGCGCTTGCGCTGCCTCTACTACGAGCCGGTATCCCGGGTCACTCACCGAAGGCATGCCAGCGTCTGTCACCAACAAGACATCCACTCCGGCTTTCAGCCGTTCTACTAATTCCGGGGCCTTTGACGCCTCGTTGTGTTCATGGAAGCTGACCGCCTCGCCGGTGTATCGGATACCTAAACGCTCACACAAACGCGTTAAGCGGCGGGTGTCTTCTGCGGCGATGACGGGCGCTGACTGCAGCAATTCGCGCAGCCTCAATGACGCATCACCGTCGTTACCGATAGGGGTTGCCGCCAGAAACAAAGTTCCACTCATACTCTGATCCTGCCAGGCGCCCACGGCACCTGAAGCCGCCTTGTGCAGAGCTGCTTCAGCTACGTCCCCCTACCATGTACACATGGCCGAGATCACTATGCTGCGCCAACGACTACTCGGTCATCGACCCCCGAACCTTCTTCGTGACTGGATAGCAGCCATCGCGATCACTCTGTGGGCCGGAATCATCCGCATCGTCGGGCTCGCACACCCCAACACCCTTGTCTTTGACGAGACGTACTACGTCAAGCAGGGATGGTCGATGATCCTCTATGGGCACGAACGTCGTGTCGAGAACTCTCTCGCTTCCGCCAATGCCTCTCCAAAGGTCGACGAGGTTTTCGCTGCCGGGACTCCGGACGTGTTTGGCCCGGTGGCAGATTTCGTAGTCCACCCTCCGGTCGGGAAATGGCTTATTGGCTTTGGCCAGTGGGCGTTTGGTGTTGAAAACCCGTTCAGCTGGCGTATCGCCTCTGCAGTTTTTGGCACGTTGTCGATTCTGATGATCATTCGAATCGGGCGCCGTCTTTTCGGTTCAACGAGCTTGGGGCTCATCGCTGGTGTACTCATGGCTTTCGACGGTCAGCATTTTGTGCACTCCCGCACTGGCCTACTCGACGTGTTCGTCATGTTTTTTGCTCTTGCGGCATTCGGTGCGCTGCTTATTGATCGTGACCGTTCGCGTGAACGCCTCGCTGAAATTGTGGGGACATGGCGAGCCGAAGGCATGCGGGCAGATGACCCACGGTTGCGTTTTGGCCCGTGGCTTGGCCTGCGTCCGTGGCGTCTTGTGGCTGGGGTGAGTTTGGGGTTGGCCACAGGAGTGAAGTGGTCAGGTCTGTATTTTCTTGTCGCATTCGGCCTGTTGACCGTTTTCTGGGATATGGGTGCCCGTCGTGCTGCGGGGATTCGTCGATGGTGGTTCGCAGCGATGCTCATCGAAGCACCTCAGGCGGCAGTCACTATGGTCGGTGCGACGGTCCTCACGTATGTCGCTACGTGGACTGGCTGGTTCCTCACAGACAGCGGATTTGACCGGCATTGGGCTGATGAGAACCCCGCGGCAAAGACTTTTAGCTTTGTACCGGATGCTCTTCGTTCTCTATGGCACTACCACGTGCAGATGTACGAATTTCATCGCGGATTGCACACCAAGCACGATTACATGAGTAATCCGTGGTCATGGATTGTGCAGGGGCGCCCCACCTCTTTCTATTACCAGAGCTACCACAATGGTCAATCTGGTTGCACAACGGATAATTGCAGCGCAGCGATCACTAATCTCGGAAATCCCGTGATCTGGTGGGCTGGAGCATTGTCTATTGCTGTGCTTTTCACCATGTGGGCGTGGCGGCGTGATTGGCGGGCGGGAGCGATTCTTGCCGGCTATGCCGGTGGCTACCTGCCTTGGTTTACTTTGCAGGACCGCACTATTTACACCTTTTACTCGGTGGCTTTTTTGCCGTTCGTGGTGTTGGGAGTGGTGTACTGCCTCGGATTGGCGATTGGCCCAGCTACGGCATCACCAGGACGTCGCCGTAGTGGTCTCATCGCTGTAAGCATGTACGTGGTTCTGGCTGCAGCTGTTTTCGTGTTCTTCTACCCGGTACTAGCTGCTGAAGTCATTCCGTACGAGAGCTGGCGAGCCCGAATGTGGTTCCCCTCCTGGATTTAAGGAGGTCAGCGACGCCGCAGCGCGATGAGACCTACTACCGCTGCAGCAATAAGGAGTAGCAGCGAACCCACCAATTGAAGAATGCGCGCCTGATCATCTAAAACAACCCACGCCACTAAGGCCGCGCCCGCAAGAAGAATCAGGAAAGCCCAGGAGAGCGCAGCACGACCGCGCAGATCATGAGAGCGACTGGTCACCTGCTTGCGAGACCGCCGAGTTTCAGGCTGTAGTTGAGCCGCGGAGGGTTTACTCACGGGCGAGGGCTCGGCTCCTGGCCAGGACCCGCCGGGAGTAGGGCTGGGTGCCTTCCGTGCTGTGCGTCGCTGCCGGGTTTTGTTACCTTCTGGCGCGAGATGGATAGGGCCGCTGGGCCACGTTGGTACGTCCGGGGCTACTGATTTTTGCCCAGCAGCTCCTGGCCACGACTCCGGCGGACGTAACTCGTCCTCCACGGCTACGGGTGCCCCGAAGATGTCCTCGTCCATCTCGCCAGCGTGACATGCACAGGCGCAGTTTCTACTTCTTCTGAGACACATCAACACACGAGGAATTGTTCTGACATATGTAAAGGGTCTTTGATCAGTTGATCAAAGACCCTTTACATATGTGGTGGAGCTGAGGGGATTCGAACCCCTGACCCCCTCGTTGCGAACGAGGTGCGCTACCAACTGCGCCACAGCCCCAGGCGCGAAACCGACCATAGCACCACCTGATCGCCAACACCGAATCGGAATCGATCAGGCCCCCAAGACCCTCGACTGCCCCTCACCGTCGTCGTAATACGCGTCACCGTAATCAAATTCGACGGGAGCTGGAAGTGCGACAGGCTTCGGCGCCGCCGGGCGACGAGCCTTAGCTTTCATCGTGTACGTGGGAGGTGGAACCGGCTTGGGCTCCCAGCCACCGTCAGCAAAAAGCGGATCGACTGCCAGCTGGGACGGCACAGACGTAGCTGCCTGCGCCGCGGGAGTATCGCAGGTTCGATGGTCGCGAACATCAACGAACTCTTGAGCCACCGGCATGGTCCGCGCAGCGGGCCGTGCCTCATGTGCAGCTTCAGCGCGGTAACGCACATTTCGCTCGTATTCGCGGCTGCGCGCAGCCGCTGCTCGTGTGCGTGCGGAGTGGCGAGCCAAAACGGCCGCACGCATCCGCACAAATGTCAATACAGCTACTCCGAAAGCACTCACCGGAATGAGACCAGAAACCATTCCAAGTATGGCCATCGGCACAGCGACGAGGAAGGCAACCAAAGACCCAAGGAGGAACACTGCACGGACTTGATTACGACGGATCTCACGGGCACGCACATGGGCGGCGCTTTGACGATCCGACTCGGAGTCAACATGGATCGCCTCCATCACAGTGCGACCCCCTACAGGAGCCGTACGCATAGAGGCACCCGCGACAAGTGGACGACCTATCCCGGAAGACGCGGATTTCAGTCTTACGGAAGGCTCCACATCAGCGCTGGCCACCGCCCGACGCTGCAAGACACGCATCTGATTTGAGAAGCGGTCGACATTACGAGCGGTCGCCAATTGCTCCCGTCGGCGAGCGACGTGGACCACGAAATAAATAACCCACGACGCCACGACGGCCACGAAGATCAGGCTGCTCGGCGACACACTCCAACCTTATAGGCATGTGACCTGCCCCAATCCGCCGAATTCGGCGTGTTGACGGAAAAGTTACAACGCTGTGATTACAACTATGGAATCCGATGCTCTTGGCAACCCTTAAGCACAGAGAATCCACAGGAAAAATCCAGCCGAGTCGCGTTTTAGCGCACTTTTCCCCAGAAGCATCAATGACAGCCATAGATCAAATCGAAAATAGATTTATCGCAATCTCCCCCACATGCCCACAAAAGCAACGAAACTCACCCCAAACCAAATTCAATCCCACTCAAACACTTCCCGTTTGAACAAGAACATGCGGAAGCACATCCGCCAAAACATCAAGAGCATCCCGAGTCGCCCCAGAAGACCCCGGAAGATTCACCACAAAAGACTCACCAGCCATCCCCGCACACCCACGACTAAGCATCGACGTAGGCACACCACGAGCAATTCCCACCGCCCGGATCGCCTCAACAACCCCCGGCAACGGACGATCAATGAACGCCTCGGTCATCTCCGGAGTCAGATCACGCGAAGCAACCCCCGTACCCCCGCTGGTCAACACAACCCGCACCCCCGCCCGAACAGTAGCACCCACAGCTTCCCGAACAGGCTCACCATCACCAACGAGAACAGCAGCTACCTCAAACCCCCATGCAGTAAGCCGCTCACACAAAATCCGGCCAGAAACATCCTCATACTCACCCGAACTAGCTCGATCCGAGCAGGTAATCACACAAGCAGAAGCACCATCAGCAAAAGAAGAGCGAGCCGCCGCCCGCCCCACAAAAGGATCAGGAACCACTACCCCACCAGCACCATGCGGCCGCTCACCCTGCCCTGCCTGACCCGGCACACCAACCGCCCCCAGACCCTCAGCAGCACTCACTGTGATTCACACCAATCACCCGAACGACCACCCGATTTAGCAGTGACCCGCACATCCGTGATCCGACCGTGCTTATCAACAGCTTTCACCATGTCAATCAACGTCAACGCTGCAACCGTCACACACGTCAAAGCTTCCATCTCAATGCCGGTGCGATCGGCTGTGCGAACAGTCGCCGTGATGTCCACCCGATCCTGAGCAACAGACAAATCCACCTCCACCGCATGCACAGCCACAGGATGAGCCAACGGCACAAGATCCGGAGTGCGCTTAGCCGCCTGAATCCCCGCGATACGCGCCACCGCCAACGCATCACCCTTAGGCACCTCACCACACCGAAGCGCTTGAATCGCTGCCGCGCTCAACACCACCGAACCAGCTGCCGACGCCGACCGAGCCGTCACCTGCTTAGCCGAAACATCAACCATGTGAGCCGACCCATCAGCGCGAATATGCGTCAAACCCATCGCACCCTGCCCTTGATCACTCATACCTGCCCTCCCAATCTGGCATCCATCAAAACCAAGCAACGATACGTCGAGGCCCCAACCGCACCACCATCAGAAACAGCAGGAATCTCCATAAGACCATCAGCATCAGCTAAAGCCTGCAACATATGCGACCCCTGACCAGGCAACACCGTCGCAACAGCACAACCAGCCCCATCCCGCTCCAACCGCACCCGCACAAACTGCGTACGATCCCGAGGCTGCGGGCACTTCCCCACCACCTGCACCACCTCAACAGGAACGCCACACGGCTCAGCCCCCGCCATCGCCTGCAACGCAGGCAACACAAACACACAAAAAGACACATAAGCGCTCACCGGATTGCCCGGCAACGTAAACACCGGCACCCCACCCTCAACGCCCTCCAGCGCAAGACGCCCAAATCCCTGCGGCTTACCCGGCATCATCGCCACCTTCTCAAACCGCACTCCCCGATCCGCCAACGCAGCCTTCACTGCGTCATAGGCCCCCATCGAGACCCCACCAGTAGAAATCACCACAGAGCACCCCTGATCAACCCCCCGATCAATCGCCCCCAACACCTCCTCCACTGTGTCTTTCACCCCACTGATATGCACCGACTCAACCCCCCAGGAACCCAGCAAGGCCTCCAGCATCACCCCATTGCTGTCCACGACTTCACCAAAACCAGGCATTTGCCCCAGCGGCACCAACTCATCACCCGTGGAAAGAATCAACACCTTCGGCAACGGGTACACCCAAGCCGAAACACATCCCGCCGCCGCAGCCAACGCCAGTTCCCGCGCCCCTAAAACACGCCCAGCAGGGATCACAACCTCCCCAGCACGCACGTCCTCACCCCGGCGACGTACATGACGACCATCAGCAACTGGCACATCCACCCGGACACGATCAACTCCACCATCAGTGTGCTCCACCTGCACCACCGCATCCGCGCCCTGCGGCATCGGAGCCCCCGTCATGATGCGCACCGCCGTCCCTGCAGCCAGCGACACTCGCTCACATGAACCAGCCGCGATATCTGCCTGCACCGGCAAAAACACGGGCATTTGTTCCCCAGCGTTGGCAACATCACCAGCCCGCACTGCGTACCCATCCATCGCCGAATTATCAAACCCCGGCAAATCCACCGCACTGACCAACGGTTCGGCCAACACTCGCCCCACCGCACCTCGCAGCGGCGACTCCACCGCAGCCGTAACTTCCACCTGAGACAACACACGAGAACGGTATTCAGCGACGCTCAGCATGGTCACCACCCTAATCTCGACCATCGGATTAACCACGCCGCCTCCCATGTTGAGAACATGGGAGGCAAAAGCACGAATAGCGGCCTAGGCGCTTGTCACAAGCACCCCAGGCCGCCTCGAACCTGGAGACACCATGCCCACGTACCCCTACCAGTGCAAGAACTGCGACCACGCTTTTGAAGCCCACCAGTCCTTCACTGACGATGCCCTTACCGAGTGCCCCGAATGCGGAGGCAACCTGCGCAAAGTGTTTTCGTCTGTGGGGATCGTCTTCAAAGGATCGGGTTTCTACAAAAACGATTCCCGCTCTACCTCCGCAAACACCTCATCAAGCAGCTCCTCGAGCAGTTCAACAAGCAGCTCCAGCTCCTCCTCTTCCAGCTCCGCGAGCCCTTCAGCTGCATCATCAACCTCATCCACCAGCAGCAAAAGCTGATCGCTAACAACCCGGCACGGCGGTGCAGAGTTCTCCACAACACACACTCCGCACCGCCAACACAACCACCGAAGCGACCTACCGTGCCGACATGCCTCTGCCATCTCCGCAACACTCCAGCACACGCGCCATCCCCTCCCGCCGGTCACTCTACCGACGCGCGCTCCTGCGCAAAGGCCTCGCGGGACTGCTCACTATCATTGCCGTGTGGCTATTCACTACTGTTCTGGGGCTTACACACGGGGCAGAAGCTAGCGCATGGGTAACCATCCGCGATATGGAAGCCGGTGAACAACTCACCGAGAACGATGTCCGCTCCGTCCCCATCGAAGCATCCCTACTCACCCCCTCCGCCAACGCCATTACTCGTGAATATCTGGCCTCCGGGAACGTGCTTACAGCCCCCATCACCTCTGGAGAAGTTGTCACAGCCTCCCGGCTTCGCAGTCCCGACTCTTTCGACAAACTGCCCGCCAACCGTCGTGCCGTGCGTATTCCCCTGGCTGACGTGGGCTCAGCCTCCATCCTTCGCGCCGGAAGCCACGTCGACATCCACTCCCCACCAACGGCGCTGTCATCGCCGCTGACGTGCCTGTTCTTCAGGTTGACACGCCCACCGGGGACAGCGACACCAAAACTGCTGGAGCAATCCTTGATGTCCCCGCTGACCGAGCACCCCAGCTCATGGCCACGCTCGGCACCACAACTCACGACGGCGGCGCAGTCACCCTTGCCATCCGGAGTCGCTGAACCGCAGCCATGTCCGGTGCATTGCCCTACAAGCACATAGATATGATCAGCTTGGTAACAGAACGTACACAGATACGTTTCACCTTCATTTGGGCTCTCCTCTCACACGAGGGTCGAGCCCATTTCACTCCCCAAAATTTAGACAGAGGTTTTTCATGCTCCAAGGCTTCAAGGACTTCATTCTCCGCGGAAACGTCATCGAGCTCGCGGTTGCCGTGGTTGTTGGCTCCGCGTTCCAGAAGGTTGTGGACACGTTCGTGTCCTCGATCGTCACCCCGATCATCAACGCTGTCGGAGCACCACAGTCCAGTGGTTTGGGCTTCTCACTGCGCTCAGACAAGGCTGAGGCCACTTTCATTAACTTCTCGACCATCATTAACGCGTTCGTGGTGTTCATCATCACCGCGGCAGTTGTGTACTTCATCTTCGTGCTGCCGATGAACAAACTCGCTGAGCGTCGCGCCAAGGGTGTCGAGCCCGAGCCCGAGGTCGTTTCTGAAGACATTGCTCTTCTACGCGAAATCCGCGACGAGCTCGCTGCGCAGCGCCGCCAAGCCTGAACCAGAAGCTGTTCTCGGATTCAGTGCCGAGCGTGAGGGAGGGGGCCACCCGATCGGGTGGCCCCCTCCCTCACATGCGCGTTGATGTTCACCCCCAGTGAGGTGGGCGTTGGGAAAGAATCCACCTTTCGCGTTCACTCAACGAGGAGACATCTAAAGCAGGTGTGTTCTGGTCATCTGTGGTCGGGTCGATGATGGGGTCGACTTTTCCAGGCGGTGAGCTGACTGCGCGGCGTCGTCCTACTTTTTTGATACTGCGCTTGCCTGATTCTGCGCTCGAGGAGTCCGGCGGCGGAGGTGAAGTCACCATAGGTCGCTCGAGGTTCCGGTAGAACGATTGCGCGCCGACCGGCCAGCCACCCGGCCAGCTCGGGCATCGGCTGTGCGGATCGCTTCAATCACACGAGCGACGTCAGCACTTGGCTTTTCAGCGAGATCTTCGCTCCACACGCGCACATATTCCCATCCCATCGCGTCGAACTGTTCACCACGCAAACGTTCTCGTTCACGGGTGCAAGTCATGTCCGCGTATCGGCGCCCATCAGACTCGATCGCGACAACGATGCGTCCTGGCACGTACGGGTCTTCAACAGCCAGGTCCAGTGGCGCACAAGAACTGCCGAGGCGCTCATGCACAACAAGTCCCTCTTTGCGGAGCTGGAGCGCAAATTCGCCGAGGATGGCGTCATCACTGCGTCGGATCGTACGCAACGGAGTGACGTTGGAGGCGTGCCCACCAACTTGGCGACGCAGCACCTCACGATCGCCCCCGGAATCTGCATAGGCAATGAGGTCGTGCAGGGCACGGGCTCCCCGACTTGTCATGCGTCCGCCGTCGAGGTCACTGGCAGTCAATGAGGTGACTACGGTCAAGCGGGAACGTGCTGCAGCAACGACACAGTTGATGCGACGTTCGCCTCCGTCAAGGCCCAGCGGACCTGCCCGGTGCAGAGCTCGCCCGTCTTGGCCAGCAGCGGTACCGAT
Organism: Dermatophilus congolensis; assembly: GCF_900447215.1. Lineage (NCBI taxonomy): Bacteria > Bacillati > Actinomycetota > Actinomycetes > Micrococcales > Dermatophilaceae > Dermatophilus > Dermatophilus congolensis. Next base: position 1,688,996 of record NZ_UFYA01000001.1, read on the forward strand.
AGCGAAAATCATGCGGTCACGCATGTCTCCGGGCACGCGTTCAAGGTTTTTGACGTAGAACGGTTCGCCTTCAGGGCCTGCGGTGGAGTGTTCTTGCGCCTCGAAGAAGGCCAGAACAACCGGATCAGGCTCATCGGTGAGTCGGTGACGCAGTTCGCTGAGGATATGCACGGTGTGTTCAGGGCTGACCGTAGCGATACCGAGACTGAGTTCTGGTGTGTTCCTGGCATGTTCAAGCGCCAGGCGGACAACTTCGGCGACTTCAAGGCGGGTGAGATCGCGGCTGAAGGCAGTGCTGGTGTCTCCGGGGTGTTCTTCCGGGGCGCTGACGGTGACCAAATCGATAGGCCGATCCGAGCGGGTGCTCGCGAAGGTGACGAACTCCTCGTTGTATTCGTGCAGGTTAGCGAACCCGAAAATACGTTCGTCGTCGCATCCATATTGCCAACCGAGTCGATGCTGAGGCAGAACCGAGGAGAGCTGGCTAAGGACAGACTGCGCGTGTTGGCTGGTGGCGACCATGTCGCCACGTGCGGGAGTGGATGCGGTGAGCGAGAAGGGGGCCGGGGGCAGGCCGTGGGTGTCACCAACGAGAACGACTTGTCCGGCTCGTGCGATAGCGGAAATAGATTCAGCTGTGGTGATTTGCTCGGCGCCTTCGATGATGACCAGGTCAAACCATTGTCCGGGTGGGACGGTGGCACCGACGACGAGGGGACTCATCGTCCAGATGGGGCGGGCAGCTAAAAGCGCGTCAGCGGTGTACGTGAGTAGGTCGCGAGGACGGTCGTGGTGGCTGACTTGGCGTGCTTGTGAAGCGAGGTAGGCAGCTTGGTCTGCGTAGACAACTTTGGCGTGCTTCATACGGCTGGTTGCGCGTGCCGCGACACGACGCCCACCAGTTCGTATGTACTGCTGGTCGAGGCGGATGTACTCGGCGAGTGCCTCGGCAATGGTTTCCTCATGTGTGGGTTCGTTACCGAGAGTTTCGAGGATTGACTCCCACCAAACGTGTTCGAGTTCTTCGACGGCATCGTCGGGTTTGACGTTGCGGTTGGCCAGATCATCGACAAGGGGTTGCAGCCCCAGGCGGGTAAGTTCGTCCAGTAGTGGCGTGACAGTAGGCAAGATGGTGAGCCGGTCGGTGTGTTCGGCAAGGCGAGTGACCCGGTCAGCCACCTGTGGGACCGACTGGTGTAGAAGATCTGCACCCTCACGGCTGGCTGCGAGGACTTCTTCGAGTCGGGCGATGTCCGAAGCGAGCCCGTTCCAAAGGCGGATTGCTTCATCGAGCGCATCAGGGATGCGTGGCCCGCCTCGCCCGCCGAGTGTTTGCCAGCGGGTGCGTTCGTCGCGGGCGCTAACGAGGGGGGCATGGAGTTTGATGTGGCTGTTTTGGTTTTCGCGTAGTAGGTCTTTGGCTCGGCGGGTCAGGGAGTTGCGGGCCCACCAGCCCAGGGTGATTCCTGCACGTTCGCGTTGTTCTCGGTCGGCGGTGGCGTCGACAAGAGAGTCCAGGTCTGCGGTGTAGACGTCCTCGGAAAATATGCCCATGGTGCGGCGGGCTGAGGTGAGAATGGCGAGAGCTTCAGCCCAGTCAGCAGGGCATGTGGCGGCAGGTAGGCCAACGTCGGCGAAGATGGCGTCTAGTCGGGTGGTGTCGTTGGTGAAGCGTTTACCGGCCAGGTCACGCACGAGGGTGGTGAGGCTATCGACTTGGGTTTGTTCGGTGACGCGGGCCCCAGCCCAGGGATCTTGGGGGCCGTGTGTCCAGGCACCTGCTAGCGCTGCTTGTTTGAGTGTTGCCCCTGCGGTTTCGCAGGTGGCGCGGTCCATGTGGTTGAGGACCTCAGCGGGCAGGCGCACGGTTGAGGTGGGTGGGACGCTGCGTCGAGCTAGGCGGGTACGGGCACTGAGTGCATCGAAGATGCTGACACCCCAAGGGGTTCGGGGGGCGTGGAGGTGTTCACGGTGTGCGGCGAGGCGGGCTCGGTAGTGCTCGTGGCGTTTGGTGAGGTCGGTGATGTCGGGTTCGTCGTCGTTGGTTTGGGTGGAGATGGAGTCGACGTAGGCGCGGCTGGGTTCTGCGGGTGAGTGGGCTCCGTCGGGGAAGTCCAGGACGAAGTCGCCAAGTTCGCATTGGTTGAGCCGTTTGTGTAGGTCGACCAGTGCTGTGCGCTTGTTGGCCACGACGAGGACGCGTTTACCGACGGCGAGGGCTCCGGCAACAATATTGGCGACGGTCTGGGTGCGGCCGGTGCCAGGTGCGCCGGTAATGGCCAGGGATACGCCTGCACGGACAGCGTTGATGGCGTTTTCTTGGTGGGAATCGGCGTCCAGGACAAGGAGTTCGCGCACGGCAGTGATGTCGCCGTGGTTGTCGGTGACGTCGTCGTTGGCTAGGAGCTCGCTGGCTTGGGTGTCTCCGGCGAGGGCGGCGATGACATCGTGGTCGACAAGGGTGTCGCCAAGGTCGCGTAGGTCAGCGATCATGGGCAGTTTAGCTGGCGAGAAAGTGCTGACGACTTTACGGTCGATGACTTTGAGGTCATCGAGTTCGGCTCCGAGTCGTTGGATTTCACGGAAGACCGGTTGAGGGTCGAAGCGTTGCGAAGTGTAGGCGAGGTCGACGATGTTTTCGGGGTCGATGGTGATGCCACGGCTGGCGAGATAGTTGACCAGGACGGGGTTGAGGTCGAGATCGTCGCCCAGGTCTATGTCGTAGTCACGGTGGGCGGGATCGACGGGGTGCAGGGTGCAGGAGCGGATGAGAACGGGGGCGCAGGCGCGCTGTTGGGCGCCGGGTACGTTCCAGGTGGCCATGCCGATGGCCATGAAACAGGTGCGCAGGCCGCGTTCTTCTTCGAGTTCGATAGCTTTTCCGCGGATGAGTTCTACGGTGCGGCAGGCTTGAAGGAATGCGCTGCGCTCGCGGACGAGGTCGGAGAGGCGAGTGGCGCGGCCGGCCATGAGCATGGAGACTCCGCCGGGGTGGGCGGTGGTGAGTTCGAGGTCGCTTTCGACGGAGTCTTTGTGCCAGAGGAGGGTGTTGGGGCCGCCTAGTTCGGAGAGTTCGCGTTGCCAGCGGCGCACGGCGGTAGCGACACGGTTGGCGCGGCCGGGGCGGCCGGTTTCGGTGTGGTCGTTGAGAGTGTCGCGGGCGGGGGCCTGGGCGACGTGGGTGTTGTCGGGGGAGGTGCCGGTGCCGTTGGGCTCGTTAGGCGTTGAACTCACGCTGAAATCCTATCCACTGGCGGGGGGTTCTCTTTGGAACGTATGGGTACTGGTTGTTGTCGTGGTGTGTGTGTCGCTGTGTGGGTGCTGTGTGAGCGGGGGGTGCCGGTGGGGTGGTCGGGGTGATGGTGCAGGGCGTGTCGGGTGGTTTTTAGGGATGCTGCGGTGTGGGGCGGTCGTTCTGGACGATTGCGTGAATCTCCTTGACAATGTTGAAGTTAACGGCAAGGTCCCACATATCACGCGAACCGTCGTCCACTGTCTTCGCTAGGAAAGTTCGGTACATGCCTTCGGAATCATCTATTTCGCCGGATCAGCACATCGACGCTCATATGTTGCGTCCTGCTCCTCCTGTGCCTCGCACGGGATGGAGGGGGGTTGCTTACCGGGTGACTGATGGGCGCTGGAATCCGGGGGTTTCGAGTGCCGAGCAGCGTCGCCGTGCTCGGGAGGCGCAGATCGGTGCGGCGTTAAATGGCAAGCATGTGACGGCGTACTTCTGCTTGAAGGGTGGGATTTCGAAGACGTCGACGACGGCTGCGGTGGCGACTGCGTTGGCGAATTTGCGCCCGGACCCGGTGTTGGCGATCGATGCCAATCCCGATGCCGGTGATCTTTCGGAACGTCTTGTTGGTAAGAAATTATCGGGCATTACGGAATTGGCGCGCAACATCGAGAGTGTGCACTCGGTGGAGGATTTGGCGCGGTTCACGGTGTCGGCTGGGCGGTTGGTGGTGTTGCCTGGTGAGCCGAACCCTGTGTTGGGTGATTCGTTGTCGTCGCAGGATTTTGAGCGGATCTTGGGGACGGTGCAGCGGTTTTATTCGAATGTGCACGTGGATTGCGGCACGGGGGTGACGCATCCGTTGATGAGTGGGATTTTGCGGCATGCGACGACGGTGGTGATTCCGGCTGCGTGGTCGGTGACGGGTGCACGGCGTGCGATGGAGTCGATTCAGTGGTTGCGTGACAGTGGGTTTGTGCATCTGGCTGACAACTGTGTGGTGGTGTTGACGTCGAAGGACATCGTGTCTTCGCACGTGGATAAGAAGTCGGTGCAGCGTCATTTGGCTGCTCGTTCGGAACTGATCGTGGTGCCCGCAGATCCGCATATGGCTGATGGCGGGCAGATCGATTGGGAGCATTTGAAGCCCAAAACGCGTGAGGCGTTTTTAAATATTGCTGAAGCGGTGTCGCGGCGATTCGCGACACAGCAAAGCAATGACCACGCAGCGTCCACAGGTTCGGATCTGGTGCTGCAGTCATGAGAGACTAGCGTGGTCGTGGTCTTTGTAGACCATTTGCCCTCGTAGCTCAGGGGATAGAGCACCGCTCTCCTAAAGCGGGTGTCGCAAGTTCGAATCTTGCCGGGGGCGCTCAATAAATCCACTAGTCAGAACGCATAAAACGTCGCCACTTGTCCATCTTTTAAAGTCTCTAGCGCTTTGCTGTGGCGAAAGAGCATCCAGTGACGGCCTCCGCGACGTTGACTGCGGAGAGACCGTCACCTCAAGCATCAGGGTCAGTCGGCCGTTGGTCTTTGCGAGAGACGTTTGGAAAGCTTCGCGCTGTCTCGTGCGATTTCCTCCAAATCCGCTGTAGGCCAGCTAGCGTCAGGCGACTTGGAGTAAGTAACCATGACGTCTGTGACATATTCGGTTACCTCATCCACCCTCGCCGCAAGGTAACGGCCCCACATCACAAGACCACGATCCGTCGCATCCGGCTGATCAACCAGCACGAACACATAGTTCGCCAAAAGCTCCGTTACCAGCTCGAGTGAGAGCTTCGCACCTGAAGCGGCGAGCACAGTTTGGATGAACTTGTCGAAACGCTCACTATTGGCCTCTTTCCAATCCCAGTTGTACCCATGACCCCAGTCTTCGGGCACGGCTGAGATGAGGTCCGCCACTACGCCAGCAACGTCTCCCCTCTCCACACGTTCGACAAAATCTGCCAGTTCTTCGTCCCGCATTCTGTCCGGCATTACCTCACCCATCCGTTACTTATCTCGCAAGGCACAGGGCACCCACTCAGCCACACGCTAGGGGCCAGCACAACCAGCACAAGTTGCCTCAATGAAACAGTGCGAGCGCCTATCTCGCCTCATCACTTACCGATGCGGTTTAGCTCTACCGGTAATAGAACTTTCATATGCCAGATCTGGCCTGACGACCACGCCATTACTCGCCTCTTGATGGTTCTGTTGTGTGTTCTTGCAGGAGCCGGTCCATGCCGAGGATCGGCAGAACTGTCAGGCACGAACCCGCAAGCCCTACCCACATGGCCGGGATAACACCCAAACCTGACCCGAGCCAGCCAGCGACGAGCGCTGCGGCAGGCATACTCCCCCATACAACGAACCGGATGGAGGACGTCATTCGCCCTAGAAGCCGTGGAGGGCAAACTCTCTGGCGAGTACTTACTTGGGTGATGTTGAACAGCACCGCGCCTAATGTCATTCCAACTTGCCCCACCGTGAGCAGGGCGATAGCACCAGCTGGCCTGCCCGCACCGATCCACCCAGCGAGCGGAAACAACCCCGTCGAAGCGACGGCAAGACACAGCCCTAGCGCCATCGTTGCGCCAGAGCGGAGCCGCTTGCACAGCACCGAGAGAATGACTACTCCCGCGATCCCGCCGATGGTTCCAACGCCAAGAACAATCCCCATAACCGTCGCGCTGAGGTTGAGTTCACGCAGAACGAGGATGGGCGTGAGCGTCATGACGATGGTGGAGAAAAAGTTTGACGCCCCGGTGGTAGCCACCAAACGCCGCAGCACAGGGTGCGTAGCGACGAAAGAAAGTCCTGCGCGCACATCCTGAGCGATCGTGGTCGAGGCAGCTGAGCTTCTGGAGGGTTCACGGTCGGCGACTGAGTGGAGAAGCAATCCGCATACCAGGTATGCGAGGGCGTCGATAGCGATAAGTAGGGGCGCACCAACCACGGGCACCAAGGATCCCGCAATCGCTGGCCCACCTGCTGCTGCCACCTGCGTTGATCCTTCCAGGCGCGCGTTAGCTGCCTCGATGTCTTGGCGTGCAACGAGGAAAGGCACTACAGACTGGTAGGCGACGTCAAAGAACACTGAAGCGATCCCTACGGCGATGCCGATGAGATAGAGCCAGTGCAGTTCCAGCGCTCCTGCGATCCACAGCAGCGGAACTAAAGCCAAGACGGCAGCGCGCACCCATGCAGAGCAAATCATGGTGCGTCGCTTATTCCAGCGGTCGACCCAGGCGCCGGCGGGTAGCCCTACAACGAGGTAGCACACTGTCAGTGAGGCAGTCAGGTACCCAACTTGTGCTGGGCTCGCACTAAACAAGTTGATCGCGACAATCGGGAGGGCAAACAACCCAAAACGCTGCCCGAACTGAGAGATTGTTTGTGCTGCCCAGAACCGAGCGAACATCGCAGACTTCGCTGCCGTAGTCACTATGCCCCCCGATGATGCTGTTAAAAGCCCGTCCGCTGACACAACCGACTTAGCTGCCACCCTTGCCAACCCACAAAAACGGCAAGGAACAATCATTTACGCGCCCCCAATTAGGCAAGGTTCCATCGCCACGCGCGAGCTCCCTCAAGAGGTTCTGGCGGCCCATGGCGAAGTCGGCACACCATTGCCACAAAAGAAGCTCGAGCATGAAGGCCAAGAGGCCTCCCACCGGCCGGACCCAGGGAGTAAAGCAACATAAAAACTGACTAGAGTGAGGCGGGCAGCATTGTTGAAATACACCGCATTCCGCAGTTCCCATTCAGGTGACTTATCCCTCAATGGGCGGGCAACGGCTAACAAATAAGCCACTGGGGCTGCAAGTCCAAGTAACAACCATGTGATTTCGCCGCTGATCTGGCTGGCCATCAGCGACGTCACAATCGACAGAATCCAACAGCCCACTTCAACGGCAGGATATGCACGAGGCGTCACGGCCTTCATGCGAGGCAACCCACCGCTACGTCTGCAACCGCGAGCGCGACGCCACCAGACCTAACCTTCGGCACACCTTTGAAGCCGTACTTGACAGCGTGTTGGCCGCCGTCACTGCGGCGGCCAACACGCGAAGCCTTTACCGGAGGGGCAAAGCTGTCTTCTATGATCCCTCCCGAGAGGCTGCACGGGCTAGTCACTTGCACTCCATAAGCCCCTGTCCTTCAAAGGAATCAACACTAAGGCTGTGTGTTTTCACACATTAATCCAACCCAGAAATCTCGCCGGGGGACTTTGAGGCAGCTAATACCTACTTGTGAGAATGAGTTCGACTTCTAACGTTTTAGCCAGCTTGGAAGGTGTCACGGTAGCTGGTAGGTGTCACGTTGATCTGTCTGTGCAGATGGCGCCGTAGGGTGCTGGTGTTCCCAGCCCGGTGCGCCGCGCGATCGCTTCAACCGGCATACAGCCACCTACACCACTCCCCATAGGCGTCGAAAATGCCTAGAGCGCAACAATATTCGCGCTAAGTCATTACAGTCGCTCCCATAGCCCCCGCGCCAAAACACCAGGCCAACCCCAGCTGCACGGAGCCACACATGAGCAAAAAACCACCCACCAGCATCGACACCTCCTCATGCACCCTCATCCCTTGGCTCCTCGTCACCTCCTGCGCCATGACATCCATCTACGCAGCCCATCCCTTCTGGCTCGCCATCAACTTCCTCCTCGTCGCCGCCCACCTAGCCGCCCGCGCCCTATCCACACGCCACAGCCACCCCACCAGCACCGCCCTCCTCCTGGTCGCCGCCACCCTGTGCATCCTCACTCTCTGGCACCGCCCCACCGGTGGAATCATCGCCATCGCCTTGACCTACCAGCTCATCCGCCAAGAACTCCAACACACCTCCACCGCCGCATCCCGCACATAGCCCCCGCCCAACACCACCACCTGAGCCCACCCCAACCACAACCCACCCAACAGTGGGTGGACTGCCATCCAGCGAGTAATCTCTCGCTGCGTGCCCTCACACACACGCACACCCCCGCACAAATCCCCGACAGCTACCACCCCTGCCCGCAAGCTACGGCTGCGGCCAGGACAAGCCGTCGTCGCCGGATTCGCCGCAGCCATCGCCGTCGGCACCGCCCTGCTCATGCTGCCCATCGCCACAACCGGCCCCGGCAGCGCCACTTTTGTTGAAGCACTCTTCACCGCAACCTCAGCCGTCTGTGTCACCGGCCTGACCGTCGTAGACACCGCCACCTACTGGACACCCCTGGGCCAAGTCATCATCATCGCACTCATCCAAGTAGGCGGCCTGGGCATCATGACCGTCGCATCCCTACTCGTTGCGCTGCTCTCCCACCGCTTCGCCCTCACCGCCGCACTCAACGCCGCCGAAGAAACCAAAGCGCTCGGCCCCGGCCAAGCACTCGCCGTGGTCCGCCGCGTCGTCCTCTACTCCCTAGCAATCGAAACCATCACTGCCCTAGCCCTGACCGGACGATTCATCCTCCACTACCACCAAACCCCCGGACTAGCCCTCTGGCACGGCACCTTCCACGCCATCTCCGCGTTCAACAACGCCGGATTCGCGCTGTGGACCGACAACCTCATGCACTTCGTCGCCGACCTATGGATCTGTCTACCCATCGCCGCAGCCATCATCATCGGCGGCATCGGCTTCCCTGTCCTATTCGAACTGCGCCACACCTGGAACACCCCCAACCGGTGGACCATCCACACCCGCATCGCCCTATACGCCACCGCAGCGTTCCTCATCATCGGCTGGATCGCCATCTGCACCCTCGAATGGACCAACCCCCACACCATGGGCCCCCTCGACACCAAAGGAAAGCTCCTCAGCGGATTCTTCCAATCCGTCATGCCCCGAACCGCCGGATTCAACAGCCTCGACTACAGCACCATGCACTCCCAAACATGGCTCGTCACCGACATGCTCATGTTCGTCGGCGGCTCCAGCGCAGGCACCGCAGGCGGCATCAAAGTCACCACCTTCTCCGTCCTGGCTTTCGTCATCCTCGCCGAAGTCCGTGGAGAACCCTCCGTACGCGTCTACAACCGCCGCCTCGGGCACGGCATCCAACGAGCCGCCATCACTGTGGTCCTCCTTTCGGCTCTCCTGGTCATCACCGCCACCACCGTCTTCATCATCTGCACCGAATACAGCCTCGACCGCTCACTCTTCGAAGTCATATCCGCATTCGCCACCGTCGGCCTGACCACCGGCATCACCCCCACCCTGCCCACACCAGAACGCCTCATCCTCGTAGCACTCATGTTCATCGGACGGCTCGGCCCCACCACCTTCGCCTCCGCCCTAGCGCTACAGCACCGCCGCCGCGTCTACGAACTCCCCGAAGAACGGCCCATCATCGGATAAACCGCCCAGCACGCATCACCCCTGCGAGGTCTGCAATATCACCGGCACATCTCCAACAATCTTCTGCACCATCGCTCGCCCCTGCTCCACCTCCTTGCCGTACAACCGAACCCCCACACTGTTGCCCTTCACATCACTCCACACCGCAGCCACCCGCACCCCCCTGGACAACAACGAATCTGCCTGCGACTCCACCGCGGCCTTTGCCGTCTCCAAATCCGTCAACGAGTGATCCACCACCACAACCTCAACCCCATCCACATCAGCCAAACGCTCCCGCGCCATCACCGCACCCGCAGCAGTCACCTGAACACGCAACCCACCGGTTTCCTCATCCGCCACAACCCCAGCCTGAGCTTCCCGCGGCAACGTCCGCACAATCTCATCAACCCGCTGACGCACCTGAGCCTGCGACTCGTATGCGTGCACCGCACTCACTGGCTGCTGGCTACCCGACACCGCAGCATCCGTCACCATATACACACCCGTCAGCACGCACGCCCCCACCAAAGCCGCCACTACCAAACGATTCCGCTGCTCCGACACCCGGCTTTCACTATCCACTCCGCCCCCTTCAACGACAAAAAGTACCGACCGTGCCCTCTCCCCATCGACACATCCACGACGAAGTTCACCCGTTCAACACGAACGCATTAGTTATTTCTGAACCAACCAGAAACAAAAACCGAACCAAGTTTTTACACCCCACCCCAATCTCGCCCCCTACCTGCTCTCTACCCAGTCCCGCACAAACCCAACAATCCCCGGCAACGCCCCCGCAATCTGCGCAAACGTCACATCAAAATCCTCATCACCGCCGTACCACGGATCAGCCATACCAACATCACCCGAAGCCACCGCAGCCGGATCAAACTCACGAATCATCCGGACCTTCCCAGCCTCGTCATCCCCACCAGCCAACGAACGCAACATGCGCTCATGCCGATAATCCGCAGGCAACAGCAAATCCACCTCACCAAACCACCCCACCTCAAACTGCCTCGCCCGATGCCCAGCAAAACCCGAATCCGCAACCCCATGACGCCGTAACGCCGCCACCGCACGCCGATCCATCCCATTACCCACCTCCTCAGCTGAAACCCCACACGAAGACACCTCCACCACATCCCCCAACCCCTGGCTGTCCACAGCAGCACGCACCATGAACTCCGCCATCGGAGAACGACAAATGTTGCCCCAACACACCGTCATCACACGACACACCTCAGTCATGCCCGCGAGTATGCCAACCCCAGAGGGCCAACCCAACCCCCTTCCACACCACCCCAAAACCACCCCACCCGAACAGCACCAACACCACCCCACCAACCCCAGACACACATACGCCAACCGCTTCAGCAAAGACCGCCGAGATGTGACATGCGACATGTAGTGTGGTTCGTAAAGGATTGCCGAGACGGACTCGTTCCACTCGTCGCCAACGATCACGGAAAATGCACTCATCACACCGTGACCGCCCCACCAACGACGACGTGAGGCATCCGTCCGGTAGACAACGCAGTCGCCACAACGAAAGAGGCGTTTCCTCGTGTCCCAGCAGCCGCCCAACGACTCACCGTCGACCTCGTTCGGAGCCAACTCCTGGCTCGTGGACGAAATGTACGAGCAATACAAAGCCGACAAAAACTCAGTCGACAGCTCATGGTGGCCCCTCTTCCAAGAACGCGACGCCCAAGCAACCCCCACCCCCCCAGCCACACCCCACGACATCGGCACCAGCTCCCCGCCACGCGCCAACCACACCGACACCACCCCCACCACCACACCAGCCTCACCCGCCCGCCAAGCCATCGGGAAAGGCTCCGCACCCCTATCGGGCACACGCACCAACTACGACGTCTCCCGCCGCAGAGAAGCAACCCACTCACCAGCGGCCAACGCCACCGTCATGAGCTCGGCCGAACCCGCACCCGACCGCGGCATCCGCCACCAACCCATGCCCGCTCAAATGCCCACCCCGCGCGACACCCCCGCCGTGCGCCCCACCAACTCCGACGCACAAGACACCACCAAAGCCCTCAAAGGCCCCGCAGCTCGCATCGTCAAAAACATGGACGCCAGCATCCATGTCCCCACCGCGACCTCATTCCGACAGCTGCCCGCCAAAGCACTCATCGAAAACCGCACCGCAATCAACGCCCACCTCACCCGCAACCGCGGCGGCAAAGTTTCCTTCACCCACATCATCGGCTACGCCATCGTCCGGGCACTGCAATCCATGCCCGACATGAACTACAACTTCACCGAAATCGACGGAAAACCCCACGTCGTACACCCCGCACACGTCAACTTCGGTCTCGCCGTCGACCTACCCAAACCCGATGGCACCCGATCCCTCATCGTCCCCAACATCAAAGCCGCCGAACAACTCGACTTCTTCGGCTTCTGGCGCGCCTACGAAGACCTCGTCACCAAAGCACGCAACAACAAACTCACCGTCGACGACTTCGCCGGCACCACCGTCTCCCTCACCAACCCCGGCGGCATCGGCACCTTCCAATCAGTCCCCCGCCTCATGCCCGGCCAAGGCACCATCATCGGCGTCGGCTCCATGGACTACCCCGCCGAATGGCAAGGAGCCTCCCCCGAAACCCTGGCCCGCCACGGCGTCAGCAAAATCATGACCATCAGCAGCACCTACGACCACCGCATCATCCAAGGCGCTGCCTCCGGCGAATTCCTCCGCACCGTGCACCAACTCCTGCTCGGCGCCAACAACTTCTACGACGACATCTTCGAATCTCTACGGATCCCCTACGAACCCATCCGCTGGAGCATCGACCACTACGCCGGACACGAAGACGACCTATCCAAAACCGTCCGCGTCCAACAACTCATCCACGCCTACCGAGTCCGCGGACACCTCCTAGCCGACCTCGACCCCCTCGAATACCGGCAACGCATCCACCCCGACCTTCAACTAACCAACCACAACCTCACCATCTGGGACCTCGACCGCAAATTCGCCACCGGCGGCTTCGGCGGAAAACCCGCCATGACCCTGCGCGAAATCCTCGCCGTCTGCCAAGACTCCTACTGCCGCACCATCGGCGCCGAATACATGCACATCCAGGACCCCGAAGAACGCGCCTGGATGCAGAACAAAATCGAAGTCCCCCGCGAAAAAACACCCCGCGAAGAACAAATGCGCATCCTGCGCCGCCTCAACTCAGCCGAAGCATTCGAAACATTCCTCCAAACCAAATACGTCGGCCAAAAACGCTTCAGCCTCGAAGGCGCCGAATCAGCCATCGTGCTCCTAGACCAAATACTCCTAGAGTCCGCCCGCGAAGGCATGGACGAAGTCTGCATCGGCATGCCCCACCGCGGACGACTCAACGTCCTAGCCAACATTGCCGGCAAAAGCTACGGACAAATCTTCTCCGAATTCGACGGCACCCGCGCCCCCGGCAACGCCCAAGGCTCCGGTGACGTGAAATACCACCTCGGCACCGAAGGAACCTTCACCGCCGAAACCGGTGAACAAACCAAGGTCTACCTCGCCGCCAACCCCTCCCACCTCGAAGCCGTCAACCCCGTCCTCGAAGGAATCGTCCGAGCCAAACAAGACCGCCTAGACAAACACGGCGAAGCCTTCACCGTCCTGCCCATCCTCATGCACGGAGACGCCGCCTTCGCAGGACAAGGCGTCGTCATGGAAACACTGCAGCTATCCCAGTTACGCGGATACCGCACCGGCGGCACCATCCACGTCATCGTCAACAACCAAGTCGGATTCACCACCGCCCCCAGCTCCTCGCGCAGCTCCGTCTACTCCTCAGACCTGGCACGCTGCATCCAAGCCCCCATCTTCCACGTCAACGGCGACGACCCCGAAGCAGTCGTACGCGTGGCCACCCTCGCCTACGAATTCAGGCAAAAATTCGCCACCGACGTCGTCATAGACCTCGTCTGCTACCGCCGACGCGGACACAATGAAGGCGACGACCCCTCGATGACCCAACCCATCATGTACAACCTCATCGAGGCCAAACGCTCCTCCCGCAAGCTCTACACCGAAGCCCTCATCGGCCGCGGCGACATCACCGAAGAAGACGCCGACGCCGCCCTGAAGGACTACCAATCCCGCCTCGAGCAGGTTTTCCTCGAAACCCGGGAAGCGGCAAAACACCCAGAACAACAAGGCACACTCGAAATGCCCTCCGCGCAAGTTGAAGACGAACGCGCCCCCCTACGCCACATCAGCACCGCCATCGACAAAGACCTTCTCGAACGTCTCGGTGATGCCTGGGTCAACATCCCTGACGGATTCACCGTCCACAAAAAACTGATGAAGGTCCTCGAAAACCGGCAAAAGATGACCCGCGAGGGCAACATCGACTGGGCCATGGGCGAACTACTCGCCTTCGGGTCACTCCTCACCGAAGGCACTCCGGTACGTGTCACCGGACAAGACACCCGCCGAGGCACCTTCACCCAACGCCACGCCGTCCTCATCGACCGCAACACCGCCGAAGAGTGGACACCACTGCTCTACCTCGGCAACCAAGCCCGCCTATGGACCTACGACTCGATGCTCTCCGAATTCGCCTGCATGGGATTCGAATACGGATACTCCGTCGAACGCCCCGACGCGCTGGTTTGCTGGGAAGGACAATTCGGCGACTTCGCTAACGGTGCCCAAACCATCATCGATGAATTCATTTCCTCCTCCGAGCAGAAATGGAACCAACGCAGCTCCGTAGTTCTTCTCCTGCCCCACGGATACGAAGGACAAGGACCAGACCACAGCTCCGCCCGAATCGAGCGCTACCTACAACTCTGCGCCCAAGACAACATGACCGTCGCGCACCCCTCAACCCCAGCCTCCTACTTCCATCTCCTGCGCGCACAGGCATACACCCGCCCCCGAAAACCACTCATCGTGGCAACCCCCAAACAACTACTACGCCGCAAAGAAGCCGTCAGCTCCATCGAAGAATTCACCACCGGCAGCTTCCAACCCGTACTGACCGACAGCACCGACATCAGCAACAACAACATCGACCGCGTCATCGTCTGCTCCGGCCGCGTCTACTACGACCTTGCCGCCGAACGCGAAAAACGCAACGACACAAACACAGCAATCATCCGACTCGAACGCCTCTACCCCCTGGCAACCGAAGAGATGAAAAACGAGCTAGCGAAATACCCCAACGCCGAAATCGTGTGGGTCCAAGACGAACCACTCAACCAAGGCGCATGGTCCTTCCTCGCCCTCAACCTCGTCCCCGAGCTGGCAGAAAACGGCGAAACCCGCACCTGGAAACGTGTCACCCGCCCCGCCTCAGCTGCGCCCTCCACCGGCTCAGCCAAAATCCACGCAGCCGAACAGGAGAAACTCATCCACCTCGCTTTCAAACGCTAACCACCCCCACCCTGCGCCCGCCCCATCCCCTACGGGCGCAGGGACCTACACCACGCTCAGGGTGTCCTGAACGTACACACTCACTCCATTGGGGCAGAATAGAACTCGTGTACTTCACAGATCGTGGCATCGAAGAGCTGGAAAACCGGCGCGGCGATGAGATGGTGTCTCTGGAGTGGGTAGCCGAACAGCTACGGACCTTCACCGACCTGAACCCCGAATTCGAGTCGGCATTGGACCGGTTCGCAACCTGGCTCGCCCGGGTGGACGACGACGAGGATTGATAACGCGTGAGCAACGACGACTACGGCGACGACAGCCTCTACACCGACGGGGCAGACATGGACATCCCCACCCAGTTCACTCCTAGCGCCGACTACGTCGCGCACGACGGCCCCAGAGACGTCGGCATCGTCTTTATCGGCGATTCTTTCGTCTCCGGATACGGCGACCCCAAAGGCCATGGATGGGTCTCGCGCGTGATCGGCCGAACCCAACACCCCGAACTCGATCTCACCACCTACAACCTCGGCATCCGCGGTGACTCTTCCGCAGACGTACTCAACAGGTGGCGATCCGAAGGCATGCCCCGGTGGAAAGACCGCCGCGAACGTCGCCTCGTTCTGGGCGTAGGCATTCACGACATCGACCAAGGCCTCACCACAGCCCGCTCCCGCCTCAACCTCGCCAACGTCCTCGACGACGCAACAGCACGAGGCATCAGCCCCTTCGTGGTCGGCCCCGCTCCCACCCTGGATGAAGAACGCAACGCCAAACTTGAAGTAATCGTCGAAGCACAATCCGACGTGTGCTCGCGCCGCTCCATTCCCTTCGTCGACTGCTTTTACCCGCTCCTAGAACACGACCAATGGATCTCAGAACTAGCCAGTTCCCGAGACCAGATCCACCCCGGACAAGCTGGCTACGGACTCCTAGCCTGGCTCGTTCTCCACGGAGACTGGGCCACCTGGCTCCAAATCCCCCAGGAATAAACCCCTTTCGTTTCATGCGTGTGGCGGTGAACCCGACCGGGTTCACCGCCACACGCATATCCCACTCCTGCCCTCTATACACGCGATATATCTCAATCTACTCTTAAGAAGAAACGACATATCGCGTTCCAGTGCCCGCCACCGAAAGGCCCGCCATGACCACCTGGCGCATCACCTCCAACACCAGCCGCACCATCGACGACGGACGCCGCCGAAACCTCATCATCAACACCGGTGGCGGCTCCATCACCATCACCGGAGGCACCCCCGGCTCCACCGCCATCCTCATCGAAATCGCCAACGTCCGCGGACCAGAACTGACCATCATCGACGACGCCACCACCGTCAGCATCGGCCACCTACGCAACGGCACCGACTGGAAACAAACCATCAAAGACTGGGTAGGCGTACGCGGCGACGTCAGCGTCGACCTGAATATCACCGTCCCCCCAGGCACAGACACATCCGTGCGATCCCTACGCGCCCACACCAAAATCAGCGGACTCACCGGACGACTACGCGTCCGCGGCGGCACCGGAAGCGTCCGTCTCGACTCCCTCAGCGGCACCATCGACATCATCACTGCCACCGCAGACATCGAAGGAAAACGCATCTCCGGAGACATCAAAACCAAAACCGCCTCAGGCAACCTCTCCCTGGACTCCTCAGCCCCAGCATCGGTGCGCGCCAACACTGTCTCAGGCCTGAGCGACCTATGCCTCACCGGCCGCTCCCTCATCACCATCAACTCCGGCGCCGGCGACGTACGCATGCGCCTACCCCAACACCAGGGCTACGACCTCACCGCCCACAGCAAAACCGGACACGTCATGGCCGACGGATCCACCATGATCAACCCACTCAGCGAAAAACGCGGCGGACACCGCTACGACGGAGACCGGTCTTTAGCTGCAAAGGTTAAAACCGTCTCCGGGAACATCATCCTCACCCGCGGAGAAACACCACACCACTCCACACCAGGGGTGATCATCACCGGCGGACAACAGCCCCGCGGACCCGTCCAAGACACCCTCCCCGGCGACCGGAAAAATAACTGACATGGCCTCACCAGTATTCGGCCACGGACAACTACGCCTCTACCTCCTAGCCGTCCTTGACGAGGGTGGCCCCATGTCCGGCTACGACATCATTCAAGTCATGGAACGGCGGTTCCGCGGGCTCTACTCCCCCAGCGCCGGAACGATCTACCCCCGCCTAGCCAAACTCGAAGACGAAGGACTTCTGACCCGTCGCGACGAAGGCCGCAAATCTATCTACACCCTCACCAATGCCGGACGTGAAGAACTCGACTCTCGATCCGAAGAGCTCGAAGGGCTGCGCGCACATGTCACCAGCTCATCAGAACAACTCACCGACGAACTGCATCGACGCATGAGCGAAGGCGCAGCGCACCTCACATCACTGTTCGGAGCGGCAGCCGCCGCATGGGAGAACCAAACCCGATCAGCCACCGCTCAAGGATCATCACGATCTCCGCTGGCGGATATGACCATAGAAGGAATTGAGCGACTAGCTCGCGACTTCCGTCGAGGTGCAGCCTTCACCGAACACACCACCCCACCTCCACCACCCCCACCCACCAACCCAGAACCCCGCAACCTCACAACAGATGCCAACCACCACACCACCAAATCCGCCAACATCTCGAGCGAGCAGGTGAACGCCATCATCACCATCCTGCGCGAAACGGCTGACCGCCTCGAAGCAGTGCTAGAAGAAAACCCTCAACGCCACAAAGAGTGAGCAGGTGGGCCGCATACACCGACCCACCTCCATATATACATATTCGGGGTGAAAAGCCCTGCAGCAATAAGGTCTTCTAGCGACTACTCGTACACAACACTCACTCTCTCATTGCCAAATACAGCGCTTCTTGCGTCGTAATGTGTCGAAGTACCGACAAACGCCGCGAGGAGCCAACCGTGCACGGAGCACCCACGAGCGGCACTTTGCGCCGTGACCACATAAAACGGACCATCACCTGGCCAGCAGTTGACTCCGCCATCTGGATATTCGCCGTCTATGCGTCAGTGTGGATGCGATACGACTTCCGCGCCGCCCTCGTTTTCACCGGCGGCGTCGCCAGCTATGCGCTGCTTGCCGCAATAATTCACGGATGCGCAGGCACCCTCGTAGGCCCCTACCGTGTGCGCCACCGACGCGGATCAATGGAAGAAATCACCGACCTCGCCCGCACCTTCATCATCACTCTGCCCCTGCTGTTCATCACACCGTGGCTATCCTTCCCCCACCCAGTACCGCGCAGCACCGCAATCAGCGCAGGCGCTCTGGCCATGCTGACCATGCTCGCTGCGCGCCTGATCTCCCGAGCACGGCGCATGCGCGCAGCACGCCACCGCGGCGGACGTCCAGCCCTTGTTTACGGAGCCGGAGACGCCGGAGACCGCATCATCCGATCACTCCTGACCGAAGATGACTCTCCTCTAACTCCCGTAGGAATCATCGACGACGACCCAGCAAAAGCCCGGCTACGCATCCATGGCATCCGCGTCGTCGGAGACCGCAACGACCTCGCCGACTCGGCGCGCCAGTGGGAAGCCCAAACGCTGATCCTCGCTATGCCCAGCGCACCAGCTGAGGTCATCCGCGAAGTATCGGCCTCGGCCAGAAACCTTGGCCTCGAAGTGCTTGTCGCCCCCAGCATGAGCGAGATCGTGGACCACTCCCCCGGCGCCCGCGACCTACGCGACCTTGACCTGGCCGATGTTCTTGGCCGCCCACCAGTCCATCTGGAATGGGAATCGATCAGCAGCGAAATCACCGGAAAAGTCGTACTCGTCACCGGCGCCGGTGGCTCAATCGGCTCAGAACTATGCCGTCAGATCGCGCGCTTTTCTCCCGCACGTCTGCTGCTGCTTGACCATGACGAATCCGGCATGCACGCCACAGATATGTCAATCCGGGGAGATGGGCTGCTGTGCGGTGGCAACATCATCCTGGCAGACATCCGTGACGCTGCACGGATCCGTGAGGTTATGGCCCAAGAAAAACCCGACATCGTCTATCACGCCGCAGCTTTAAAACACCTTCCGCTGCTGGAAGCGCACCCGTTCGAAGCATGGAAATCCAATGTGATGGGCACCCGCAACGTATTGGCTGCAGCCGATGCGGCTGAAGTGACCTCATTCGTCAATATTTCGACTGACAAAGCAGCCGCCCCCACGAGCATGCTGGGACTATCCAAGAGGTTTGGTGAAGTGCTCACTGCCTGGTACGCCACAGCTCACGGGCGTCGGTACGTCTCCGTTCGTTTCGGAAATGTGCTGGGTTCGCGCGGGTCGGTGGTGCATGCGTTTACTTCACAGATCGCTTCTGGAGGGCCAGTAACGGTCACTGATCCTCGTGTGGAGCGGTACTTCATGCTCATTCCGGAGGCCTGCCAGCTCGTACTGCAAGCTGGTGTGCTCGGCCATGGGGGCGAGGTGATGGTGCTGGAGATGGGTGCTCCGGTGAAAATCGCTGATTTGGCGGAGACGTTGATTGAGCTGTCAGGGCGCCACGACGTGAGCATCATCTATACGGGATTACGGCCTGGTGAGAAGCTCTCTGAAGAACTGTTCGACTCTTCAGAGGTGCGACACCGCACTGGACATGAACTCGTCAACGCCGTTCAGGCACCGCCGTTGAATCCTCACGTACTAGAAACACTCTCAGCCACCGACGATGCTTCGCTGCGTGCCTGGATGTCTTCAGTGTTAGCAACTTTGAAGACTGAGGAGAAGGCAGTGCAGGCTGTGCAGGCACAGACCGCCGCAGCACAATCAGTTGCGGCCCAGCACAGCCCGGACCGTAGCGAGCAGTATTCGAAGATCGCTCATGAGCGAGGCGGAGCGCACATAGTCGACGTACCGGGCGGTTTTACGCGGTAGCAGAGTGTGAACGTAGTAGTCGGCGGGATCAGCAACGGTAGCGAGCAGGTCCCCCTCGTTCCGGAATTCAATGCTGGCTGGGTCGGTGATGCCTGGCCGGACGCTGAGGATCACCGCGGCGCGCTCTGGTGACCAGTGTTCAACCCATTCAGGTACTTCGGGTCGAGGTCCGACTAAGGACATTTCTCCCCGCAAAACGTTGAGGAGTTGGGGAAGTTCATCAAGTTTGGTGGCGCGTAACCACGCGCCGGTGCGGGTCACGCGGGTATCACCGGTGGCACTGACTGCCAGGTGGGTTTCTCCTGAGGCGGGGACAGTCATAGTGCGGAATTTCATGATGGTGAAGGGATGACCGTTGCGGCCAACGCGTTGCTGTCGAAAGAGCACCGGTCCTGGTGAATCGCGAGTCACTGCAATAGCGATGCCGGCCATCAGCGGTGCTGTAATCACGAGCCCCACAGCGGCGAGAGCGATATCGATGCCACGTTTGACCGGTGGGTACCAGGCATTGGTACGGCTGGGTGGGGCGGACTGGGGAGTGCACCTTTTCATGAGCGTGCTCCGCATAGTTGGCGTACGGCTGTGATGACGCGGTCGATTTGGTCGTCGGTCATAGCCGAGAAGATGGGGAGGGAGAAGCAGCGGCTAAAGGCATCCTCTGCGACGGGAAAGACTGTGGGGTCAGGAGCGATGGTGTCGCGCCAGACAGGGTGGCGGTGCAGTGGGATGAAGTGAACACTGGCTCCGATGCGGTAGTGGTTTGTGAGCTTGTCGATGAGGGCGTCGCGCTGGATTGGTGCGGTGTCTAGCAGGTGAGGTGCGTAGATGTGGCGGGCGTGGATATCGCCAGAAGGTGCGTGTGGCGGTAGCTGTAAGGGCAGGTCGGCGAAGGCTTCGTCGTAGGCGTCAGCGATTTCTTCGCGGCGGGTTCGCATACGTATTGCTTTGGTGAGTTGTACGCGTCCGATCGCTGCGGCGGGGTCGGTGAGGTTGTATTTGAATCCGGGGGCGAGGACTTCGTATTTCCAGGCCGGGCCTGCCGACATGCCGGATTCGGTGTAGCGAGAGAACGCGTCACGGCTGATGCCATGCAGGCGCATCATGCGGGCGTGGTTAGCTAGGTCTGGGTTAGTGGTCAGGAGCATGCCACCTTCGCCGGTGGTCATGGTTTTGGTGGCGTAGAAACTGAATACGACTGCCTCGGAAGCTCCGAGTCCCACGTTGATGTTTTCGCTGACGGCGGGGAATGCGTGGGCTGCGTCCTCGATGACGGCGAGGTTGTGTTCTCGGGCGAATTCAGCCAGGTGTGTTCGGGCAACGGGTAGGCCGGCGAAGTGGACCGGCATGATTGCGCGGGTGTGGGGGGTGATCGCTGCGGCCGCGGCGTGTAGGTCGATGTTCAAGGTGGTGGGTAAGACATCGACGAGTACGGGGGTGGCGCCTACGTAGCGGACTACCTCTGCTGTTGAGGTGAAGGTCCAGGTGGGGACGATCACTTCGTCACCTGGGCCGATGCCCAGGGCTACGAGGGCTAGGTGTAGTCCTGCCGTGGCTGAGTTGACGGCGATGGCGTGGATTTCTGGGGGTGGTGCGGGCGTAGGGGGTGAGGGGGTGCCAGGTGTGGTGGTTGTGAAGTTTCCAGCCAGCGCGGCAGCGAATTCGGTTTCGAAGGCTGCGGCGACTGGGCCGGTGGTGAGCCACCCGGACCGGATTGCTTCTGCGGCGGCGCGGACTTCTTCCTCACCGATATCTGGTGGACCAAAGGGTATAAATGGCAATAGTTTTCGACTATCTGGCGAGGATGTATTCACATTTCTAGGCTAGGGGTTCCTCGCCACAGACAGCGGGATGGGCACGTCGGATTCGAAACTCGGAAGGAGGTGTCAGCGGTGCGGTACGGGATGTTGTCGCAGTGGTATGACCCTGAACCTGGCCCGGCAGCGTTGCCTGGGGTTTTGGCTCGAGGGCTGGTCGGGCGCGGACATGCAGTCAATGTGGTCACAGGGTTCCCGAACTACCCCAGCGGGCAGATCGCGCAGGGGTATCAGCAATGCCTTTTCCGTGATGAAGTCCTTGATGACGTGGGGGTTCGCCGAGTGGCGCTGTACCCCAGTCACGACTCTTCAGCGGTCCGGCGTGTGCTGAACTATGGCAGTTTCGGAGTGTCAGCGGCGATCTCTGGTACTGCATTCGTTCGCGGCGCCGATGCGGTGTGGGTTAACTACTCCCCCATCACGGTTGCTTTACCCATGTGGGTGGCTCGGTTACGTGATCGCGTTCCGTTAGTTGTTCACGTTGGTGACCTATGGCCCGACACGATGACGGCCGCCGGTTTCACCCCCAGCGGGTTCACGGGAGCAGCACTGGAGAAAGTGCTGCATGAATGGACTGACGCCATGTACCGCTCCGCCGCTGTTGTCACCTACATCTCCCCCGGGGTCCGAGACATTCTCATCGACCGAGGCGTGCCCGAACACAAACTTCGCTACGCCCCGATGTGGGCCGACGAAACCTTGTTTTCCCCTGCCAGCCAGGCCACCCGCACCGCTGCCGAAGCATGGCGGCGCAGCAACGGCGTCGGAGACCAAGACATTCTGGTCCTGTACGCCGGTGCGCTCGGACACGCCCAAGGTCTAGAAACTCTTCTGCGCGCTGTCGCCACCGCTAATGCCGAACTCGCCGACACCGGCGCCCGTCGACGCCTGCGCTGCATCATCGCTGGTTCTGGCACCGCAGAAGAAGAACTACGCAGCCTTGCCCGCGATCTGCGCATCCCTGGAGATAACCAACCCATCACTTTCATAGGCCGGGTAGCACCTGAGCTGATGCCTACCCTCATGGCTGCCGCCGACGCCTGCTATATCGGTCTTCGCCGCGACCCTCTTTCCAAGGTCACCATGCCAAGCAAAACCCAAGCCATCATGGCCTCTGGCCGCGCAATCGTCGCCGCCGCTGACGGCGACATCAAAGATGTTGTCACCAGCGCTGGAGCCGGTTACGCCACAAACTCCGGCGACCAGCCCGGCCTCACACGAATTCTTTTGCGCCTGTGCGAAAGTGGCCGTGCATCACTAGAAAGTGTCGGCCTTGCTGGGCTACGCCACTACCGAAGCGAATACGCCGTAGAACACGCAGTCACCCGCGCTGAACAAGCCCTCACCTACGCAGCAGGCGGTGAAAGGACACCATGAACCACCCCCTCCCCGAACATCACCTCACCACCACCCCAGGAGATGAGCGAGGAGAACACCACCCCGGCGACGCCCTACGCGACACCACCATCGCCATCACCGGCGGCACCGGATCATTCGGCTCCACCATGGCCCGACGCCTCCTCAAACACGGCGTCAAAAAAATCCACATCCTCTCCCGCGACGAAGCCAAACAACACGACATGCGTGTAGCCCTAGCCGACGAACGCATCACCTACTTCGTCGGCGACGTCCGCGACCGCACCTCCGTAGACGCAGCCCTACGCGGCACCGACCACGTCTTCCACGCAGCAGCCCTCAAACAAGTCCCCAGCTGCGAATTCTTCCCCCAACAAGCCGTACTCACCAACGTACTGGGCTCCCATAACGTCATCATGGCCGCCCACGAAGCCGGCGCCCGCTCACTGGTCTGCCTCTCCACCGACAAAGCCGTCTACCCCGTCAACGCCATGGGCATGTCCAAAGCCCTCATGGAAAAACACGCCCAAGCATTCACCCGCCAATACCCAGACAGCCCCACCACCGTCACCATCACCCGCTACGGAAACGTCATGTACTCCCGCGGCTCAGTCATCCCCCACTTCATCAACCAAATCCACACCGGACGCCCCATCACCATCACCGAACCCGACATGACCCGCTTCCTCATGTCCCTCGAAGAATCCGTCGACCTCGTCACCCATGCCTTCACCAACGGCACCCCAGGCGACCTCTACGTACGCAAAGCCCCCGCCGCCACCATCAACACCCTCGCCAAAGCCGTCGCCACCCTCCTAGGCCACCCCGACCACCCCATCCACATCATCGGCGTGCGCCACGGCGAAAAAATGCACGAAACCCTGCTCTCCCACGAAGAAATGGCCCACGCCACCGACCAAGGCAACTACTTCCGCGTACCTGTGGACGCCCGCTCCATGGAATACGAGCTCTACTTCACCGAAGGCGACCACCACCGCGCCCCCCTTGAGGACTACACCTCCGCCAACACCCAACGACTCAACCTCGAAGAAACCATCACCCTCCTACTCACCCTCCCGCACATCCGCGAACTCGCCTACCAAGCCGGAACACTCCACCAGCACGAAACGGCACAGCCATGAACAGCACCCCCACCCAACGCCGCCTCAAAGCTGTCGTCACCGGCGCCAACGGATTCCTCGGCTGGCACCTACGCGCCCGCCTACTCACCTTGCCCAACATCGACACCTACCCCATCAATCGCACTGACTTCGCCACCCACGCCCTCGAAGAAGCCCTCTCCGACGCCGACCTCGTCTTCCACTGCGCAGGCATCAACCGCAGCAACGAACACGAACTCAACAACGGCAACATCGCCCTAGCCAACCGACTCGTCACCGCACTAGAAAGCACCGTCTCTGGCCGCTACACCGCAGGCAAACGCGAACCAGCCGTCGTCTACGCAGGCTCCAACCACGCCTCACCCGAACACCCCAACAGCTCCACCCCCTACGGACACGGAAAGCGCCAAGCCGGCCACATCATCACCGAATGGGCCGAACACGCTGGCGGCGAAGCCAGCGCCACCGACCTCCGCTTCTGCGGACTCTTCGGCGAACATGGCCGCCCCGACTACAACAGCTTTGTGGCCACCTTCGCCCACACCATCGCCCACGACGGCGAACCCCGCATTACCGACGACCGCGAAATCCCCCTCTTACACGTCGGCGAAGCCTGCGAACGCATGATCGCCGCCGCACTCCAACGCACCAACGGCATCCGCGAACAAACCGGCACCATGATTCGCATCTCCGAAGTCGCCCGCACCCTCGAACGATTCCACTCCGTCTACGCCCCCACCGGCGAAATCCCCGACCTCAACTCTCCCCTAGGCATCCCCCTGTTCAACACCCTGCGCGCGGCCATGTGGCCCCACGCCTACCCCATCCCCACCCAACCCAACACCGACGAACGCGGCACCCTCATCGAAACCATCCGCGTCCACGGCAGCAGCGGCCAGGTATTCCACTCCACCACCAACCCCGGCTACACCCGCGGTAACCACTTCCATCTCAACAAAATCGAACGATTCCAAGTCCTACACGGCACCGCCCGCATCTGCCTACGCCGCGTCCTGACCAATGAACGCATCGACTTCGACGTCACCGGCGACACCCCCGTCACCATCGACATGCCCACCCTGTGGACACACAACATCACCAACACCGGAACCACACCCCTACACACCATGTTCTGGACCAACGAGCTCTACGACCCCAAAAACCCCGACACCACACCACACCCCGTCGACCCTGCCCCCACCACACCCCAACCATGACCCCCCACCTACCCACTCCCCCCAACCCCCACATCCACTTCACCGAAGGCATCGACCCCACCGACATCCCCGCCCTCGCCCGCCTGCACCACGACGCCTTCCCCAACTTCTTTCTCACACGCCTCGGGCAACCCTTCCTCCGCGAGTTCTACCGCGCCTACGCCACCGACCCCACCGCCATCACCATCACCGCACGCATGCCCAACAACCAACCCATCGGCATCGCTGTCGGAACCACCGACCCCACCACCTTCTACACCCGACTCCTACGCCGCCGCGCCATTCCCTTCGCCCTCGCCGCAACCCGCGCCGCACTCACCCACCCCCGCACTGTCATCCCCCGACTCCTACGCGCCCTGCGCTACCGCGGAGACACACCACCAGGCAGCAACGGCGCCCTCCTAGCCTCCATCTGCATCAGCCCCACCCTCAAAAAAACCGGCACCGGCGCCAAACTCACCCACACCTGGACCACCTGCGCCCACCACCACGGAGCCACCAGCGCCTACCTCACCACCGACGCCGACAACAACGACGCCGTCAACCGCCACTACAACCGCCAAGGCTGGACCATCGAATCCACCTACACCACCCCCGCCGGACGGCGCATGCACCGCTACGTCAAGGAGCTCCCATGACCCACGTCATGACCATCGTCGGCACCCGCCCCGAAATCATCCGTCTCTCCCGCGTCATCACCCACCTCGACAACACCGTCACCCACACCCTCGTCCACACCGGCCAAAACTACGACTACGAACTCAACGAAATCTTCTTCGAAGAACTCGGTCTACGCCGCCCCGATCACTTCCTCGCCATCAACACAGCCACCCTAGGAACCACCCTGGGCGAAACCCTCATCAAAGTTGAAGACATCCTCACCACCCATCGCCCCGACGCAGTCCTCATCCTCGGCGACACCAACTCCGCCATCGCCGCCCTCATCGCCAAACGCATGCGCATCCCCGTTTACCACATGGAAGCAGGCAACCGCTGCTTCGACCACAACGTCCCCGAAGAAACCAACAGACGCATGGTCGACCACATCGCCGACTACAACCTCGTCTACACCGAACACGCACGCCGCAACCTCCTCGCCGAAGGCATCCATCCCCGCCACATCGCCCTTACCGGCTCCCCCATGAAAGAAGTCCTCGATCACCAC
Organism: Dermatophilus congolensis; assembly: GCF_900447215.1. Taxonomy (NCBI): domain Bacteria; kingdom Bacillati; phylum Actinomycetota; class Actinomycetes; order Micrococcales; family Dermatophilaceae; genus Dermatophilus; species Dermatophilus congolensis. The sequence continues at coordinate 1,715,532 of NZ_UFYA01000001.1, forward strand.
CGCTCCGCCTTCGACACCAGCACCGCCACCAGCGACCTCGGCCTCACCCCCGGCAAATTCCTCCTCGTCAGCGCCCACCGCGAAGAAAACGTCGACTCCCCTCAACGGCTGACCAACCTGCTGAACTGCCTCATCACAGCACGCGACACCTTCGATATGCCCGTCCTTGTCTCCACCCATCCCCGCACCCGCAAGCGGCTCGACGCACTCCTACACCACCCAGACAGCCCTCGCCACAACCTCGAAGGCATCACCTTCCACCCACCCATGGGGTTTCTGGACTACAACCGCCTCCAAATGGACGCCGCCTGCGTCCTATCTGACTCCGGCACCATCAGCGAAGAATCCTCACTCCTGGGATTCCCGGCAGTCACCCTCCGTGACTCCATCGAACGCCCCGAAGCCCTCGACACCGGATCCATCATCATGACTGGCCTGGACCCCGACAACCTCATCGAAGCCATCCGCGATGCCATCACCACCGGCACTACCCCACCGCCAACTCCCACCGACTACCGCATCAACAACTGCTCACAACGAACCGTCCGATTCATCCTGTCCACCCACCGCCGTCACGAGACCTGGACCGGCCTGCGCAGCTGAACGCCATGACTTCACCAACCGGCCCCCGCATACTGATAGCCACGCCCTACTACACCCCTGCTTGGCGTGGCGGCGGACCTATCCGCAGCCTAGCTGCCATCACCAACCAGCATGGCGACCGCCACCATTTCCTCGTGATCACCAGTGCATACGACTGGGGCGGTGTGCCTTTAGATGTCGATACCACCGATTGGGTCCGCACCGGCTCTGCACTTGTGCGCTACTTACCCACCACTTTTGGCTCCCTGAACACCATTCCTGCCTACGTTCGAGCCTGGCGCCAGGCCACCAGTAGCCCTTCTGGACCGCCAGAAATCACTTACCTCACCGGAGCATTCCCTCCGCTATGGACATTGCTTCCTTTGCTGCTTGCGCGCACCAAAATCCTGTCGTTGGGGCATGTGCTTATCGCACCTCGAGGAGAGTTCGGGACTGGCGCTCTAGCACTGAAAGCTAAGAAAAAACGCTGCTTTCTTGCCGCGGCACGATTCGCTGGTCTTTATCGAGACGTCACGTGGCATGCCTCTTCTCCTGCTGAAGCCGCCGACATTCGTAGCGTTTTCCCCAAAGCTCGGGTCCTTATACGGCAGAACGAGACTGACCTACCTACCTGCGCTACTCGACCGCACACCCCGACGACAGCTCCGCTGCGGCTGCTTTATCTAGGGCGGCTATCACCGAAAAAAGGTATCGAGACGTTCCTGGCTGCTCTGCGGTACGTGAATTCTCCAGTTCAGGTGACTATCGCTGGAACTGCTGACAGCGATGACTATGCCTCCACGCTGCACGCTCTTGCCAATAAGAGCAAGCATCCAGTGTCTTTCGTTGGCGGGATTGAGCGCGATCGTGTGCAGGAAACTTTCTGTGAACACGATCTGTTTGTTTTTCCCACCACTAACGAAAACTTCGGCCACACAGTGGCTGAATCACTTTCCGCGGCGGTACCTGTGATGTTGCATCGCGGTTCTACCCCGTGGCCTGTGATGCTTCCGCATATACCGGCCGGAGCGCTCGAGCTGCTTGACACGTTCGATCCACGTGACTGGGCTGAACATATTGATGCTGTCGCGGCTCGTGCTCCTGAGCAGCGTTTGTCGGATCGGCAAGCAGCTGCAGATGCCTACGACGCGTGGCGTGCGTGTACGCCGACGCAGTCAGTATTCAACATGCTGCTCGACCAGTGAGCTACGTGGTCAGCGTTGATGACGCTGTAGCCTCTTCGCCCAAGTTCGGGTTTGGTCTGGATGAGTGCTGCACCACGCCAACACGATGAGTGCAGCGATACCGATGCGGGGAAGGGTTTCAAGGTTTGTCAGGGTCGCGGCCAGGAAAGTGACCATGACTGCTGATATGACCAGAGCTGCTTCAGCTGTCCATCGCATCTGATATTTCTGCCAGGCGCGGGCGATGGTGGCTGAAGAGGTAGTCGATACACCTACTAAATATCCGATGGCGACTGCCTCAATTCCCCACGAACGTGGCGAGAGCGTCCATACCGTGGCTGCTGTTGCTAGCCCGGCAAGGCTGGCGATGGTTGTGTAGAGAATGCCGTTGCGTGAGCCGGCTGTGATGGCGTTGACGCAGGGAACCGCGATCATTGTGATGAGGACGGCCAGGAGCAAGGTCGCCATGATCGGGGCGGATTGGGTGAAAGCGGGGCCGTAAAAAGTTTGGATGATTTCGGGGGCTAGTAGGGATGCCACGACGACTAGTGGGAGAACAAGGAAGGTCAAGCCGCGCACTCCGCGGTCAAGTTGTGTTGTGACTGCTGTGTTGTCTTTGCGGCCGAAAGCTTCGGCCATGTTGGGGTAGAGCACAAGGGATAGCGCTCCGGATAGCAGGGTCAGGGGCATGGCGAGGTTCCACGCTGCGGAGTAGGCCCCTGCTGCGGTGTGTCCGTGTGTGGATGCGATGAGTACGGATAGTTGCACGAGCCCGGCCGAGGCGAGGGAGCCGAGTGCGCCTAGGGTGACGAAGCGGTCAATTTCTCTGGTGAGCGCATGGGTTTGGGCTGTGGGCAGGGGTGGGTGGGGAGTGTGCCATGGCCAGCATGCTGCGGTCAGGAGCAGGAAGCCTAAGGCTGGTGGGATGAGCAGTCGTAGGTCGGTGATGTCCAGGGATATGGCGACAACGACGCCGAACAGGCCGATGAGGGATAGAGCGCAGTCGAGGGTGACAACGCGGGTGACGGCGCCTACTCCGTAGTGGATGCCACGGGTGTATTGCTGCCCGGCGATACCGAGGAGGAAGAGAGCGACGCAGGTAGCGCTGAGGGGGTCGTTTGCGCGGGTGAGGGTAATGGGGATGGAGATGAGGGCCAGGAGGAGGGCGGTGGTGATGACGCGGTGGTTGAGGTGGGTGGCGATGGTGTCGATTTCGTTGTGGTTATTTCGTCCGCGGGCTTGGGCGAGGAAGCGTGAGGCTGCTTGGCCGGCGGTGGTGGGCCACAGGAGGATGAGGAGTTGAGCGGTTGCTTGGCCGGTGGCGACGAGGCCTAATGCGCTGGCTCCAGCGTAGCGGCCGATGATGATGGTGATGGCTAGGCGGATGGCGCCTTGGCTGGCTAGTCCGATGAAGCTGGTGATGCCTCGGCGGGTGAGGTGGTGGTCGGTGGGTTGGTGGAGGTTGATGGGGCTGCGGAGGGGGTGGGGGTTCATGAGGTGAGTGCGCTGCGGAGTATGTCGATTTCGGCGGTGACGGTGTTGTGCCAGGAGTGGTTTTGGGTGTGTTGGGTCATGTGTTGGGGGCTGGGTGGGTTGGCGAGGATGGTTAGGGCGCGGGTGGCGAAGTTGTGGATGAAGTCGTTTTCGGTGGTGGTGTTGTTTGGGGGTGGGACGAGAGCTATGGCGTCGAGGGCTGATTCGCGTAGGCCGCCGGTGTCGGTGGCGACGACGGGGGTGCAGGCTGCGTAGCTTTCGGTGACGACGCATCCCCAGCCTTCTGCTCGGCTGGGGACTAGGAGGATGTCGGCTGCGTGCATGAGGGCAGGGATGTGGTGGTGGGGTTGGCGGCCCAGGAGGGTGATGTTGGGATGGTTGGTGAGCTGGTTGCGTAGGGGGCCATCGCCGGCGATGACGAGGTGGGCGTGGGAGTGGGTGTGGGTGATGGTGTTGAGGATGGCTGGGAGGCGGTCGGCGCCTTTGATGGGGAGGAGGTTTCCTACGTAGAGGAGTCGGGGTCCGGTGGTGTGTTGCCATGGGTCGGGGGTGGGTGGGGGGGTGTTGGGGTTGGTGAAGAGGCTGAGGTCTACGCCGTTGGGGATGACGTGGCTGTTGGTGTGAGGCATGCCGAGGTTGGTGGCGTGGGTGCGTAGGGCATTGGAGACGTAGATGGTGGCGGCGGCGTGGTTGAGGGTGTTGGCGGCGGGGCGGGGGTTGTGGGTGATGGTGTGGGTGACATCGCTGCCGTGCATGGTGACGACGTAGGGGATGTGTAGGTGGTGGGCTAGGGCGGCGGCGATGTGGCCGGCGGCGAGGCTGTACATGCCGTGTGCGTGGATGATGTCGTAGGGCTGGGGTTGTTGGTGGCAGTAGTGGATGAGTGCGGTGGTGGCGGTGTGGATGGCGTGGGTGGGGGTGTGTGCTGTGCGGCTGGCGATGGTGTCGGTGAGGTTCCAGTGGGCTGGGATGGGGAGCCATCCGGTGTTTTGGGCGTGGGGTGCGAGTTGTTGGTCGGTGTGTGTGGGTGCATGCATGGCCGCGCGTAGGAGGCGGACTGGGGGTGTGTAGGTGGGGGTTAGTGCGATGGGTTGGAGGTAGAGGTTGGGATGGTTGAGGTTGTTGATGGCGGTGACGCGGTGGGTCATGTAGGGGGCGCCGCTTGGTGTTGCTCGGGTGGGGTAGGAGTTGGCGAGCAGGAGGATCCGCACTGGGTCAGTGTGGCATTGCTGGGGGTTGTCGTTGGGGAATGTTGGAGGTGTTGCGTGGTGTGGATGGTGATGTTTGTGGCTGGCTGGTGTGTTTGTGGGTTTTGTTGGTGTTGTTTGTTGTTGGGGTGTTGGTACACATGCTGGAGCTGGGGGAAGCCGGACGGTTGTTCTAGACGGGTATCGTGGTTGAGTCCACTTCCCGAACATCGCTTGTTCGTCGCTTCTGGCTGCACTTGCGAATAGCCCCGTGGGGTCAGGTGGCGTTGTTGCAGCGCCGCGCCGGGGGGATTGGCGTGTGGTGTCGTGGGCGTGAATAGCTGTCGTATTAGGGGGATTTACGTGGCCAGTCCGGGCCTTGCAAATATCGACCCGTGGGGTCGTTCGCTGATCGAGACGTTGCGTCGTTGGTGGTGGATCCCTGCCGCGTTGGCGTTTGTGGGTGCTGTGGTGGGAGGTGTGATTGGTGGGAATTCTCCGGCGACGGCGACGGCGTTGTTACGGGTGCAGTCGACTGCAAACAATGGTGATGGGTTGACGCAGGCGCAGCAGAGCGCGTTGACGGAGACGGGTACTTCGGAGGTTTTTCAGGCGGCTGCGAAGCAGTTGCGTTCCTCGGAGGGTGGTCTTCGGGCACGCACTGAGCTGGCTGCGGTTCCGCAGTCGTTGATGATTTCGGCGAGTGTCACTGGTGATAGTCCTGAGGCTGCGGCGAATGCAACGAACGTGTTTGCTCAGGCTGCGGTGGCAGCGAGTAATGCTCGTGTGGCTGCGGATTTGAATTCGTTGAGTGAGCAGACGAGTCAGATTATTCGTGGTTCGCATTTGAATAATCCGCAGGCGGAGCAGGCGCGGGTTGCGGCGCTAGGTCAGGCGTTGGCGAGCAGTCAGGCCAATACGTTGGCGCAGTCGCGTCAGTTGACTGTGGTTCAGCCGGCGACGGCTGCGGGTGTGAAGCAGACGTCGGCTGCGGTGTTGGTTGTTTTGGGTGCTGTCGGCGGTGGCTTGGTTGGTGCGGGTATTGCGTTGCTCGTGGGTGGTCGCCGGGGCCGGATGGGCAAGCTGGCGGAGATGCGTCGTTTGTACCCGAATGTGGAGTTTTTGCCCACGCGTGATGTGGCTGCGGTATTGAGCATGGAGACTCCCTCGCCGCAGCGTGTGGTGGTCACTGGTGTGCGTTTGCCGGCTGCGGATGTGCAGGAGTTAGTGGGTCCGGTGGCTGAGGGCTTTGAGGCTCTTGGTCGTGAAGTGTCGGTGACGAAGAATATGGCGGCGTATGGGGCTTCGCAGCAGACGCCGTCGGATCCGAAGGGCCCTGTCACGGTATTGGAGACGGGCTTGTCCACTGCCATTGTGAAGCGTGTTGCTCGCGATCCTGAGGCTGTGTTGTTGGTCTTGGTGCGTTCGGGTAAGACACGTTTTGAGTGGCTTGATGAGTACGCGGGGCAATTTGGTGAGCGTACGTACATTGTTGTCGAGGGCTGATGGGGAGCGGGGCTTTGTCTCCGCTCCTTTGTCTCAGCATCAGCAGCGCGCGCACCAGCGGTTTGTGTTGCGTGAGTCGCATTTGGCTGGTGAACGTGAGTCGAAGTCGCGTTATCCGTCGCGGTTGCTTGATCCGGTGTGGTGGATCGGCGTGTTATTTGTCGCGAATTTCTTTCTCATGCGTTTGTCGGTTCCGGGGATTGATATTTCTTTGTCGGTGCCGTTGACGATCGTGTGGCTGGGATTGGCGTGGCGTTGTCACGTGATTGTGGTTGAGCCGCGACGGTTTTTGTTGTGGGTTGTTGCTGGTGGCGTTGCTGCTTTGGTCACTTTTCCGCAGATTCTGTTTGTTCCTGCCCCGTATGTGAGTGTGAACAGTTGGTTGTTGTGGATGGTGACCTGGCTTCCTGCAGCGTTCATGATGGCTGATCGCAGTCGTGGGACGTTTGAGCGTGCGCTGCGGGCAGTGAAGAACATCGGTTTGGGTTTGGCGAGCATTTCGGTGTTGTTCATGGTGGTGCAGGTAACTCCGATTGGGTATCGCGATTTTATTGGCGAGTCTTTGCCGTCCAATCTTGTGGTGAGCGGATTTAACACGTCGTATCCGCTTTTTTATGAGGCGAATATCTATAAGTCGAATGGCTGGTTCGCGTTGGAGCCGTCGTTCATGTCTTTCATTCTGGGTTTGTGCATTTTGGCGGCGTTGCTGATTCGTGCACGAATCTGGGAGGTCATGGTTTTGTCGGTTGGCATGCTGGTGACGGCTGCTGGTTCGGGCATGTTTGTGGCTTTGATTGGTGTGGTTGTGATGTTGTGGCAGCGGCAGTGGCCGTTGCTGCGTCGTTACTTGATACCGGGTTTGGTATTAGCTGCAGTGGCTGCTCCAACGACTATTGGTAAAACCATTTTGGATCGGTTGAGTGAGGGGTCGAGCGAGAATTCTTCGACTGCTCTGCGCACATTTGAGCCGTATCTGTATTTGTTTCCCAAGTGGGTGTCTGATTGGGGCATCGTGTTGTTTGGGGGCGGCCCGGGCTCGTCCCGGTATGTGGTGGATGCCTCAGGTGTGAATGGTCTGCTGGTGCCGACGGTGGGCAAGGTTTTCTTCGATTACGGACTTATCGCAGGGGCATTGCTGGCTGTGATCATCGTGGTTTCGTATGTGAAGGCTACTGAGCCTGCGATTGGGATGTCGGTGTTGGTGTCGATGTTGGTGTTACAGCCGCCGGCGCAGCCGTTGATGGTTCCGGCATTTTTGTTGAGCACGCTGTGGGCCCCGGCATTGCGAGACAACATTTTGGCGGGCACCGAGCGTCTTTATTCTCCTCGTAGGGCGGCAATATCTACCGCTGGTGTATCCGGCGATGTTGGTTCTGTTTCTTCTGCGGTTTCGGCTGGTTCTTCTTCCTCTGAAAGAGAGTGATCGCTTCATGTCTGAGTTGGTCAGCGTGATCATGCCTGTTCTCAACGAGTCGGCTTCAGTGGAGGGGGCGGTGAAGTCGATCCTGTCCCAGGAGGGCGTGGATGTTGAGGTACTTGTTGTCGATGGTCGTTCTTCGGATGACACAGCGGCGATTGTGCGACGACTAGCGTCACAGGATGAGCGTGTGCGCCTGTTGGATAACCCGAAAGTGGTGATCCCGTCGGGTTTGAATGTGGGGTTGGCTGCTGCGCGTGGTTCGTTTGTAGCGCGGGTTGATGGACACGCGACGATCACGCCGGGGTATTTCGCACAGGCATTGAAGCGTTTTGCAGAGAATCCGAAATTGGCTGCAGTGGGGGGGTTGCGTACTGGGGTTTCTTCTACTCCCACGGGGCGGGCGATTGGGCTGGTGCAGTCGAGTCCGTTCGCAATTGGTGATTCGATTAACCACTTCGGCACTGAGTATCAGTTGACTGACCACGCGTCGTTTGGTGTGTATCGCGCCGATGTTGCTCGTCAGGTAGGTGGTTGGGACGAGAACCTCATGGTTAATGAGGACGTGGATTTCGACCACCGGATTGCGTTGGCGGGGTATGAGATCGGTTTTGATCCTCAGATGGGGATCTTGTGGCATGTGCGTGACAACGTGCCGGACTTGTTCCGTCAGTATCGGCGATATGGGCGGGGTAAGGCGTTGATGGTGCGCAAGAACGGCCGGGAGGCGTTGCGGCCGCGTCACTTGGCGGCTCCGGTGGCGGTGATGGGCACTGTAGCGTTGGCGGCTTTGGCTTCGCGTCATCCGCGGTTGGCGCTGGCTGGTTATGCCCCGTATTTGGGGGGTCTTGCTGTTGCGAGCGCGAAGGCATTGAAGGGTCGTGAGGATTCAGCGCCGGTGGATGTGAAGTCGTTGCCGTTGGCGTTTGCGGGGATTCATTACGGGTGGGGTGTTGGGTTTTTAGAGGGGTATGTGTTGGGCAAGCAGCCTCGTCGTACTAGTGGCCGCGATAATTCCGATGCTGAGTAGCCCTGCGGGTTTGTGATCGTGCCGGTGGCTTGAGGGGGTGTCTCTGGCCACCGGCACACGTGTTTGTGCGGGGTTTTCAGTTTTCGAGAAGTTCGAGGGTTTCGCCGTTTTGGCGGTATTTCTCTCCTGTGCTGGGGCAGGTGAATAGTCCGTCTTCGCCGGGGGTGAGGGGTTCACCTGCGCGGCCGACCCAGCCGATGCGTTTAGCGGGCACTCCGGCGACGAGTGCGTGTGCGGGGACGTTTTTGGTGACGACGGAGCCAGCGGCGACTAGGGCCCAGGCTCCGATTTCGACGGGGGCGACGCATACAGATCGGGCGCCGATGGATGCTCCTTGACGGCAGGTGACGCCGACGTGTTCCCAGTCGTCTCCGCGTTTGAGGGTGCCGTCGGGGCTGATGGAGCGGGGGAAGTGGTCGTTGGTGAAGACGACGGCGGGTCCGACGAAGACGCCGTCTTCGAGTTCGGCGGGTTCGTAGACGAGGGCGTAGTTCTGGAGTTTGCAGTTGTCTCCCATTTTTACGCCGCTGCCGACGTAGGCGCCGCGTCCGATGATGCAGTTTTTCCCTAGTACTGCGTCCTCGCGGACTTGGGCTAGGTGCCAGACGGCGCTGCCTTCTCCGAAGACGGCGTTGTCGGCGACGTCGGCGCTTGCTTGGATGCGGACGGATGCCTCGGTCATGGTTCTCCTGCTGTTTGGGTGATGTGTGCAGTGCCGTTGTTGGTTGGTTTGTAGGCCTGCGGATCACGGTTGATGTGTTGGGGGGAAGCCTAGTTGTGTTGGGGTGCCTTGGCGCGCGGGGGCTGTGGTGAATGCGGGTGGTGGGTTGTGCGTTGAGATGGTGTTGATGTTGGTGTGGTCGGGTTGCCTTGACCTTGGGGGCAGGGTTTTAGCCTGATCCGGTCATGGAGAGGGAAGAAATGAAGATCGGTGCTCTCGCACTGAGGGCGGGCGTGACTGTGAAGGCTCTCCGGTATTACGAGTCGTTGGGTTTGTTGTCGCCGGAGCGCAGTGAGAATGGTTACCGCGTTTATAGCGAGAGAGATTTTCTCGTGACTTGTGAGATTAGGCATCTGGCGTCGTGTGGCATTCCACCCAGCCGGGTTCGTCCGTTTATTGAATGTCTCGATTCTGGGAATGAGTATTCGGATGATTGCCCTGAGGCTGCTCGTCTTTATGAGGAGACGATGGTGGAGATTGAGCGGGTGATGGGCGAGCTCGCTCGTCGTCATGCCACGTTAGGTGAACATCTGCGGCGACGTGAGGAGCGCAGGTTGGCGATTGGAAATTCTTCCCTCGGAGATTAAAGAGTTTGGGGAAGAAATCATGCGTAACGTCTTGGAAGCGGTGGCGAAGCTGGATCGGGTGAGCTTAACTCTCACGCGTATTGGTTTGGCTGTTGTTACTTTGTGGATTGGTGGCCTCAAGGTGGTGCCGTATGAGGCTGAGGGCATCGCTCCTTTTGTTGCGAACAGCCCTATTATGAGTTGGCTTTACAATGATCCGTCTGGTTACAAAAGTCACCGGAATCCGGAGGGCGCTTTGGTGGCCGCCAATAAGGATTGGCATGCCATGAATGGTTCCTATGTCGCTGCTCTTCTTATTGGCGCTACTATTGTGGCAATCGGGTTGCTGATTTTGGGGCATTGGATTCATCCCGTTCTTGGAGTGATAGGTGGCGTAGCTTTGACGGGGATGAGCTTTGTCACTTTGAGTTTTCTTGTGACTACTCCGGAGGCGTGGGTTCCTGCTTTGGGTTCGGCGGAGCACGGTTTCCCATACCTTTCGGGAGTGGGGCGGCTAGTGATCAAGGACTCGATCATGTTGGGTGCTTCTTTGGTCGTGGCGGTGGATTCAGCGCGTTGTGCATTGGCTCGTATGTGAGTGTGTGTGCCGCCCTGGCTGTTTGCTGTGGGCGGCACACTTGGTGGGCTGTGTGGCCGTGTCGTGCGGTGCGCGCTGAGGTTGTTTGAGGCGTTAATGTTGCGGAGAGCTTTTTGTTCCACCGTTTCTCGTGACCGTTTCTGCGTGTTGTGGGGCTTCGTGTTCGGTGGGTTTCCTTTGCAGCCGCATCCGTTTGAGGAGATGTCGTAACTCATGACCACCCCTACCCCGCCGCCGGATGCCGATCTTTTCCGTCCGCACATGTTGTATGTCGCGTGGGGTTTTCCGCCTTCACGTGGCGGTGGTGTGTATCGAGCATTGGCCACTGTGAATGGTTTCGTGCGTCAGGGATGGGATGTCACTGTTCTTACTGCTACGCGTGAAACGTTCATTGACTACACGGGTGCGGATTTTTCGCTGGAAGAGCAGGTGGATCCTGCAGTTGAGATAGTTCGGATTCCGTTTCCGTGGCCAAGCATGGACATGAATGTACGGAATTGGTCGCCTTTGCGGGCTTTGGCGCCGAAGGTGTGGCGACGCAGTCGCAAGTACCGGGATATGCGTGATTTTCCGGAGTCGAACTATGGGCCGTGGCGGCGTGATTTGGAACAGGCCGCGATTGATATCCATCAACGCAAGCGCGTACATATGACGGTGGCGACGGCGAACCCGAATGTGGATTTCATGGCTGCAGATGCGTTGTATCGGCGTTTCCGTGTTCCGTATGTAATGGATTATCGGGATGCGTGGATGCTGGATGTGTTTGATGGAACGTTCTTGCATCCTGAGGGTGGTCGCGTCGATAAGTTGGAGCGGCGTCTGTTGGCGGATGCGCATGAGGTGTGGTTTGTCAATGAGCCGATTCGTGCCTGGCATGCCAAGCGGCATCCGGAGGTGGCGGAGCGGATGCATGTGGTGGCTAATGGGTATGACCCTGAGTTTGCGCCAGCGCCAACGACTAAAAGCCCATCAGCTGATAAGCCGTTGGTGTTTGGGTATATCGGAACGGCTAGTGCGCGGGTACCGATCGCGGAGTTTGCGAAGGGGTGGGAGATTGCGCGGGGTCGTAGTGCTGAGTTGTCGAATGCGCAAGCGCAGTTGTGGGGGTATTTAGGTTTTTATTCGGCTCCGTCGCCAGCGTTGCTGAATTTGGTGGAGGAGCACGCCAAGGATGAGTTGTCGTATCAGGGCCCGGTGCCGAAGGCTAAGGTGCGGCAGATTTATGACACGTTTGATGCATTGTTGTTGGTTCTTGGCAAGGGAATTTATGTGACGAGCGGGAAGGTGTTCGAGTACGCGGCGAGCGCTTTGCCGATTGTTGCTGTGCATGATCCGGGGAACGCGGCGACGGATGTGTTGCGTGAATATCCGTTGTGGTTCCCGGTGAAGGATTTGTCGCCGGATTCGATTGCGGAGGCGTTGGTGGAGGCTGGGCGTGCGGCGCGGTCGGCTTCGGAGGAGACACGGGCGGCGTGTGCGCAGTTCGCGCGGAGGTATGCGCGGGATATCCAGCTGGAGCCGCGTGTGTCGGCGTTGAAGGAAGCTGTACCTGTGCCGGTTGGTGGGGTCGTGTTGGATGGTCCTGCGGGTGATGTGGAGGAACAGGCGTGAAGATTGTTTTGCTTGATACGGGTCGGGGTGTTTCTGCTGAGACGATCCGGATGTGGCGGGAGAATTTGGAGCTGTTGGACACTGATGAGGTGGAGCTGTTGGCGTGGCAGCCGCCGGTTGAGCCGTTGCCGGTGGCTCGGCATTTTGTGTTTGGTCCGCGGTTGGACGTGCGTCGGCCGGAGCCGTTGAGCGTGCAGACGTTGGGTGGCTCTGGTGTTGGCGCGGATGTTGCTGATCTGGTTGCCGAATCGGCTCCGGGTGAGCGTGGTGGAGTTGTTGGTGCAGGAGGTGAGGAGTCTCCGGTGAGCGTGTCTGATCTTGCTGGTCAGATGGGTGAGGTGGTGCAGGATCATGTGACTCCGGGGCGTATTGCTGACCCCAATGGTGGGGTGTATCGCACGGGTGCGGAGGCGCGTGCTTCGGTCTCGTTGCCGAAGTATCATCCGGAGCGGGTGCGGCAGGGGGTGAAGTGGCGTAGCCGTAGGGTTAAGGCCAAGGCTGTGCAGGTCAAGCGAGCGGCAAAAGCAAATATTAAGGCTAGTGATAGGCCGTTGGCGAAGGTGGCGCAGCAGGCGATTGCGGTGAGGCACGGCAGTATTTCGACGCGGTTTGCGGTGGCGTTGTCGCGGTCTCGGACGGCCTCGGAGGTGTTTGCGGGAGCGGATTTGGTGTTCCCTGTGGATGCGCGGTCGCAGCGGGGTGCGTGGTTGTTGGCTCGTCGGCATCCTGGACCGGATGTGGTGGTGGGGTATCCGGCGGCGAAGCGGGCGTTGCAGGCGCGGCGCGCACGGTGATGTGTGTTTTTAAGCAGGGGCGAGGCTGTGTGGCTTCGCCCCTGCTTGTGTGTGTTGTGGGTGGTTGATGGTGCTGGTGAGGGTCCGTGAGATGGGCTGCTTGGGTCTCTACCCTTGTGTGTATGGATGCTGACGTGAAAAGCGGCGACGAGGGTGGGCTGCGGGTGCTCGTGGTGGAGGATGACGACGATCTTCGGATGACGACGTCGTTGGTGTTGCGTAAGCAGGGGTTTGTGGTGGAGACGGCTGCTGATGGTGTGGATGCGTTGGAGTTGTTGGCGCGTTTAGATCGTGAGGGGCTTTCACCGCAGGTGGCGGTGGTGGATATTGCGATGCCTCGGATGGATGGGATCACGTTGACGCGTCGGTTGCGTGAGCGTGCTGCTCCGTTGGGGGTGATTATGTTGACGGCGCGGGAGTTGCCGTATGACCAGTTGGCTGGGTTTGAGGCCGGGGCTGATGACTATGTCATTAAGCCGTTCGATGGGGCTATTTTGGCGGCCCGGATTGTGGCTGTGTCACGACGTTCTATGGCCGCTGGGGTGCAGGCGGGTGCGGGGGCTAGGTCACGGTTGTCTGCGCCGCATGTGCAGGCAGTGGGTGATTTGCGGGTGGATCGGGATGGGATGACGGTGTTTCGGCATAGCGATGGGGTTGAGATCACTTTGTCGGGCACGGAGTTTCGTTTGTTGGCGACGTTTTTGGATCGTCCGGGCAGGGTGCTGACTAAGTCGCAGCTTTTGGATTTGGTGTGGGATATCGGTGATTGGGGTGATGACCACGTGGTTGAGGTCAGTATTGGTCGATTGCGTTCGAAGATTGGTCCGGGGATTATCCATACGGTGCGGGGGCTGGGGTACAAGCTGGTGGTGGAGTGAGTTTCGCTGGGTCTTCGTGTAGGTCGAGGAAGGGGTTGCCTGCATTACGGCGGTTGAGGTCGGTGCGGGTGTACATCACGGTGGCGGTGGCGGTGACATCGCTGTTGGTCTCGTGTGTGGTCAGTGGTGTGCTGGCAGTGCGGGCTGCGGATTCGGCGACGGATGCGGTGCGGGGGCAGGCGTTGGCACGGTTGATCGCTGCCAGTGAAGGGTATTCCTTGGATGGCCGGTTACGTTTGGGGGCTTCGATGGATACGGATTCTGCTCCTGAGGCGGTGCGTTCGGCACTGGCTGACCCGAATACGAAGGAGAAGACCACCTATTACGACGGCGCGCATATGTGGGCTGCAGCCAGGTTGGGGCCAGAGGTGGCGCTGGTGGTTCAGCTGGATGCTTCAACGTTGGCTAAGCAGAACGAAGATCGTCTGCAGACGTTGGGTATCGCAGCTGCGGCGTCGTTAGTGCTGTCGGGTTTGTTGGGGTGGATTGCGGGTATCACTATCTCTTCACGGCTTCGCCGGGCAGCTGATGGGGTGGTGATGATCGCTGATGGTGAGGATGTTTCGGTGAGCCAGAAAGGTCACGATGAGGTGGCCGTGTTGACTGCTGCCATCGATGACATGGCGGCTACGCTGCGTGGGCGGGTGGAGTTGGAGCGTGCGTTTACCTCAGACGTAGCACATGAGTTGCGTACGCCGTTGACGGCGTTGGTCAGTGCTGCGGAATTGTTGCCCGATGACGAGTCTTCTTCAATTGTGCGCCGGCAGGTGACTCGGCTGCGTCGTCTAGTAGATGACCTGTTGGAGTTGTCGCGACTGGATCGGGCTGCTGAACCTGCTGATGTGGAGCGGGTGGATTTGGCGGTGACGGTGCAGGAGTCATTGCGACGTCTGGGTGATGTGGGCGCTGAGGTGGAGTTCGTGGCTGGTTCGGCGGCAGAGGTGCTGGTCGATACTCGACGGTTGGATCGGGTGATCAGCAACTTGGTAACTAACGTGGTGCGCCACGGTGGTGGTCAAGCGCTATTTCAGGTGGATGGCAATACGTTGACGGTGCGTGATGCGGGACCTGGTTATCCGCAAGACGTTATTGAGAATGGCCCGCGCCCGTTTCATGCTGGGACTGGTAGTAAGGGATCAGGGTTGGGGCTGACGATTGCGTTTAAGCACGCTGAGACGATGGGGGCCGTGGTGACATTAGGCCGTTCTGAGCCTGATGCCCGGCATCCGGGGCTGTCTGGTGCGCAAACTGAGGTGACGTTTATGAGCGCGTGAGTCGCGTCAGCGTCGAGCGCTCCATACCGTGGTTTTGTCTTGTCCTTCGGGGACTTTGTCGGTGTAGGTAATTTCGATGCTGGTGTAGGCGCCAGCGCCGTTAGCGGTAAGGGCGCCGGTGGCTTTGATCCGCACTGGGTAGGAGACAGGTTTCCCTTCAGCACAGTTAGGGACACAGCTGTTCTCGCGTAGGACTGCGCTGCCTGTGGCTTGGGTATCTCCCCAATTGTCCCATTTCACTGAATCGAGGGCGGAGTTTGAATCAGCGCATGCGAGGGTGAAAGAGGAGGGGCGTTGCACAAGTGACTTGTCACAGTCTTGGAGGTAGAACTGGCCTTTTTTCGCTGCGCTATTCAACGCGGCGTGGTCTTCTCCGCTGGCAGGGGTTACTGCTGGCAGGGCCGATCCATGTGCCGCGGTCACGGTTCCTTGGTCGGGGACGGAGCAGCCGGTGAGAGAGATAAGAAGCGCTAGCGCCGCAGTTGCAGCCATTTTTGCGCGGTTATTCATGGGCTGTGCCATGCCTTATGTCCTCTCATGGGACTGATCGTGTAGTGAGGGTAAACCTGCCGGCCGGTGGGGTTGCGTTCTCTGGGGAGTTTCCGACCGGCAGGCGAGTAAGGGGAGATCAGTTGCTGTGAACGATGGCGTTCGCGGTGCGCCCATCCGGGGCAATAAGTGTGAGACGGATCCAGGAACCTTTAAGGTCGGCGGGGATCATGATGTCTGTGGTGAGTGCTCCTGCATCTGCGGCTGGGTGGAGGGTGCCTTTAATGCCGTGTGGCCCAACAACGGTGGCGTGGGTGAAGCTGCGTCCAGATTTGTCGCTGCCTGCGTCTGCGAACACGGTCAGCTGCTGTCCGTGTTTGAAGGTGGACTCGGTCCAGAGGCGGACGCTGGGTAGTTTGGGCCCGGCGGTCTTGCGCACGTTGGCGACTGTTTGGGCTTCTGTCGGTGCGGCCGAGGCGGTGCTGTCTTGAGCGATGATGCTGAGCGAGGGTCCTGCGATGAGGGAGACCGCCAAGACTGCAGAGGCGACTTTACCTACGGAAAAACGAGCGGACATTGTCTTCTCCTTCACATGACCATCGACACCGTCGGTGGTGCGTCCAGTGTCTTTGACGGTGGGGAACGCCTCGCGTGAGCGAGGCGCCCGGCCCCTGATTTCCGGGTTTCCCTACCGACATCTAGAACTCTGGGGCATGAACCTCACAAGAACCTCACATGACTTTCACGTCCCCCACACATATGTTTTGGCGAGCCGTTAGTAGGTATTTGGGCGATGGAAGGCTCTCGTTGAAGCAGTTATTGATGTGATTGGGATGCGTCACATCGCACGTACTGGCAGGCCAAAACGATAAGCTCCCTGCGGCATACCCTGGGGAGGAATTGTGAACGCACACGCCATTGGCTTTGACCGCGACAAGTACATCCGTATGCAGACCGAGCACATCAGTGCACGTCGAGCACAGTTCGGTGGGAAGCTGTATCTGGAGTTTGGTGGAAAGCTCTTTGATGACCATCACGCCTCGCGTGTGCTGCCCGGTTTCACTCCGGACAACAAGCTGGTGATGCTCGAGTCGATGAAAGACGACGTCGAGATGGTCGTTGTTGTTAACGCTCGAGACCTTGCTTCTAACAAGGTCCGTGGCGATTTGGGTATCGGCTACGACGCAGATGTGCTCCGCCTAGTTGATGAGTTCCGCACCTATGGCTTGTACGTCGGCAGCGTGGTGATTTCTCACTGGAGCGAAGACAACCGCACCGCGAAAGCTTTCAAACGCAAACTCGAACGTTTGGGGCTGACTGTCTACCGTCACTACCCCATCAAGGGTTACCCCAACGATGTCGCGCTCGTTGTGAGTGAAGAGGGTTACGGACGCAACGACTACATCGAAACCACCCGCAACCTTATCGTTGTCACTGCCCCCGGCCCAGGTTCAGGAAAGATGGCTACGTGTCTTTCGCAGCTTTATCAGGACCATCAGCGCGGTGTGGAGTCTGGCTACGCGAAGTTCGAAACTTTCCCGATCTGGAACCTGCCACTGGATCATCCCGTGAACCTGGCTTATGAGGCCGCTACTGCCGACCTCGACGATGTCAACATGATTGACCCGTTCCATCTGGCTGCGCATGGTGAGCAGACAGTGAACTACAACCGTGACGTCGAAGTTTTCCCTGTCTTAAATCTGCTGTTCGAGCAGATTATGGGGGCTTCTCCCTACGCCTCCCCCACCGACATGGGTGTCAACATGGTGGGCTTTTGCATCAGCGATGACGAGGTCGTCCGCTATGCCTCTAAGCAGGAAGTGATCCGCCGCTACTTCAAGGCTTTAGCCCGCGAGCACAAAGAGCAGATCGAACCAGTTGAGAGCGAACGTATCGCGCTAACGATGAGCAAACTCGGGGTCGTCGATACTGATCGTCCTGTCGTTGAACCTGCCCGCAAGCTCGCTAAGCGTTCTAAGGGCCCTGCCGCTGCGATCGAACTACCTGATGGGCGCATCATCGCTGGCAAGACCAGCTCGCTGCTAGGACCGAGCTCGGCAATCCTGCTTGACGCACTCAAAGCATTATCTGGCATCGACGACAAGGTGCATCTGCTCTCCCCCGACACGGTCGCCCCCATCCAAGCCCTCAAAACACAGCATCTGGGCAGTCACAACCCGCGTCTGCACACCGATGAGGTGCTTATTGCCCTGGCTGTGGGCGCCAAGCACGATGAAAACGCTCGCTTAGCTCTGGAGCAGCTGCAGAATCTGCGTGGCTGCGATGTGCACTCCTCCACCATCTTGGGCAGCGTCGATGAGGGCATTTTCCGGAACCTGGGTGTACAGGTCACCTGCGAGCCCGCTTACGCAACGAAGAAGCTCTACCGCAAGAGCTGATCTGCCTTGCCGCTGAGGGGGGCTTTCCATCGCTTGTGTCTGATGGAAAGCCCCCCCTCACCGTTGCAGTGAAACTGGTGCAGTTTTCTCAGGAGTGGATGTTCAGCCGCTCAGCCAGCACTGCCGCGGATCGGGTGCCGTCATGCACTTGGCGCACAAACTCTGGTCCAGAAGCAGCCACTGCGCTGAATCCGTCACGATCAGTGAGGACCTCACGCAACACTGCCTCTAAACGGTCTGCAGGTGCCTCAACCACCGGTACTTCCAGCCCCGTTTGAGACTTCACATGCTCACGAACTTCTTCGATGGCATGTCCAAGCACAAGTTTTCCTGCCGCCATCGCTTCACACGCGGCTACCCCGTACCCGCCTAAAGCGAATTGGTCGAGCACAATGTCAGCGCCTTTGACCAGGTCGACCATTTCTTTTTGGGTGGCGCCTTCTACCCGCTCATATCTGATAAGCCCTTCTTCGACGAGCGGCCCCACCGCGGCTTCAACGTGAGCGCTTCCTTTCAACGAGGAACGGCTCGGTGTGTGGAGCACTACAGGTACCGGTTTATCCAGCACAGCCGACTCAGCGCTCCACATCTGGACATCAACCACCACTGGAAGCCAATACGCACCCGGCATGTGCCGCAACAAATCTGGTGTTGAGACAAACACAGGACCGCCGAAGGCCTCGTCAGCCATGAAGGCTCGCACTTTCGGCGCGAGGATATCCACTACCCGTTGTAACCGAGCAGTTTGCTCATCTGCCGGGTCAGCGAAAGGCGACCATGGTGTCTGCTGGGCATTGATTGACGGGTTACGGATCTCACTGCCGTGCAACAGCAGCCCCACCCGTACGCCTGCCGCGCGCAACACTTTCACATCCCCAACAAAGTCATGACCATGCCGCAACCCGAACACAGGCCGCCCGGCCTCCACCAGGGCATGCGTCCAGTCCTTCACTGCACGATTTTCCAGCGCCTGCGCCCACTTGACATCACGCCGATAGGTTGTCGTCTCGACCCACGTGTCATGCGGATACCGGAACTTCTGTCCCCGGTCCACTTCCATCACAGAGGTGCTCACCCCGGGTATCGCTCGCTCGAGTGCCTTAGCCCATTGCCATGCCTGGCCAGCCATATTTGCTGGCCCAAACCCAACGTAACTTGCCCGGTCATCATGACTAATTGGCCGCTCTACCATCTCTTCTAGAGTCGAACTAGATTGCGGCTCGCTTATCCCTGCATCCCCGACCGCGACACTATTCGCTCGCACCATCAACGACTTCCCTACCGGAAGCCCTCGACGGAATAGGTCGCGGTATAGCTCACGCAGTGTTTTTTCCTGATACTCCCAGGCGTATGGCGTCAATAGGTCGGTGTTTTGGCGGATACGTTTCTGAAATTCATCTTTACGCGATAGTGCTTCTTTGACCACTGTCGCGAATGAGGCTGGGTTGCCTGCCTCATGAACTAGCCCCACCTGTTCACGCTCAACGAACTCTTTCTGTGCACGCGTATCACTGACAACCACTGGTAGACCGGCAAATAAGTACTCAAACAACTTGTTCGCGAGCGCGAACTCGTGGCTACCGAAGTGCAGGATGGGGATGAGTCCGAGGTCTGCTTCGGCGACAAAACCGCTCACGTGATCTGGGCGCACCGGTTCGATGAAGTGCACTCGGTCCTCAACGCCACAGGTTCGTGCCAATTCGGTGAGTTCACGTACTGGGGCTGTGGTGGTTCGTGGCACACATACCACTGCCACATGCACCTCAGGTAGTGCGAGTAACGCGCGTACGGCTGTATCGACGCCTCGGGCGGCAGTGACCCCTCCCGAATACACCAGTAGTGGTGTTTTCTTATCAACGCCGCATACCTCACGAAGTGAGACCTCCGCCGAGCGTTCAGCTGCGGAAAGCACTGGGGCGTTCATCACCACTGTTGGTTGTCTGGCTAGGTCGTAGTCTTTCTGCAGCTGCTCAGCCAGGGGTTGTGTCACTGTGACCACGGCGTCGGCGTCGCGGATGTATTCGTTCTGCAGATCGAGGTAGGCGGCTCGCTTGCGCACTGGCCTGCCCGGATAGATCGAAAGACCAGCTACGTATTCGTGAGCGTCGTAAACCCAGGCTGCTTCCTTACCGTTGGCTCGTCTACGTGCTACCGCCCGCGCCGCGATACCAACCATGTGCACGTCGTGGGCGTGAATGATGTCCCATTCCAGGGAATCAATTACTGGGTCAAATGCGAGCGCGTAGTCGTCAATTTCGGGGATATCGCGACGCCAGGCTACGAGGGCGGCGGAGTTGTCGATTGATTCGTACAGTTTTTGACGCCAGTTATCTTCGTACTTGCTCAAGCGTGTGGCCTGTTGTTCAAGCTTTGTTTGCGCTACTCGCCATAGGGCGGCTCGGGTAGCGCGGTTTGCTCCGTTAGCGCCTTTTTGTTCGGCAGCTTCGCGTTGGCGCAGGCTAAGTTGAAGTTCGCGCAGTCTTTTTTCGCGCGGAGATGGCTCGTTTACCACAATGAGGCGTTTGTCTCGTCGTGCTTTGCGGGCGGCGTTGGCTCGGTCACGGAATCGCCATGCCACCGGTACGCGCACGATGCGTACTGGGCCCAGCGTTGATTGTTCCCGCACTCCTGTGGAGCTGTATCCCAAGATGGTGACCTCAATATCACCGTCGGCTAGCGCCAGCGCAGTTTTGAGGACACGGGTGTCGTGGCGAATGTCATTGCCAACCATCATGAGAACGCGTCGCGGAGTCACCTGTACCACTGTAGTTCCTGACTGTTTTCACGGTGGCGTATCCCCTGTATGGGCCGTAACGCCGATACGCTCAATTCTTATGCGAGGCGAAGATATTGATGAGGCGTCAGGCTTACTGGCCAGTGGCGAATTCAACACTTCTCGCCCGCTGTCGGTGACGTGGTTTTCCTATCTCGTCGCTGCGGGGGGAGCTTGCGCCGTTGTTTTTACTGTGGCTGGCGGCTTGGTCTCTCTTCCCTTGCATGAGATGGGGCTAGAGAACGCTTTTTTGTGTGTTGTCGCTGCCGTAGCGTTTGTTGCTTTTATCAGTAGTGGCCCGCGCATTTTCCGACCTGCTGCGTGGGCTTTTCCCTTTTTTGTTGCGGCTTTTGTTTTCTGGTCTCCGTATGCTTTGGCTCGCACTCCTGACGTACGTGCTGGTGAGCTTGAGTTGACGCGACTGTTTACGGCTTTTGTTATGGCTTTAGCTGTTTATGCGTGCACGCAAGCAACCAGCGTTGGGATGACTAGTATGCGGCTGGGCTGGTTTTTTGGACTTGTGTTGTCAGTTGTTGTAGCTGGGTGGGAGATTTTCACACGGCAGCATTTGTGGATCTCTGCGAGGAATCCGTTTATTTTTCCTGAACCTGTCGTGGTGGGCACTTATATCAATCCCAATAATTTCGCGACTGCTTTGGTGGCGATGATCGTTGGGGCGATTGCGTTAGCGGCGCAGTCGCGTTCGCGCCTGTTTTCTGTGGTTGTGCTGGGTGTGGTTGCTGCTGGTTGTGTGGCGGTGGTTGTTACTCAAAGCCGTTCGGGGGTGTTGGCGCTGGTTGTTGTGCTGGCGTTGGAGGTGCGGCGGCGGATGCTTACTCGTCGTGGGGAACGTTCATTGGTTTGGCGGCAGCGGTGTGCTGACGTATCTGGACGATCCCGTGTGCTGGTGAGGGTGGCGTGTGGGGTTATCTGCTGTGGGGTTGTTGCTGCTTTCACCGTGCCAGCGTTAGTGGCGCGTAATCCTGTTATGCAGATGCTGGTGGCGCAGGCTGGGGCAGAAACGCGGCGTTCAGACACTCTTCGGCTGCAGTTACTGAAGACTGCGTGGCGTTATTTGCGTGATTCTGGGTGGCTTGGTTCGGGGGCTGGTTCTTTTGAGTATTTGTTGTGGCATGATCCGGCTCCTGCAACTTTGAAGCTGACGAATCTTCACAACGCTTTTATGGAGTTGCTGACCCAGTACGGTGTTCCTATTGCTGTTTGTTACGGCATGTTCGTAGTGGGGGTGCTGGTGACGCTGGCGGGGTCTGTGCGTGTTCCTGATACCCGTGTCGCACGGTATGAGGCAATCGGTTATCTCATTGCGCTAAGTGCTTTGGGTGTTGCGGCCAGTTCAGCTCTGCATGTTTCGACGTGGTGGGTCATGCATGCAGCTGCTGGTGCGTGTGCGTGGCGGGTTGCTACGCACACGCACCGTTTGCCGTTATGGGGACAGGAAGGTGCGGGGTCAGTTGATCCAGGTGGCAAGGACATTTGCTGACTTAGTGCCGTCGTGTACTGCTCGAACGAAGTCTTGCCCTGCTTGACTGAGCGCTATTCTCCGCTGTGGATCTTCTGCCAGGCTGCGTAGCACCTGTTCGATCTGATCTGGCTTAGCCTCAACGATAGGTAGCTCTAGACCGGTGTCCGCGGTGATTTGTTCGCGGGTTTTTTCGGTCACGTGCCCTACGACAACTCGTCCCGCCGCCATCGCTTCACATGCAGTGACACCGTAGGTGCCAAGCGCGAATTGGTCGAGAACGACGTCGGCTGCTGCGTATCGGGCCCGCATACGGCTCGGCGCAGTGCCACCAACGTTGGAGTATGTGATGACGCCTTTGCGGGCCAGGTCGGTGACGGCTGGTTCGATAAGCATCGTTCCTTGCAACAGCGAGTGGCTGGGGGCGTGCATCACGCGCATCACCCCTTCGTGGGGGTTTTGTTCTTCGCTTTGCCAAGAGTCGACATCGACGACGATTGGGCACCAACGCGCCTGAGGCACGTAGTCGAGTAGGTCAGGAGTGGAAACGAACGTGTGCCCGCAGAATTGGGTCATCGCTTCGATGGTGCGTTGTGCGCGTTGTTCCAGAACCTCGAGGGAGGGCACACCGTCCCAGGTTTCGCCGTAAGGAGACCAAGGGTGTTCTTTACGGTGAATGCTGGGAACGCGCACATCTGCGCCGTGGGCGATGAGCGCGATGTTTAGGCCTGCTTCGCGCAGTACTGGTATCTCGCCGGTGGCGCGGGTTCCATGTCGGAAACCGGTCACGGGCCGCAACGCTTCGATGAGAATGTGCGTGTAGAACTCGCCGAGATAGCGTTCTTGCCGTTCGCTCCAGCTTTCGTCGGAAAAGAATGTTGGGTCGATCTGATAGTCGCTGGGAAAGCGCAGGAGATGGCCGCGGGTTGCCATCGAGGTAGCGGATACGCCATCTAGGTGAGTGCGCAGGGCGCGTGCCCAAGCTGTCCCTTGCCCGGCGAGGTTAGCTGGCCCGATGAACACTCGTCGTGCAGCGGTGAGATCGGGGACAGGTTTGAAAGGGGCTACTGGTTCGGCTTCGCGTTCAGCGAGTGCGTCGGTGGCGGTAGCAATTTTCCCGCCGGTGAAATGCTCGGAGAGCACTTTCGCTGATAGTCGCCCGTCATGAATTTCGGCGACGTAGTCCGGCCCTTTCGCGGCGAAGGCACGGGCGCTATCGCGGTCGGTGATGATATCGAGGAGGACTTCGCGCAGGGTTTCTACAGTTGCTTCTTTAATAGGAATATCCAGTCCGGAGACTTCTTTGACACGCTGACGCACCACGTCACCCAGGAATGCCACAACTACGCGGCCAGCGGCGAGTCCTTCAATTGCAGTTACTCCGTACAACCCCATGACGAGTTGGTCGATAACGATGTCAGCTTCGCTGAACTCGCGTTGAATGTCAGTGTGAGATACGCCTCGGGGGGTGCGGTATTCGATGTGCCCTTCTTCAGCGAGCTGGGTGCAGATCTCGTCGATGAAGTCGCTTCCTTTGAGCTTGCCGTTGCTGGGAATGTGCACCACGCGTGGGATAGGGCGTGCCAGGAGGGGCCAGTCTGAATCCCAGTGGTAGGTATCGATGACGGTGGGGCACCAGTGGGCGCGCGGGGCATAGTCGATGAGATCTGGGGTGGAAACAAAAACGGGCCCATCGAACTGTTCGATGATGCGGGCGTTGTTGAGGGCCCGCTTTTCGAGGATTTGGTATGTCCTGTCCTCCGGGTCATCGAAGGGGCTGTGCGGGAACATTTGTGCGTGTTTAGAAGGGATGCGTAGGTCAGATCCGTGGGATATCAACGCAACAGCTAGCCCCGCTTCGGTGAGCCGGTTGATTTCGATCTCGCAGGTATTGCCGTATCGGGTTCCAAATAGGGGACGTTCGGCTTCGATGAGGGCGTGGGTGTAGTGAGCAAAGACGTATTTTTCTTGCTCTTTTTGCCAGCCGATGTCGCGGTAGGCCTCAGGGGCTACTTCTTGATCGACGGGGAATCGGATAGCTCCTTTAACAGCCATGGAGCGGGCTCCGACGCCGGTGATGTGTGTCTCCATCGCGTCTGCCCAGGCTTTTCCTTGGCCTGCGAAGTTCGCGGGGGCTACCCATACTCGAACAGGTTCGTTGGGTAGGAATGGCCGACGGGAGGCTGCGGCCAGTACCGCTGGGTCGATCGGTGCTGCTGGGGTTTTGCCTGTGCTGGCGTCGACAATGCGTACGGCGGCGGCGGGTAGGTGACGTCGTACGACACGCAGCTGTGTTTTGACCGGATCAGGCAAAGCTTTTCGAAGAGGTGATTGCGGACCAAGCGCGAGCCGTAGTGCCTTTCGTGCCGCTTTGCTCGCGGCTCGTCGTGCGTTGTTCGGGGTGGACGCGCTCATGGAAGTGGCCTCCCTCTCGTTGGGCGCTTTGTCGTGTGCTGTGGAGTTGGGCCTGCGGCGGCGGTGGAAGCGCGTGTGAGGCGTCCGGGGTTCATTCTGCCGTGTTTTGGGCGCTGTGGCCCGTCGTCAGGCTGGGTGATTCGCGCGCGTCTTCCCGCTTGAAAATGAATTATCAGCGGACTGTAAGAAGTTCACTAATAGCGTCGGCGAAGTCGTCGTAGCCGCTGCGCGCAGATCGCAGGCGGGTAGCCTCGGTGAGCGCAGCGGCGCGGGCGCGGGCGTGGATCTCTGGCCGCTCGGACCATTTCTGCATGTGGGCAGCAACTGCGGCACCGACAGCAGCATCTTCTCCTACCGGCACGAGGATTCCGGCTTCCGTGTCGGCCAGAACATCATGCTGTCGCGGCAGGTCGGTGCTGATTACTGGCAGTCCGCACGCAAGGTATTCGCCGAGCTTACTTGGCAGTGCCTGTTGGAAGGCAGGAGTCTCAGCGAGAAGTACTAAACCTGCCCAGGCTCCGCGCGCTATCTCCCATGCGGCGTGTGGCGGACGGCGTCCATGCAGGCGGACTCTCTCAGCTAGGCGGTTGTCGCTATCGCAGCTAGCAGTGAGTTCTTCTGCGTCGGCGGGCGCTACTGGCCCGACAATGTCCAAAGTCCAGTCCGGAGCCAGACGTAGCGCCTCGATCATTGCGAATAAACCTCGGGATCTGCGCACATCACCGATATACACAGCCCGGGGTTTGGGGTCGGGGTCGGCGGGGTCTGGCAGGAGAGCTGGCACGGGCTCGTTGCGCAGAACGAGTCGATTTCGTGCCTCCAGTGGAGGTACGTGATCGTCAGCGACAAGAGTTAGCGCGGCTCGTTTGGCGATGGTGGTAAATGCTTCTACGATACCGTTTCCAATGATGCCAGGTAATCCTGCTGCTTTGTTTGCCCATGGCCGGTCACGTAGGAGGGCTGCGTAGTCTTCATGAATATCGACGACAAGAACTCGACCGGAAGACATGACGATGGTTCCTGCAGCGACTGCTGAGTCAGGGTCGAGGGTGACCAGAACACGCCCACCGGCTGAAGCGGCCATCCTGGCTGCCAGTGGAGCTCGAGCGATGATGTGCGGGCGTTTCCACGTTCGCACAGACGCGCAGGTGGGGCCGTCTGCAGGGTCACCGAGTCCGAGAACTTCCACGGACATGCCGCGGGCCACCAGGGCCTGCACTTCACGATGCAGGCGGGCATCAGCGACATCGTGACCGCTTGTCACGAAGGACACGTCGTAGGAAGAACGCATGGTCCACGTTTACCAGGTGAGCGGGGGCGGAGCGAACCTGTTAGTACTATCCGCCCCCTGCTCGATGGTCACGAGGTCAGATTTCGTCCATGGTGGCAGGTGTTTTTCCGACCTTGACGAATTCGGTGTAGGCATCGATGCATTCCTCTGGGGAGGCGTGCATCATGATGCGTCCCTTGTGCAGCCAAATGGCGTCATTGCACATTTCTTTGATGCTGGACAGACCGTGAGAAACGAGGAACATTGCTCGCGCGGAGGCACGCAGTTCGGCCATTTTCGCGTTGGCTTTGGCGCGGAAGGTGGCATCACCGGTAGATAGCGCCTCGTCGATCATGAGGATATCGGGCTTCATGTGCACTGCCACAGCGAAGGCTAGGCGGGAGTACATACCAGAGGAGTACGTGCGCATGGGTGCATCAATGAATGCTCCCAGTTCGGCCCATTCGGCAACTTCTTCGGCCCGTTCTTCTACTTCCGCGCGTGACAGACCTGAGGCAAGCCCACCGAGGATGATGTTTTCGCGCCCGGAGAGCATGCCGTTGAATCCGACACCGAGGGCCAAGAGAGTGCTGGCTCTACCCCACACCTCAATTTGCCCGTGGTTGGGTGGGAGGATGCCGGCGATGGCGCGTAGGAGGGTGGATTTCCCTGCTCCGTTGGCGCCGATAATGCCTATGGCAGTGCCGTTGGGAACATCGAAGCTGATGTCGTTGATCGCGTTGACTTCGATGACTGCGCGTTCGCCTCGTCCGGCACGGACGATGGCGTTTTTGAACGTTGGCACTCGCTCGAAGGTGGTGCGGTAAGTGATGTGCAGGTGCTGCACTGAGACTGCCAGGTCGGTACGGCCGGTGTTGTCGCGCAGTTGCTCTTTCTCACCGCGATAGCGGATTGAACCGGTTTTGGCGCTTTTGCCTGAGCGCATAGAGAAAACGCCACCGACAAGTGCCTCGCTGTTGCTGCCGGGTTTAGCTTCGGAAGCTGCGCGCTCAGCAGATGCTGCGCGGGCTTTTTCCTGTGCGGCGAGCTTTTGTGCCTCGCGGTTGTTTTGTTCCTCGGTCATTTTGGCGCCTCCGTCGGTACCAGGGCCCGGTGTTGCGGGGGTGTTATCAGAGACGGACAGCGAACTCACGCTCCCTCGACAAGAAGAAGAACGAACCTGCGGCGACAGATACCACGCTCCACCCGATGGCCATGAGCCACAGGTCGAGCGAAGGAACGACGCCTTCTTGAAGTACCTGGTTGTACCCACCGATGAGGGAGTACAGGGGGTTGAAGGGGATGAGAGCTTTCATGACCGGGTAACGGTCAATGAGATCCACCGTCCACAGCACGGGAGATACGTACAGCCAGATTCGCATGATGTATGGCAGGAAGCTGCTGGTGTCACGGAAGTACACCTGGGCGGTGGAGAAAAGCGCTGCGAGCCCAAAAGTGAAAAGGGTGAGCAGGGCCAAGAAGATCGGGGCAATGATGAAGGTAGCCCAGGTGAAGGGATTACCGGCTGTGATGTGGAAGATGAAGTAGACGGGGATGGTGGGGAGGAATCGGAAGAGGGCGGTGCGTACCGATGTCATAGGCAGCAGAAGCCGCGGGAAAGAGGTGTTTACCACCATTTTTCCTGCTCCAGTAACAGAGGAAGCTCCCTGCAGTACTGCGCCTTGGAAGTAGTAAAAGACAAAGATGCCACCGGTGATGTGGGCTAGAAGGCTGGGTTGGTATCCCTTGCGTTGCAGGACGGTGACCAGCATGAAGTAGACCAGGGCAAGCAGAAGGGGGTTGATGACGAGCCATGCCTGTCCGAAGAAAGTCATGGTGTTTGCTGCGCGCATCCCTGCTCGGGAGTTCGCGACGGCGAACTCCTTTCTTTCCCAGAGGTCTTTGAAGTAAACCTTGAGGTTGGGAAGTCCTGCACGATGCGGCTCGTATTTGTGGTACGGGACCGCGTCGGCGCGGATGATGGATCCGTCGACAGCTCTGGTGACGGCGCGACCCGCCTCTTGTTCGACCGAGTCAGAACTCACCGGCTACTCACCTTTCCGCGTGCTTGCTCGTGTGTGTGCACGCAATGTTCTTACTGCTCTGGCCATTGGTTCCCGAACTACGCGCGCGGTGGTGTGTTGCGTTTTCGTTGTCGGGGGGAGGTGGGGTGGTGTGGCTCCTGAGAGAGAGTCGTACACCGATAGGAGGGCTGCGCCGTCACTTTCCCAGCTGAGTTCGTGTTGTGCGGCTTGTACTGATTGGCACAAGTCGGAGTATTTGGCAATGGCTTCTCGGGTGGCCTGGACAAGGCTGTCTGAGTTGCCGGGGGTGTAGAGGGTACCAAGGTTGTATTTGCGGACGACGGCGGCGAGTTCACCGATGTCGGAGGCAACCATGGGCACTCCAGCACGGACGGCGTGGAAAAGTTTGTTGGGCAGGGCAAGCTCATGGTTTTTCCAGCCGGGGGCAAGAGCTACCAGGACCAGGCCGCATGTTCGCAGGTGCGCGTCGACTTCGTCGGGGCGGGTGGGAGCAACGATGGTGGCTGCTCCGGTGTCGTGACTGTTGAGCCAGGTGTTGTCCACTGGCCCCATGAGACGAACATCTATTCCTTCATTAGTCAGCGTTGTTGCTGCTGCGGCGGCAGTTTCGAGTTCGCGGTGGGCGCCGATACGTCCTGCGTAGATGATGCCATGAGGTTTTTCGGGCAGATCGGGCAGGGAAGCGGTGATGTCTTCGGGCAGGGCGGGAAAGGAGTTACGGACCGTGGTGATGTGTGGCCAGTTGTTTTCTTTGTATTGCTGCCGCAGGGCCTCAGCGACGCCATCTCCGACGGTGATTACGGCTGCCGCCATCGCTGCGAGTTCACCTTCGAGGCGTCGCTCATGTGCATCTTGCAGCGGTGTGGGGCGGTATTCGCGGGAGCGCCCTGACCAGAACTCGTGGGTGTCATAGATCAGTGGCACAGCGGCGTGTGCGGCAATCCTGACCCCAACTTCCAGTGAGGTGAAGTCGTGGGCATGGACTACGTCGAATCCATCACCGTTGATGACCAGCTCGTGCGCGATATGTTCAGCGGCTTCACCGAATCTGGCAAAGGTGGAATTGCGGTGAGTGGGGAGCATGACCCATCGAGCGAAGGCCATGGGGGGGGAGAGTTTACGGCCGGAGAGGGATTGGGCTCCTTGTTTACGGAGCACGGAAGAGGCTCCGACGGAGGAGATTGTGACGCCAGGAGGCGGCACAAAGTCGCCGGGCACATTTTTTCCGATGATGTGAACGGTGTGGCCGGCTGCGACGAGGGTTGTTGCTTCTTTGAGGACGCGAGCGTCAGTGGCCACCGCAGTGGCCACGATCATGAGACTTTTCACCGTTGGTCAAGCGTAGTCGCCGTGGCGCCTTCTTCGTTGTGCGTGGGAGAGACTTCGCGTAGTTCCTTTGGGCTGGTAATGAATCCAATGCCCCAAGACCAGTGCATAGTGGCGAGAACCGCAGGAAGAGTGGCTCGTACTTTTAGAGGTTCACCGCGGCTGGTTGAGAGGGCTCCAGCTGTGATTCCGGCGAGGTAGCCAGCGGGAACGATCCAGGCTGGATGCCATACCGTTCCTAAAACAGTGGCTGCGACGGTGCCTAGGACCATGGCAGGAGGCGCCAAGTAGCGCAGATTGATTGTGCCTTCATGTGTGGCTGCCACGACTCTGCGCCACCGTCCGTAGTTGCGGTACTGGGTAGCTAAGGCAGAGAAAGATCCCCTAGGGCGGTAGGTAACAGACAGGGCAGGGGTGAACCATACTGTTCCGCCTGCTTGGCGGATACGGTGGTTGAGTTCCCAGTCTTGGGCGCGGGTGAAGTGGGGATCGTATCCGCCTGCTTTTTCAAGAGCGCGGCGACGGAAAACACCGAGGTAGACAGTGTCGGCTGGGCCAGCTTCTCCCCCGACATGGAAACGGGCGTTGCCAACACCGATTTTGCTGCGCATGGCGCATGCGACAGCTTTCTCGAAAGTGGTTCGTCCTTGGGCATTCATGATGCCGCCAACATTGTCGGCACCGACGCGAAGCAGTTCGGCAACAGCCAGGCGAATGTAGCCCTCGGAGAGTTCGGCGTGTCCGTCCACGCGCACGATGATGGGGTGGTGACTAGCGGCGATGGCAGCGTTGAGTGCATCGGGGGTGCGCCCTGAGGGGTTCTCGACGACGGTAACGCGTTCATCGGCAGCAGCGAGCGCGGCAGCGACCTCAGCGGTGCGGTCTTTGCTGGGGCCGACTGCCAGGATGACTTCCACTTCGCCTGGGTAATCCTGGGCGAGAACTTGTCGTACAGCAGCGTCGAGGTGGTTTTCTTCGTCGAGAACCGGGATCATGACGGTGACTGGTGGCCAGCTCTCTTCAGAGGCGAATTGCCCTAGAGCGTCGACCGGTGGCGTTGAGTGCGTTGGGTTTTGGTTGCTCATCGAACTCATCCTGCCGAACACACAGCAGCAAGGTCCTCGGTCATGCCGGTTGAGGCACTGCTGGAGCCATTGGGGCGGGGGGATGCGGTTGTGGTGGAGCGAGAACCGCGGGTGGGGTGTGCACTGCTCGTGCTGCTACCGGTGGCTCGCTGTTGTCCGGGAGCACCAGGGATGTTTTCTCCGCGGGGAGAGATGACGTTGTCGTTTTTGAGGCCATTGGTGGAGTGAGGGCTATGGCTTGCTGATGCGCGAGAGGTCGAGCTGGCTCGGGAAGAGGAGCTTGCGGATTCTCCAGCGCGTTCAGTCTTGGCGATAGCTTCCGCGACTTTGTTGCGGATCACCTGGGGGTCGTATTTCCAGGGGTTAATGATCGGCGGGGTGAAGTTGACGCTAGTCATTTTCTGGTCGCGGGCTTTGATTGCCAGGTCGCTCATGGTGCCTAGTTGAGAGGCGGGGATGTCGGTGCCGAGAGTGCTTCCGGCGGCGCCAGCAAGTTCTTGATATTTGGTGATGACCGTTGCTGGGTCGAGCTGGTGGAGCATTGAGGTCATGACGCATTGTTGGCGCTGCATGCGCTCGTAGTTGCTGGAACCCTCGCGGGAGCGGGCGTACCAGAGGGCGTGATATCCGTCGAGGTGCTGGTGACCTGGCTGGATGTAACCCTTAATGCGGGAGGTCCCACCGCCAATGGGGGTTGCTTTACGGACGTCAACATCGATACCGCCGACGGCGTCGATGAATCGTTGGAATCCTTTGAGGTCGACGAGTGCGTAGTACTGAATGTCGATACCGGAGAGGGATTCGATGGCTTCTTTGGTGGCTAGGACACCGACGTCTCCAGAGTTTGCAGGGAATTTGGAGGCGTTTTGGTGGGCCCAGGTGTAGAGACCGTTGAGGAGGCATTTGTCGCCGCAGTTCCATCCTTGAGGCATGAGCCTGCTCATGGTAGTTCCGGGGCGGAAGTTGATGTTTTCGGTGTCGCGAGCGAAGCCGAACATGGCAGTGCGGCCACTGTCTGCGTCAATACTGGCGAGCATGATGGTGTCTGGGCGTAGACCTTCACGACTTGCACCTGAGTCACCGCCGAGCAGAAGAATGTTGTAACGGCCTTGTACTGGCTTAGCGGCCATTCCTGTGCCAAACATTCCAGAAACAGCAGAGGCACCAACGCGGATGACGTTGGCGCTCCAGGTGAGTGTGCCGCAGGAGATGACCATAAGCATCGCGGCCAAAAGTGAGACGCCGAGGCGAGTTCGCTTGGGGAGAGTACCTGGGCGGCTGAGGCGGACGGCGTCGATGAACAGCCATGCCCAGCCGACGGCGCAGGCTAGTACGACCGCTGCGAGTCCCCACAGTACGGGTGGCCGCGCGAAGGTGTTGATAACGAAGGCTCGGTTGTAGAAGAACAGACCGATGATGACTGCGGCGGCGAGCACGAACAGGATGAGTAGGCGTATGACGAACCGCCCCAGTCGTTTGTTGCCGCCTACAAGCTGGGCGCTTCCCGGCGCGAACTGGGTTAACCAGATGAGCGTGTAGGCACGGCGACGGCGCACGGCTGCCGTTGCCGTGTTCGGCGACGACAACGCCTCGGTTCCGCCGCGGCCCACTAGGGACTGTTCCTCGGATGTGCGCTTGGGGTCACTGGTCATAATGAAACTAGTATCCGCACAAAGACCGTATGTATCCGAAAGTCCCGCTGAACGTCTTCCGAGAATGGGGTGGACGCAGCCCCCCTATGTCGTGTATTAAGCGCGCAGTTTTTGTGGAATTTTTCTCTCTCTGTAGTGCGTTAGGGACTAAGCAGCGCTTGAAGTGGCGGGGCAAAGAAAAATATGCCCGGCATCTTTCGTCAGCGTATGGCGCATTTTTAGCCGGAAGTGTCATGTCTCTGCTGGAGGTAAAGCTGCGCTCTTGAGCGCGTAGCTGGTGTGCATTGGAGCCCACTTGTCCTGTGTTACATGGCGCCCATAGGCATCTGTTTTGGTTACTTCACATCGAAGATGTGGGCCAAGAAGCACCCCATTCAGGACGTAAACCTGTACCCCACAGCATTTTTCGCTGTGCGTGAACTAGCGCAGTGGGTACGTGTTGATAGGACCGCTTGGCCTCGACTGCTCTTTCTTTACTTCTACTCATTTTCGTAGATCGGCATAGCGGGGAGCGGATCACTGACGCCTAGAGGATGGTCTCCCCAGTGCGCAAGGCTCCAATGCCCTGGCTTGCCGACGATGTCGACCGCAGCTGTGTTGGCAAGTGAGTTTTTTACGACGTAGTCGAATTCGACTCCGCAGACGAACATGGCAGTCCATCCACGTATGACCGCGCCGTGCGAGAAGACAACAGCCGTTCCGTCTTCACCCACGTGCTGATAAATCTCCTCTAGAACCTGGTTGTAACGATCCGCCACATTTTGTCCGGTTTCACCGTTGACTTTGCTGGTTGTGAAGTCGTCTTTCCAGCTAATGAGCATCCCGTGATAGCTCTCCAGTGCCTCCAAGTCGCCTCGCATTTCGAGATCTCCAGCAGAGATTTCGCGCACTCCCTCGCGGATCCATGGCGTGAGGTTGCGTTGGGCGGCTAGTGGTGCCGCTGTTTGCTGAGTGCGCACGAGGGTGGAGGTAACGATGAGGTCGATGTTGACCTCAGCAAGGGCTGCGGGGATGGCTTTTGCTTGCTCTATCCCCAAGTCGGTCAGATCTGCTCCGGGCTCTGCGGTATCCAACAGCATGTCGATGTTGGAGCTGGTCTGTCCGTGGCGGATGAGGATGAGGCGCATGCGCTCATTCTCTCCTGTACGCCTGAGGATGAGCTAGACGCTGTTGAGGTTTCAGCTTCGTGAATCTTCAGGATCATCGTGTGGCAGGGCAGAGAATTTTTCTACTGCTTTGACGCTGCCAGAAATGATGAGTTCGTCGCCGCGGTGGGCGATCGTTTCGGACTCGGCGTAGGTGAAGGATTCTCCTTCGCGTTTGATGCCAACAATGGTGATGCGGTAGCGCGAACGGATATCTGAGCGTGAGAAGGGCACTCCCCACAAAATCGCAGGCGCGGTGGTGCGAGCGAGCGCGTATCCCTCGAATTCGAGGTAGTCCGAGAGCGATCCGACGATTTGATGGGCAACGCGTTTGCCCATGTCACGTTCGGGGTAGACGACGTGGTGGGCGCCAACGCGTTCGAGGATGCTGCCGTGTTTATCGGTGACTGCTTTTGCCCAGATCTCTTCTACGCCAATCTCGGAAAGAGACAGGACGGTTAGAACGCTGGCTTCGATGTCGGTTCCGATGGCAACAACGGCTCGGTCAAAGCTGCTGACGCCGAGTTGGTTGAGGGCTTCACTGTCGGTGGCGTCGGCTTGAACTACGTGGGTGAATTCGCCAGCGAATCGTTGGACTAGGTCAGCATCGGAATCAATGGCCATGACTTCTTTTTCCATCTTGACCAAGCTTTGGGCTACTGAGGATCCGAAACGCCCCAGACCGACGACGAGGATGGATTCAGGTTCGCGTGCCATTCGGCGAGGCCACATGTGGTTCTCCTTGGGTTGATGTTATGCCGTGTGCGTCAGCCGACGATGGGCGCTTCGTTGGGTAGGTGGTAGTGGCGTTGTCTGGTGCGCAGCGCCAAAGCGGAGGCAACGGTGACGGTGCCGACACGTCCGATGAACATCAACACCATCAGGAGTACCTGCCCCCCTGGGGGCAGGTCAGGGGTGATGCCTAGGGATAGTCCACAGGTAGCGAATGCTGATACCACGTCGAAGAGTACGGCGATGAGTGGAAGTTCAGTGAGTGAAACAAGGATGACGGCGCTTGCAGTAACGACGCCGACTGATAGGAGCGCGATTGCCAGGGCCTGTCGGATGGTGGCATTCGACACGCTGCGGTGCCCGACGGTGACATCGTGTTCGCCGCGGATTTCGGCGAGGATCACGAAAGCCAGGAGGAAGAAGGTGGATACTTTCAGGCCGCCGGAGGTTCCTGCCGACCCTCCACCGATGAACATCAGGACGATGGTTGCGACGGTGGACTCGTCAGTGATTTGGGCGTAGTCAACAGCGCTGAATCCTGCGGAGCGGGGCATGATTCCTCCGGCGAGGGCACCATTGATTTTTCCCATCACATTAAGTGGACCCAGAGTGCCGGGGTTATTCCATTCGAAAAGCGCGAAATACCCCACGCCAACAACCATGAGGAAAAGGAATCCCCAGAAGGTCAGCCGCATATGGACGCTCCAGTGGTGGGGACGCCGCCATTTGGTTTGCAGCTCGAATAGAACGGGGTAGCCAAGGCTGCCAAGGATAATAAGCAGGAACAGCGGCCACATAATCCAGGGGTCACCGACGTAATTCACCAACCCGGCGTCGGGGGTGAATCCTGCGTTAGTGAATCCCATGGCGGAGTAGAAGAAGCCATGGAGCACAGCGCCGCTGAAGGGTTCCCCGCGGATAAGCAGCCGGATGGTGAGGATGACGCCGGCGAGGACCTCGAGAGTGAGCATGACAGCGGCGATGCGGGTGATGACGCGGCGCACTTCACCGAGGGTGCGGGTTTGTTTTTCTGTTTGGGCGACGAGGGTGCCAGTCAGGTCTAGACGACCATTGACGGCTAGGGCGAACAGTGTGGCGGCAGACATGATGCCGAATCCGCCAAGTTGAGTAAGGACGATGATGACTGCCTTACCGAAGGGGGTCCAGTAGGTCGCTGTGTCAACAACAGTCAGGCCGGTGATGCAGGTGGCGGAGACTGCCGTAAAGGCCGAGGCGAGGTAGTCAACTTCGCCGGGATGAGAGATCGGTAAAGCCAGCAGTGCTGCGCCAAGGGCCATAAAAAGGATGAACGCTATGGGGACAAGGCGGACCGGGGAGGCGAGCCATCGTCCTTGTCGCCGCCAGAGGCTAACCACATATCCTCCTGGGGGTGCACGGTGTGTACCGCTTGCGGGGGTGCCCGCGCATCCCGTCACCACCTTTTCGCCCTGTCGCCGAGGCGAGGTAGTCAACTTCGCCGGGATGAGAGATCGGTAAAGCCAGCAGTGCTGCGCCAAGGGCCATAAAAAGGATGAACGCTATGGGGACAAGGCGGACCGGGGAGGCGAGCCATCGTCCTTGTCGCCGCCAGAGGCTAACCACATATCCTCCTGGGGGTGCACGGTGTGTACCGCTTGCGGGGGTGCCCGCGCATCCCGTCACCACCTTTTCGCCCTGTCGAGGTTCCCGCGTGCGCGGGTCTTTTCGATTGTGCCAGCAGATAGTGGGGCTCTTCACCCTGGGTTGCAGCAGGGGTGGCTCACCATTGCTCGGGGTGGCTTGCGGAGCGAAGAGCGCGCAGGCCCACTGACCAGGGCCGGCTTTTAGGGTGATGACCAGCGCAGATGCCGCCGTTTTGCTGCTTGGCCTGTTTGTCACATATGCTTCTTCATGTCCTCACGGGGTCAACCGGAATTTAATCCGGTGCAGTTCGCTGCATCAGAGATAAAAAGCTGGTAGAGACCGTAAGGAAAGGGTCCCCATCGTCTAGCGGCCTAGGACTCCGCCCTTTCACGGCGGCAACACGGGTTCAAATCCCGTTGGGGATGCGCAGAAGAGCTGATTGGCACGAAGCGCACACAATGTGCTTAGATAAACTAGTCGCTCAGAGCAACACAGCAGAGAACTTACTGATGAGAAGTCTTCTCTCAAAAAAGTTCAATGCATTCTAGGCCCCGTAGCGCAGTTGGTTAGCGCGCCGCCCTGTCACGGCGGAGGTCGCCGGTTCGAGCCCGGTCGGGGTCGCCAGTTCTTTTGGCAATCGCTCTCTTGATCTCTTGAATCAAGGGAGCGATTCTGTACCAGCCAATCTGTATGGCAAGAACTGACAGGAAAATGTTCCTGCGGCCAGGTAGCTCAGTTGGTACGAGCGTCCGACTGAAAATCGGAAGGTCGGCGGTTCGACCCCGCCCCTGGCCACAAGCAAACCCGAGATCACATCCCATGATCTCGGGTTTTTTCATTCGCTTACAGCAGCACTATCAGCAGAGATCAGACGGCATCACGCAGTCACAGCCAACAGCGCGAACGAGACCAACCAGTGCGTTGCCATGAAATCGCCAGCAACAATCGCTTCCTGCACCGAAGCAACCTGCTCAGCGGTCACCACACGAATACGCCGCTCAACCTCATTCCCCACATACGGCCCCAACCGCCGCAACACTGCTGCCCGAGACAACACCAACCCATACAAATGAGCACCCTTGCCATCGGCAGGATCGGACACCTGCGGCACCTTCAATAACGAACACCCCTCCTGCCCCAACCCCGGAAGAAAATCAGCCAACCACCCAACAAACTCACCCTCCGGAAGAATTCGGCGCATTAAACCCGCCTCCGTCAATGCAGGCGACAAAAAATCAGAACCGCCAGGCTCCCACGCCACCGGATAATCCCGATCCTGCCCAAACCACGCACGCCCACGCTCCACCACCAACGACCGCAACCCCCGATCGCTGCGAACTACCCCGCATGCCGACATCACATCCAACGCATCCAGCACTAACCCCATCCCGAAAGCCACATTCGCGTGCTCACCCGAACGCACCGGATACAACAACCGCGGCAGCCACTGCCTCACCAGCTCAAACACAACATCCAACAACGGCCTACTCGCCCTAGCCCACTCCCCTGCCCCAGGGACCCCCGCGCTCTGCGCCTCAAACGCAGCAGCCACCAACATCGCCGCCCATCCCCACCCATACGGCCGCTCAAACCACGGATGCTCCCGCAAATACGCGACCTCAACTGCGACATTCTCCGGTGTCAAGCGCTCATCCAAGAGCTTCACCAACCCCGCCCGCTCAGCCTGCGGCAAATCCACCAACGTCAACAACCGCAACGCAGACCACTGCATATGACACGACGAATGCCAATCCAAAGCCCCATAAAAAGCTGGATGCAACACATGCGGAGTCACATCACAATCACCCCGTTCGGCAGACATATGCGACGACACATAGGGAAACTCTGTCCCCACCACATCAGGAACAGCCCGCGCCCACTGCACCGCATACAACGAACGCCAATCAGACAACACCACACACCCGCCAATCCAACGAAAACACCCAGCTAGCTACACCATCAAAAACAAACGACGTACATAATCACCACGTTGCATACCCACACCAACACCCATCACAAAATCAGCACCACCAGCCACCCACTCCCCCACCCAAGCGACATACACCGATTCACTCCACAACCACCCTCTTTCCACGCGACATACTGTGAAAACGTGACCACCCCCCTACCCAACACCCCCGCACCCAACAATCCACCCGGAAAACTCGTCATCATCCGCCATGGCGAAACCTCCTGGTCCAAACTCGGACGACACACCGGACTCACCGATATCCCCCTCACCCACCACGGCGAAGAACTCGCCCGACGCGCAGGCACCCTCGTCAAGGACTACAACTTCACTCTCGTTCTCTCCTCACCCCTCCAACGCGCCCGACGCACCGCCGAACTGGCCGGGCTAACCCCAGAAATAGAAGACCTCATGGTCGAGTGGGACTACGGCGGCTACGAAGGCCGCACCACCGAATCCATCCGCGAAGAACTCGGCTACAACTGGACTGCCTTCACTCACGGCGTCATCCGTGGCGAGACTCCCGGAGAAACTGTCGAAGAAGTCGCAGCCCGCGCATCCCGCGTCCTCACACGCGCTCTACCAGCTATGACACGCGGAGACGTCGCCCTCATAGCCCACGGGCACTTCCTACGCATCCTCACAGCCGTCTTCCTACGCATGCCCCCCCGCTTTGGATCAGCCCTCACCCTCGACGCAGGCTCAGTTAGCGTTCTGGGCTACCACCGCGAAGCTCCCGCCATCCTCGCGTGGAACCACGGCCCCACTTTGCCTCGAACCCCCTGTGAATCGTAAAGAATCCACCACCAAATCCACCCCTACTGCCACCAGAATCACAACTATCACCCACGCCTGAACAGAAAAATCCACTGAGAAGACAAGTAACACCAAACAAAGCACTATCCACCTTCTCTTTTTCTACAAAAATGAAAATGTTTTTAACACTTGTACATGTCGATCGACCATTCACTCTCACGATTACCTAAAGACCTCAGAAAAGTTGATAAAAATACATGTCGACCTGGACACTTGACTACAAAAACATACCCTCACCTGCGGTATTCCTCTTGGACAAAGAGACTCAGAAGCGCTACCTTCATTGATAGCGACTACAAGTCCAGGGGGAGATCCCAGCCATACCAAGGGATCTATTTTTCAACACCTAAAATTCCGCAAGGAATTATGGCAACTGGAGGGAGAGGCATGTCGCGTGCAATATCTGCGACTGAACGCGCCTATAACGCCACACGAGGAAAAATCCTCGATGGGGCATTGGCCGGTGGTGACGTCATCACCGAGGGCGCGGTTTCCACCGAACTCGGAATCAGCCGCACACCAGTACGCGAAGCGTTCCTCCGCCTCCAGGCGGAAGGGCTTCTGCAGCTTTACCCCAAACGCGGTGCCGTCGTGGTACCAGTCACCGCCGAGGAAGCACTCTCGGTCGGTGAGGCGCGCGAAATCATCGAATCCTTCGCCGTCACCAAACTCCTATCCGAGTCTCCTGAACCTCCAGCGGAACTCGTAGACCGCTTGTGGGAATGTCTCAACGCACAACGGCAAGCAATCCGCGCCCACAATGCCTCAGCATTCATCGATGCCGACACAAGCTTTCACCTGGCCATCGTGGAGCTGAGCGAAAACGACTTCTTCTTTGACCTCTACAAAAGCCTGCGTGACCACCAGCGTCGCCTAGCAGTACACGCAGGCGCCCTCACCCCCGCCAACATGACCGCCTCATACAACGAGCACGTCAAACTGGCAGGACTTTTGAGTGAAGGTGAACTCGACAGCTATCTTGCTTTCCTGCGCAAACACTTACGCGAAGGACGCAAACGCATGGGCATCGACATAGTCTGACGCTAACTAAAGGGGTGGTTCCTAACCGTACGGTCAGGAACCACCCCTTTATCTATTACCTAAAAAATCATTTCGATCATTATTCTCCAGGCATCCGCTCCCGCGGCGGCTCGTAACCAGTCGCCCCGTTAGGGACACGGTAATTCTGCCCACCTAGCATCTCGCCAGTGACATGATCGATTTTTGTAGCTTCGATCTTTGACTCATTCTGTTGACGGAAAGATTTCGCTACTCCATAAACAAGGTTCACCAACCCCCATGCCACGATGAGCGCGGCAAGGTAACGAAGAATCATTTGATCGAACTCCATCCCGCCATCTACATACTTAAGTAAAGCAGGGATCGTCATCACCGTGGCGAAAAGCACACTGATACTAAAAGGGGGAAGGTCAGGCTTCTCTTCCACGATAATCGTGGTGACAGACTCCTTTCCTTTCTTTCCCTTCTTACCTTTTTTGCCTTTTTTAGGCTGCGATTTCGCCGACATTCACCACTCCTGACGTGACAAGCGTGAGCTGACCGCCCAACTCCGAATAGGAAAGAACAGGGATCCTCGGCGCCACTTGTTCCAGAAGGCGCCGTATCGGCAGCCGTAGTGGCTGCGCACACACAAACACAGGTGGATCGCCAGTAGCCTCGGCTTCTGCGGAAACAGAGGCGATCTGGTTAGCCACGCTCTCAGCGAGCATCGGGTCGATCATCAGGGTCGCTCCTGCCTCAGTAATCCGCAGGCTCTCAAGCAGACGCTGCTCAAGAAGCGAATCAAAAGTGATCACTGACAACCGGCCATCAACCGCGTGACTAGAAGCGATAGCTGGCCCCAAAGAAGCACGCGCAGCTTCGGTCAGCCCATCAGGATCGGTGGAGATTTTGGCCCGCATAGACATGGCCTCGAAGATGCGAACGAGGTCACGTATACATACACGTTCATCGAGGAGCGCCTGGAGAGTGCGTTGAATTTCACCCAGACTCAACGGCGTAGGAGTGAGCTCCTCGATTACTACCGGGTTTGATTGACGGACCATGTCTACGAGCATCTTGACGTCTTCGCGGCCGAGAAGCTCTGCGGCATGAACGCGAACAACCTCGGCCATATGGGTGGTGACCACGGAACTGCGGTCAACGACGGTGGCAGTGGCCAAAGCCATGTGTTCACGTAGTTCACCTGGCACCCATTTAGCGGCGAGCCCGAAGACGGGTTCTGTGGTGGGTGTTCCTGGTAGGTCATCGAGATCGTCGCCGATGGCCAAGACCATTCCTGCCGGTGCGGTGCCGCGGGCGACTTCGACTCCGTGCACGCGGATGGCGTAGGTGCGTGGCGGCAGGTCAAGGTTGTCCCGGGTACGTACCAAAGGCACCACGACGCCGATTTCTTGTGCAAGTTTGCGGCGCAGCGCCCGTACTCGATCTAAGAGGTCACCGCCGTTAGCAGCATCAACCAAGTCAATGAGGTCGTAGGCCAGTTCGAGTTCAAGCGGTTCGACCCGCATGTCTTGCGCGATTGCCATAGGCGAATCTTTTTGCGGAACAAGGGGTTCGAAATCTTCGGGAGTCTCGACTTCCGGTTCTTCTCCCAGTTTGGGAATCCGTGTGGACAGGAACATGACTGCACCGCCGATAAGCGCAAATGGCAGGAACGGCATGCCAGGGACGATCGCCAGCAGAAGGATGACACCAGCAGCGATTTGGATGGTGATGCGGTTGGCGCCGAATTGTTGGAGG
Organism: Dermatophilus congolensis; assembly: GCF_900447215.1. Classification (NCBI taxonomy): domain Bacteria; kingdom Bacillati; phylum Actinomycetota; class Actinomycetes; order Micrococcales; family Dermatophilaceae; genus Dermatophilus; species Dermatophilus congolensis. Next base: position 1,756,356 of record NZ_UFYA01000001.1, read on the forward strand.
AGGTCGGTTCCAAGCTCGTTGTTAGTGCTGGCGCGGGTAACTACGACACCGGTTGCAACAGAAATGAGCAACGCAGGGATCTGAGAGACGATGCCGTCTCCGACAGTCATGAGCGAGTAGGTCTGTAAAGCGCTCTGGAAATCCATGCCACGCTGGACCATGCCGATGATGAAGCCACCGACGAGGTTAATGATGGCGATGAGGACTGCGGCGATGGCATCGCCTTTGACGAATTTGCTGGCACCGTCCATGGAGCCGTAGAAGTCAGCTTCGGCTGATACCTCGGCGCGGCGAGAACGGGCTTGATTTTCGTCGATGAGGCCAGAGTTGAGGTCGGCGTCAATAGCCATTTGTTTACCGGGCATGGCGTCGAGGGTGAAGCGAGCCGAGACTTCGGCGACGCGGCCGGCACCGTTGGTGATGACCATGAACTGGATCACCATGAGGATGATGAAGATCACGAGACCGACGACGATGGACCCGCCGACGACGAACTGGCCGAAGGCTTCGATAACGTGCCCGGCGAACCCGTTGAGAAGAACAAGTCGGGTGGTGGAGATGTTGAGGGCGAGACGGAAAAGAGTGGCCACGAGGATGACCACAGGGAAGGTGGAAAATTCGAGGGGTTTCTTCACCCGTAGGGCGAGAACGAGGATGACAGTAGCCAGGGCGAGGTTGGTGACGAGGAGAAGGTCGAGCACGAGGGTGGGCAGAGGGATCACCATCATGACGACGATGCCGATGATCAACGCCGGTACCCCGATGGTGGCGATGTAATCCTTTTTCACGGCACCTCACGAGCGCTGGACGGGGTTGGGGGCCAGATAGTTCTGGTCCCCTTGGCTACGCATGCTCATCGGCATTGCGGATAGTGATCTGAGAGTGCTGGAGGGATAGGGGCTTTGGTTAGAAGCTAGTAGGTGGAGGTGTTGGAGTAGGAGGCACCTTCGGGTGCTCCGAATTTAGCGATGCCGAGTGCTTCGTCGGATAGGTCCTCGGGCAGATCGACTCCGTTCCAGCCTGGATGTTTCACCGGGGATGGGTGGGCGCCTTCGGTGCGGCGGATGTCGGACATGCGCATGATGAAAGCCAGGACGGTGGCGATCGTGTCGTAAAGCTCGAAAGGTATGTAGGAGTCGACTTCGCACATTTTGAACAATGTGCGGGCGAGGATGACATCTTGGACGACTGGGACTCCGCTGGCTGCGGCTTCGTCTTTGATGCGTTGAGCAAGTAGCCCTGCGCCTTTGGCAACGACTTGGGGGGCTCCTTCGCCGGATATGTAGCGCAGGGCCACGGCAACGTGAACGGGATTAGTCAGGACAACGGTGGATTCGCTGACGGCAGCCATCATGCGGCGTTGGCCCATCTCGCGTTGACGGGCGCGGCGTTGGCCTTTGATGTGAGGGTCGCCTTCTTGTTGTTTGTTCTCGCGTTTGATCTCGTCTTTGCTCATACGGAGTGATTTTTCGACGCGGTGGCGTTCGACGCCGTAGTCGAGGGCGGCGATGACGAGCCCGACGACGATGATCCAGAGCATGACGCGGTAGGCGGCGTTACCTGTGACTTCTAAGACGGTAGTGATGCTGCGTTGGCCGGTGCCGGTGAGCATAGAGATGGTGTCTTTGACGCCCATGTAGGCGATGACGCCGAAGACGACGAATTTGATCATAGTTTTGGCGAAGGTCCAGGCAGCCTGCATGCCGAAGAGGTTTTTGATTCCGGTAAATGCGTTGAGTTTTTTCCATTTGGGTTTGAATCGTTTGGCGTTGGGGCGAGTACCCCCTTGGACAAGATGCCCCACGCTTCCTAGAACCATGCACAGGAGGATGATCGGCCCGGCGATGCGTACGTAGGCAACGAGATTGTTTGCGAAGAGTTCGAGGGCTTGCCGAGGGTCGGGTCTGATGATGATTCGTGCGATGTCGTGCAGGGTGGTAGTGACGGTTCTGAAGAGGGTGGATAGGGCGGTGGGCCCGAGTACGTAGAAGGCTAAGACGGTCAACCACATAGAGAGGTCGTGGGTTCTGGGGATGTTGCCTTCTGCTTTTGCTTTGCGGAGTTGTTCGGGGGTGGCTTTTTCGGTCTTGCTGGATTTGTCTTCGGCCATCAGCTTTTCCCTCCGAGCATGTCGGTCATAGCGGGGAATCTGGCGACGGCGTCAGCGATGGTGCGAGTGACAGCTTCTGGGAAGACAAGGATGAAGACGGAGGCGAGGGTGAGGGTGAGGATGAGTTTGATGGGGAAGGAAAGTTGGAAAACGTTCATGCTGGGCACGGCGCGGGAAACGAGTCCGAGGGCGAGGTCGGCGAGGAAGAGGACGGCGAGAACAGGCGCGGCGATTTGGAGGGCGGAGGTGATCATGATGCCGAAGTCGTGGATGAGGGCTTGGGCGATGGCTCCGGTGTCGATGGCTTTGGTGACTTGGATGTCGAAGGATTCCAGGACGCCGCGGATCATGATGAGGTGGCCGCCGGAGGTGAAGAGTAGTGCGGTGGCGAGCAGTCCGGTGTAGCGGCCGATGATGGAGCTGTTGGTGCCGCTAGTGGGGTCGAACATGCTGGCCATAGCGAATCCGCCAGTCATATCGACGTATTGTCCGGCGACTTGGAAAGCCGTGAAGAGGATGATGACGCTCAGACCGAGAGTGGCGCCGACGAGCACTTGAAAGCCGATGGCGGTGGCGAAGTTGGTCAATGAATTCCAGGTTTGCGCAGTGACGGTGGGGCGCACGACAGGAGCTACGGCTAGGGCGATCGCGAAAGACATGGCGGCGCGGGCGCGGGCGTTGAAGTTACGACCAGCGAAGGGTGGGGCAAGGGTGAAAAAGACGGAGAGTCGGGTAAATACCAGCAGCATCGCGACGAGGAGGTCGTAGGCGAGGTTGAGGTTCATTGGTGGTTACCGCTGGAGGTATCGGGGGATGTTGTGGATGAGCGTCTCGGTGAAGGTGACGGTTTCGTGCATCATCCAGTTGCCAAAGAAGAGCAGGATTGCGGCGACGGCGATGAGTTTGGGGACGAAGGTCAGGGTCATTTCCTGGACCTGGGTGACGGATTGGATGAGGGAGATGATGAATCCCATCACGAGGGAGACGATGAGGACTGGTCCAGCGAGTTTGGTTCCGAGAATCATCGCTTGGATAGCCAATTGCATGACGTCGTGGTCGCTCATGGGTGGCTCTTTTCGGTCATGTCAGCCTCCCACGTAGCTGGTGACTAGCGCGGTGGTGATGATCCCCCAGCCGTCGACCATGACGAATAGGAGCAGTTTGAAGGGCAGGGAGATCATGACGGGGGGAAGCATCATCATTCCCATGCCCATAAGGATCGATGCGACGACGAGGTCGATGACGAGGAATGGGATGTAGATGACGAAACCGATGATGAATGCGTTCTTGAGTTCGGAGATAACGAATGCGGGGATGAGGGTGGTGAAGGTGGTGTCGGTGCGGTCACCTGGGGGGTTTTGGCCCGATAGGCCGATCATGGTGCGTAGTTCTTGTTCACCGGTGTGATTAAGCATGAAGTTTTTGATGGGATCGCCTATGCGGTTGAGGGCGACTTCTTGGCTGATTTTTCCGTCGAGGAAGGGTTGGACGCCGTCGTTCCAGGCAGTACCCAGGACGGGGGTCATGACGAATAGAGAGAGGAAGAGCGCGAGTCCGGCGATGATCTGGTTGGGGGGGATGGTAGGGGTTCCGATGGCTTGTCTCACGAGTGCCAGGACCACGGCGATCTTCGTGAATGAGGTCATGAGCAGCAGGATTGAGGGGGCGACGGAGATGACCGTCATGAGCAGGATGATCTGCACTGACAGGGAGCGGTTGTTGCCGGTGTCTCCGAGGTTGATGTTGATGTTGGGCGCGGGTGTGGCTGCGTAGGCGTGGGTGCTGCCGAGTAGGAGTGCGGCGGTGATGAAGATGGCGGCGAGGATGAGCGCGGTGAGGATGGCTGGGATGAGGGTGCGGCGAATGAATCGAGGGGTGAAGGAGCCGTGAAGGGTGAGGATGGGCCCGGTGCTAGTGGGCTCTGAGATGGGGCGGTTCCGGGTGCTCATCGGGCCTCCTGCGAACCGGTGTGGGGGGTTGGTGTTTCTGGGGTCGAGTCGGGCTGCGGTAGCTGCGGGGTCGCGGTGGCGTCCGGTGCGGGCAGTGACGGCAGCGACGATGCGGGTGGCTGTTTCGTGGTGGCGGCGATTGATGAGGGGGTGGATGGTGGCGTGCTGGGGTGAGGCGTTGTCGTTGTCGTCGTCGCTGGTCAAATCATTGGGGCCCAGGTCGGTGAGTACGCTGATGCGGGTGTCGGTGACGCCCAGGACGAGTACTTGTCCTCCCACGCGGACGATGTGCATGGATGCGTTTTTGGTTAGGGGGGTGCGATTGAGCACCTCGGTGGCGATGGTGGTGGTGCCTCGTGCTTGGCGGGTGTTGCTGGCTTTTTCTAGCCATCGCATGAACAGGACAAGTAGTGCTAGAACGGCCCCGAGGGAGAGGATTGTCCGCACAGCAAGCTCGAGGCCGGAGGTTCCGCTCATGCGGTGATTGCACCTTCTCGCCCGACTACTTCGGAGATCCTGACGGCGAATTCTTCGTCGACGACGACGACTTCGCCGTGGGCGATGAGGGTGCCGTTGACGAGTACGTCGACGGGTGCGCCGGCGGCACGGTCGAGTTCCACGATGGACCCGGGGGTTAGTCCGAGGATTTCTTGGACAGTCAGTTGGGTGCGGCCAAGCTCAACGGAGACTCCCATGATGACTTCGCGGAGCAGGTCGATGCGGCGAGGGTCGGCGGCCATGACCATGCCGCCATAGAGGGGCTGGAACTGGGGAGCTGTGGTGGAGGGTTGGGCTGCTTGCCGAGCGGCGACGGCTTGGGCGTGCATGGCTGCGGCTTCTTCGGGGCTGAGTCCTTGGAGTCCGCCGGGGCCGGGGTATGCAGGCATTCCTGCGTAGTAGGCAGCGTAAGGATCGGGGGCTCCTGGCATTCCCGGTGGGGGGAAGCCGGGGGGTGGTGTGGCGCTGGCAGCGGCTGCGGCGGTGTCGTCGGTGGTGTCCTCAGCGGTGGTCTCTTCGCTGCCGCTGGTTTCGTCGGTGGTGTCTTCGCTGTCGCTGGTTTCGCTGTCTTCGTCGTTTTCTTCTGCTTCGGCGGCGGCGATGGCTGCGGCCAGTTCGGCGGCAGCGCCTTGGCCGGTGGCTTCTTTGGGCAGTGCGATGAGCATGCCGGCGAGGGTGTCTTCGTTGAATACGCCAACAACGTTGGATTCGTCTGCTTTTTCGAGGGCGTCGAAGGCGTCGACCATGTGGATTTGGCCGTTTTTGAAGTCACCGATTTCGCCTTTGAGGGCTTCCATTGCTTCGGTGAGCGCGGCTGTCCATAGGGTGCGTGCTTCGTTGCGGTCGAAGATTTCACCTTTGGCGTGATCGATAAGTCCTGTGACCACCATGACGAGGGTGCCGAGGTTGTCAGCGTTAGAGAGGTTTGTCTCTACGCCGATCGCGCCACCGGGAAGGGACATGGTGGTTGCCTGGATCGGGTCGAGGGTCTCCAGCCGCAGGGCGTCTGTGTCCGCGAAGTGCGCGGGTAGTACGCCTGCCGCGGCTAAGAGCGCGGAGTCGACGTCCAAAGAGTTCGTGGACATGCAGTGATCCTTCAGCGGTCAGAGGGAGACGATTTGGCAAGCAAAACGGTGGCCATGCGATCCAGGTACTGCTTTAGCGACAGGCACTCCGTCGGCTGACATCGTGAGCGGCTGGTTGGTCGGATGACCCAGTGGGAGCACGTCCCCTACCTCGAGATCGAGGATGTCTCCACTGGTGAGCGTGATTTCATCGAACGCGACGCGGACTACTTGCGGCACGGTCGAAACTTGTTGGCGAAGTTGTTCCACTGCTACTGCCCGGGGTCCGGTGAGTTCCAGTGGTGGTTTTTCCGTCAGTTTGTCTAGGGCGGGTTGAAGTGTGGAGATCGGGAGTGCGAGGGAAGCTTTTGCTTCCTGCTCCCCCAGGCGCAGTTCGAAGGTTGATACGACCATCGGGTCAGATGGTTGTACCAGTTGGATGAATTGCGCGTCGCTCTCCAGTGCCCCGACTACGGGTTGGATTTTTTCGAGTGTTTCGAATGCGTAGGCGAGTTCGTTGATCATGCGCCGCAGCACGTTCCCGAGGAGCCCTGCTTCCATTTCGGATAGGGCCCTGGTGGGTTGTGTGGCGGTGCCTGGTCCACCGAGTAGACGGTCGATAACGTTCATTCCCACTTCGAGTGGCATGTGGAACAGGCCTGCGTCAGGCAGAGGGTCCAGTGTCACGATAGCCAGCAACGATGGGTTGGGCAGGGTAGAAATGTATTCGTCGTATGTTGTTTGCTCTACCTCCTCGAGGTTGCAGTGGACCACCATCCGCAGTGTCGTCGAAAGCACGGTCGCGATCTGGCGGGAGAACGTTTCGTTCGCCACCTGAAGCGCCCTAAATTGCTCGCGACTGAACCGGTTGGGGCTACGGAAGTCGTAGACGATCGGCTCAGCACTCACATGGGATCTGATCGACAGCTGGTGGGACGATCTGAGGCGAAACGTGGTGTGGGGATGCGAATCATGGCTGGGGGCAGAAGGCTTCGAGCTGGGGGGTGCAGCGATGGGTGGGGTGGCCGGTATGTCTGGCCACCCCACCCATCGTGTCGTCAGCGGGGTTGTGTTGGTTGGGCTTTATTGCATGACGAACTCTGTGAAGTACACGGAGAGCACGTCTCCGTCGTATCGTTTTTTCACTTCTTTGCTGAGGTTTTGTTGTGCTTCGTTTTTCTTTTCGGGCTGGAGGAGTTCGGAGTATTTGTATTTGGAGAGGATCTCGATGGCGGCATCGCGGGCTTTACTGAGGTCGGGACCTTTAGCTGGGTCGATCCCGGCTTTGGTGAGGTTCTCATCTCCTGCCTTGCTCATTTGGATAGCAAGGTTGACTTTGAGGAATTTTCCGTCGGCGAGGTTGAGAGTCATGGGATCTTTCATCGCGTAGACGGCGCCGTTTTGGGTGGCGGGGTCGGGCTCGGATTCTTTATTCCCTCCGAGCAGCATCATGACAATGACGCCAGCAGCAACGAGTACTACGACGAGAGCGGCGGCGAGGATGATGAGTTTTTTGTTTCCGCCGGATTTTTTATCGTCTTCTTCGCTGTCGGCCATGGTGTTTTCTCCTTAGAGGGGTGACTGCTGACGGTTGTGTGGTTAGTGCGGCTTATGGGCCGACTTTGTTTGATGGCGTGTTCGCTGCCGTTCCCGCTGGTGGTTGTTGGACGGCGTTGCTGGCTGCGGCGGAATTGTTCAGTGGCACGGTGGGAAGAATCACTACGGCTACGCGTCGGTTCATGGCGCGGCCTGCGTCGTCTTTGTTGCTAGCGATGGGGCGCTGATCGGCGTACCCAGATGCGGAGACTTTAGAGGCTGGGATTCCGTCGGTGACGAGGGTGCGCAGCACTGCTGCGGCACGGTCGGTGGATAGTTCCCAGTTTGAGCGGCTAGCAGTGTTGAGGGGGACGTTGTCGGTGTGTCCTTCGATGGCGATGTAGTTGGGGATGCCTTTGAGGATGGGCGCGACGGTGTCGATGACTTTCTTTCCTGCAGGTCGCAGGTATGCTTTACCGGTATCGAAAAGCACTTTGTCGGTGACAATGTTGACTACGAGTCCGCGCTCGTTGATTTCAAATTTGGCAGCGTTGGCTAGGCCAGCTTGTTTGAGTTGAGAAGCGATTTTGATTTGGAGTTGTTTGAGGGATTCTTTTTCTTTTGCTGCGGCTTGAGCTGCGGCTTGTTCACGTTGGAGGGCCGATTGGCTCAGCGGTGAGGGCTGGGCTGCTTCGTTGTCGGGGACTTTTGTTTCTTGACCAGGTTTCTGATTTTCTAGGATCCCGTCACGCCCGTCGAGGTTTCCGCTTTTTCCTTGCATGGCAAGGTTTGCTTGTCCGAATGCTTGGGCGGTTCCTTCGGCGAAGGTTTGCAGTTTCTGCTGGTCCACTTTAGAGATTGCGAACATGACGATGAAGAGGGCAAGCAGGAGGGTGAGAATGTCTGCGTAGGAGAGCATCCATCGTTCGTGGTTGGCGTGTTCTTCGTGCTCTTCGTGTTTCTTTTTCCGCGCCATTATGCTGCCTTCGCTTCCTTGCCTTTACCGGTGTCTTTTCCACCGCTGGGCAGCGCTGAGCGCAGTTTTTGTTCTACAACGCGGGGGGATGTTCCGGCTTGTACGGCGAGGACACCTTCGATGATCATCTCCATGCCTTTGACTTCGAGGGCGGAGAGTCGTTTGAGCTTGGCGGCCATGGGCAACCACACGGCGTTACCGATGAGGACACCCCAGAGGGTGGCGACGAAGGCTGCACCAATCATTTCGCCGAGTTTGTCGACTTGGTCAAGGTTTCCGAGTGCGTGGATGAGGCCGATGACGGCGCCGACAACACCGAGGGTGGGGGCGTATCCGCCTTGGCCTTCGAAAAACGCGGCACCGACTTTGTCTTGTTCTTTTTTGGCGGTGACGCGCATTTCGAGGATTTCGGCGATTTCGTCGGCGTCGGAGCCGTCGACGGTCATTTGGATGCCTTCTTTGAGGAGGGGATCCTCAATTTCTTTTGCCATGTCTTCGAGGGCGAGGAGCCCTTCACGGCGGGCGCGGTCGGCCATTTTGACGATGACGTCAACGAGTCCGGAAGCGTCGGGGGCTTTGCTGAGGAAGGCGCGTTTGAATCCGCGAGGAATTTCAGCGAGGTCGGCTTTGGTCATGCCTGCCGAGGCGGCACCGAAGGTGCCGACGAAGATGAGCATGAGTGCGGCAGGCTGGATGAGGACAGTGACGTGGACACCGTCGAGGAGCATTGTTCCGATGACGCCCACGAAGGTGAGCCCCACCATGATCATTGTGATCGGATCCATGTTTAGCTCTCCGGGTTCGAGACGGATCGGAGCCGTGTGTGACGGGGAACGTCGGGCGACGGCGGCGTGTTTGTGGCGATCAGGACGGAGGCGCGGAAGTCGCGTACGGCGTGGACAAGGTCTTCGACGGGTTCGGCGACGACGTATTTGGTGCCGCTGACGAGCGTGATGACGGTGTCTGGTGTGGCTTCGATGCGCTCGATGAGGTCGGGGTTGAGCGCGAAGCTTGTCCCGTTCCGTCTCGTGCAGATGATCATGGGGTCCCGTCCCTGGTTGTGTTTCGTCGTCCGGTCCTTGGCCGACAGTTGCTTATCGACGCTGGGTGGGCGGAGTTGAGCACAGCAGCAATCGGATTGCGGCAGCGATTCGCGCAGGTGAGCGGGGTGATTAAGACAAGAAGCCTGTAGATACGCAGGTTCGCTGTAAGCGGGTGGATGGGTGCCTTGGTGAAGGGCAACTCAGCCACCCGCTTATTCAGGTACCTAATTGACTTTTATGTCATTGCATTTGGTTGATGCGGTCGGCCATTTCGTCAGTGGTGGTGAGGACTTTGGCGTTCGCTTGGAAGCCACGTTGGGCCATGATCAGGTTGGTGAACTGGTCAGCGAGCTGAATGTTGCTGATCTCGGTGACACCGGAAATTGCTTGGCCAAGCCCATTGGTTCCTGGTGCTCCTTCGATGGGGGCGCCGGATGCGGCGGTGGCGCTGAATTCGGTGTTTCCTTCGCGGAGCAGGCCTTGCTGGTTAGTGAATCGGGCTAGTTTCATCTGACCGATAACAACGCCACCAGGATCACCGTTGCGCACGACTAGTTGTCCGGAGGCATTCATGAAGAAGGGCGTGTTTTGGTATTGGGCAGGCACCTGGAGGGGACGGTTGTCAGTGCCAAGGACTTTTTTGCCGTCACCAGCAACGAGGGTGCCGGTCGAGTCAAAAGTAAAGTTGCCGTTGCGGGTATAGACCGGGCCTTTAGCTGATTGAAGAACGAAGTAGCCTTCGCCCTGGATACCGAAGTCGGTGGCTTGGTTCGTGATTTTGAAGGCGCCTTGGGCGAAGTCGCCGGGAATAGCGCGACGTGTCACGCCAAGCCCAGCCATGGCTGCGTTGATGGCCCCTTGAGGTTGGGGGCGTGGTGGGGCGATTTTGGTGCCGTCGACGAGTTGGTTGAGCACCTCATCGAAAACGAACTGGCTGCCTTTGAATCCGTCGGAGTTGACGTTGGCGATGTTGTTACCGACGACATCGAGGTACTGCTGGTGGTAGCGCAGCGCGCTAGCGGCCACGTCGTAAGAGCGGAACATGCCGGCCTCTCGGTTAGTGAAGAGCTAATGGGTGCGCTGATAGCGCTTATGCTGCTCACCTCGTGCCGCCCTATCCAGAGAAAGAAGGGGCGGCACGAGGTGGCGAGTCACTTAGTCAGCGGATTAGCGCTTCATGTTGATGAGGTCTTGGAGTACCTCATCGGAGGCGGTGACAACTTTCGAGTTCGCTTGGAAGCCGCGCTGGGCCATGATCAGGTTGGTGAATTCACCAGCCAAGTCGACGTTGGACAGCTCCAACGTACCGGAGGTCACAAAACCCATGCCATTAGCGGCATCGTTGGGTGCGTGGAACTGTGGCACACCAGAGTTCAGCGTCTCTTTGAACATGGTTCCACCAACACGGTCAAGACCTGCCGGGTTATTGAACTTAGTTAAGGAGATCTGACCGATAACCTGAATTTTTCCATCTGTGCTAGCTACCGGCACACCGCTGATCATACCGTTAGGAGAGATCTGGAAGTTTCGCCACTTGGTTGTATCGATAACGATATTGTCAGCGGCTTTCGTGGGGTCCAGAGTGGGAGCAGTACCTGGCGCTGTCGCTGCGGGAGCACCTGCCATAACACCTTTAACGAAACTACCGTCGCTTGTGGTGAGGTTACCGTTTTGATCTAGCGAAAAGGCACCGTTACGCGTATAGAACTTAGATGTCCCTTTCTCCACTACAAAGAATCCATCGCCCTGGATAGCAACGTCGGTGGGAACGTTGGTTACTTGTAAGCCACCTTGAGTGAAGTTTCCAGAAATCTGCCCCAGCCGAACTCCAAGACCGATCTGAGTCGGGTTCAATCCGCCCGTACCGTTAGCTTCATCTGGTGCGGCAGCATTGCGAACAACCTGGTTAAGGCTGTCCTCGAATACAGCGCGTTGGTATTTGTAGCCGTGGGTGTTGACGTTGGCGATGTTGTTACCAGTGACGTCGAGGTAGATCTGGTGGTTGCGAAGGCCGGAGACGGCGGACCACATTGAACGAATCATGAGTGGGAATCCTCCTGCTCACCCTCAATATGGGGGCTGGGGTAAGCGACATGTGTTTTTTAGCGGTAAGACGGGATCTGCCGTCGGGGGTTTCGCTCGGCGGGATCGCCGCCGTATCAGGCTGTACGCAGGTGCCAGGTGGCTTACGTGCCGGTGGAGGGGCCGGTGCGTTGCGTACTCCCAAAAGGTGTGGTCATCCGTGACCGGGGAGGTTCCGCGTCATCCATGATGCGGATTGGTTCGCGAGTCAGTGTGGTTACCCGCTACTGGTGAAGAGGCTGTATGTCAGGCCTGCGTGGCAGTGCCACGCGCGACCGCTGTGATTGAGTCGACCGGGACGTCTGTCCCGTTCACTTTAAGAATCGGCCCATCCGCCCCGATCTTTACGGATTCAACGGTGCCCTGTTCAGTAGTTGCCGTGTCACCGGTGCCTTTGGTGTAAGTGACAGTCTGTCCAATGAGGCCAATGGCGGCTGAAAGTGACTGCTGGGCAAGAAGGGACCCCAGGTGTTGGGTCATAGCTGTGTTAGATGCAATGAGATCTTTGTTAGCCGCGGCGAGCGATTCGCTGGACTTGGTCATAGATTCTGCCGCGCCAGCCATCTCGTTAATGCGCTCCACCATCGACATGGATGCAGTCTGCTGCATCATCTGCGCGGTGTCCGCTGGTTTCGATGGGTCTTGGTACTGGAGCTGAGCCACGAGCAGCTTCATAAAATCGTCTGCATTGAGCGTCTGGTTGTACTTAGCGTTGTTTTTTTTCGCCAGATCAGACATGCCGTCGGCTGGTGTCGGAGTCCAGACGGTCTGAGTTGTCCCGTCAGGATTTTTAACGACGGTAGACCCCATCGTGGGGATGACATATTGAAATTTTGATCTGTCAGGCTGAGTGATGGTGACGACTGTGCCGCTGGCCGTGTTTGAAACGGTTGCGGTGCCTGCAGCTGCGCTTCCGCTGGTGCCGGTGGCACCTGTTGTGCCAGTTGTTGTTGTGGGTGTGGTGGTGGTTCCGCTGATCGCAGATGCGTCAGTCATGGTGTTCTCCTGGGTTTAGGGCGAGGTGGGGGCGGCGGCACATGGTGGTGTGGCGCCACAGGAGAGGTGGGTTAGTTAGAGACGAAGGTTGAGGCGGTCGTTGCTGCTCGATGTGGGGGTGGTGGCTGGCTGTTGCAGCTGTTCGGTGTCGGAGTTGGTTTGTCCGTTGCCGGTGGTGACGGTGGATGAGTCTTGCCATTGGCTGTCTGTGCCGAGGGCTTCTTCGAAACTTTCGGTGTCTCCGCTTTCGCCTGTGGAGACATCGATACTTCCGGTTTTCACGCCGAGTTGTTCCAGGGTTTGTTTGAGGTCGTCGAGGTTTTCTTCGACGAGTTGTCCGGTGGCGGCATCTACTGCTTTGACATGGATGGATACCTGGCCGGATTTGACGCTTACTTGTAGTTGCACGTGTCCGAGGTTCACGGGGGTTAGTTGCAGCATGAGGGCGTATTGCCCGTCAACGCCGCGCAGCATCGGGGACACCCCGGTGACGAGTTGCTGGTAGAGCGGAACGGCGGGTGCGCTCACCATGGGGGCGGGCGTGCCACCAGAGGGAACGGTCGCTGAGATGGGCGTGGTGACTGAGACCCCCTGTGTTTGCTGTGCAGGGGTTGCCTGGTTGGCAGGTGCGGGTTGTGATGCTGGTGGGGCTGCTTCCGCGGGTGGGCGTGAGCTGGTTGGCGCAAGAGGCTGCTGTTCAGCGGTAGATGGAGGTGCCACCGGGCGGCGGGAATCAGGGCGGGAGGGCTCCGGTGCGGGAACAGGTGTTGGGTCCTCTGGCCGTGGGGCCGGGGATGGCAGGGTGGGGCGTTCGTTGGCTGGTGGGGCAGGGACCTCTTCGGTGGGGGGAGGTGGTGTGGTGGGCCGGGTGGTGTCTTCCCCGGGGGTGATGGCTGGGTCGGTGGGGACCTCGTTGGCAGGCGGGGGCGCAGTGGGTGTGGGGGTGTGGGGGGTGGAGTCGGTTGGCGCTGGTGTGGCGGGCGTGGCTGGTGCGGGTTGCCCGGTCACTGGTGAAGTGGCCACGTTTTCGGGTGTGTCAACGGAGGGTGATGTGAGTTCGTTTCCTACTGGTGGCTGTTGTGCCCCGGCGCTATTGGGGAGGGTGCCTTGTTCAGGGGTGTTTTGCGCCGTTGGTTGAGGTGTAGGCGTGGGGAACGAGGTGGACGCTGGGGCTGGGGTGTGGGTTAGTGGGGCGGTGATTGTGGGGGTTGTTGCGGCCTCGGTGGTGGCTTCGGTCGGGGCTGGGGTGGGGGTGGGTGCTGGTGGTGTTTGTCCCAGCGAGTTGGGTGTAAGGAGACCTAGTTCGCTGGCTTGCACGGAGATATCGGTAGCTGTGGGGGTGCCTTGCGGGGTTTGCGGGTGTGTTTCCGCGGCGGTGCGCACGTTCTGGTCAGCGGTAGGTGTGGTGGGTTCAGGGAGTGTGGGCTGTGGCGCAGTCAGGTCTGGGCTGTTGGGTGTGGCGTGGAGTTCAGGTTGTTCATTAGTGGGTTGGTTGGGTGTCGGGGTTACTGGCTGCTGGGGGGATGTCGGTGTTGAGGCGTCACGGTTGTTAGGTGCAGCAGGTTGTGGGGGCAGCTGTGCAGCGTTGTTGCCTTCTTCAAAGGCGGGGATGTCGTTGCTGGTGGCAGGCGTTGCTGTGGCAGATGGGTCAAGAACAGGTGGTGTGGACGCTGCTTGTTCAGGCGCGCCCACGGCCGGCAGCGTGGTTTGGTCGGTGGTGGGGGTGGTAACTGGCAGGGTGGGGGTAGCCGCCGGTGCTGTGGGGGCGGCATTGATCGGGGTGTTCGTCTCCTGTGTGCCAGTGATGCCAGGCATGGTGGAGGTGGTGGGTGATGATGGTGATGGTGAGGTTTCGGTGATGGCGGGTGTAGCGGTGGTGGCTGCGCCGTTAGCTTCAGACAGTCCAGGAAGCACTCCGGTCACGGGACCAGCAATCGGTGAGGTGTACGCCATGATGGGAGCGTCAGCGCCGGTGAGGGGGGCTGCGCCGATGCTAATCATTGGTTCTTCAATACCGGGTGTGCCCGGTAGAAGTGCTGCTACTCTCCCGGTGACGGTGGGCGTATTCGGGGTTTGTTGGGCGTTATTGAGCCCTTGCTGCAGCGTGTTGTGTTCAGATGCAGTGGGAGTCTGCGCCTGAACAGGTTGGGTGGAGCGCACGGTATTGGGCTGTTCGGTCCCATTCGGCTGTGGGGAAGTGTGAACGTGGCCGGTGTCGGTCTCGGAGTTCTTGACGCCCAGTGGTGAGGAGGTGCGATTTTGGGCTTCGCGAGAGACTCGGCGGGGGGTGTCGGTGGCGCTGCGGAGCGCTTCACCGAAGGCACGGTCGTGGGAGTCGCGCGCGGCCATCCCGGCGCGGGATGACTTACGTAAACGGGTGAGGGCGGCCTCAGCGGCGTTCACCGGCGAGATTTCCAGACGGCTCATCAGGCTCTGCTTCCCTTGAGGTTTGCGGTGATCCTGCGGACATAGTTTTGGGTTTCGGCATAGGGGGGAATGCCGTGATATTTACGGACCGCTCCTGGGCCGGCGTTGTAGGCGGCGAGCGCGAGTTCTACTGTTTTGAAGGTTTTGAGGTGGTCGCGTAGGAGGCGTGCGGCGCCGTCGACGGCTTGGGCTGGGTCGAAGGGGTCGGTGACGCCCAATGCGCGGGCGGTGCCGGGCATGAGTTGCATGAGGCCGCGTGCGCCAGCATGGCTGACCACTGTGGGGTTGAAGCTGCTTTCTTGTTTGGCGACGGCGGCAAGGAGGTCGGCGGAGACTCCGTATTTGTCCTCAGCGGCGAGGAAGAGTTTTTGGTATGCGGCGGGGGCTTGGGCTAGGACGCCGGCGACGGAGCGTGGGGCAGCGAGGGTTTCGGTGCGTGCTGCTTTGAGGGTGGTGACCGGAGGTGTCCAGGCGTCGTTGGGTAGGACTCGGCGGATGGTGGAGAGGTCTTTGTGGAGTTTGGAGATTTTGACGACGTCGCCGGTGTGGGGGGCGTGGAGCATTTTGCCGTTGCCGACGTAGATGCCGACGTGGTGGGCGGGGTCGCCGAAGTAGACGAGGTCGCCGGGTCGGGCGTCTTTGATGCTGTCGATTTTGGTGCCGATGCGTTGTTGGTCGGCAGCGACGCGGGGCAGTTTGATGCCGTGTTGTTTGTAGACGAGTTGGACCAGGCCGGAGCAGTCGAGGCCGACGTTGGGGTTGGTTCCGCCCCATTTGTAGGGGATGCCTAGGTATTTCTTGGCGGTGGCGATGAGTTTGTCGGCTTTGGTGCTGCCGTCCATGTTGACGGGGGTGTCGGTGACGGCGCCGGTGGTGGGGGTTTCGCCGCGGGCTGCTGCGGCGGCTTTGGCGAAGACGTCTTTGGCGTCGCTTTTGAGGGCAGCTTCGCGGGCGGAGGGGTTGTAGATGAAGGGGCGTTCGACGGTGGCTGCTGCCCTGTTTTTGGCATCGATTTCTGCAGAGCCGGTGATGGGCAGGGCGGTAGCAGTGTTGGCGGGTTTTTTGATTGCCTCCAGGGCGTTGTCCATGGAGGTGGAGAAGGCGGTGCCGGTGGTAGGGGCGGGCATGTTTGACTGGCCGAACATGCTGTTCAGCTGGGCGACTCGTGCCTGTGCTGCGGTGATTCCGCTCACCTCGACGGCCATCATGCTCCCCTCGTGTGCTGCTCGTGTGTGTCGTGCGGTGTTTCTGGGTGGTGTTGGGTTTGTGCGGCGCGGCGTGCTGCCTCGGCGGCGGCCTTGCGGGCACGGACCCCTGCAGTACTCTCTTCGGCTACCTGTTGGTCGGCGGCAAGCATTCGTTCGAAGCGTTCTTCTTTGGCGCGTTCGACGAGGCGTTCGAGGCCTTGGGTGCGTTGTGAGGCTTTGGTGACGTGACCGAGGGCGGTTTGTCTTGTTGTGTCTGCTTTTTCGGCTTCGTAGCTGGCCCACATGATGGATTGGGCAAGGCGTTGGCCGTGGAGTGCTTCGCGCATGAATCCGTTGATGTCGGTCTCACCATGTGATTTGTTCATGGCGTCGCGGTGGGCTTGGCGGGTGGAGTCTAGGCGTGCGAGGGCGGCGCGGTGTTCGGCGTTGGCGGCGGCGAGGGCGGCTTTGGCTTTGTCTTCTTCGATGCGCCGTACGCGCAGGAGGGTGTCGTATGGGGTGGTGAATTTGGGCATGTCACCTCCTGCGGTGGGTGCTGTTGGTGGTGGGGTGTCTGCGCTCTTATCGGCGCGGTTGGTGGTGCTTGTGAGGTGCTTGTTGGGGTTGGGTGGTGCGAAGAAAAGGCCTCGTGCACGGTGGGTGCGACGAGGCCTTTTGTGAGAGGAAAGAGTTGGGGTGCTTATGCGGCGCTGGGGGCGCCTTCCATGAGTTTGTCGTTTTCCATGATGATGGGTTTGGCCAGTCCAAGGTCGGGGTTGTTGAGGTCGTACTGCTTGAACAGGTAGTTGGCTAGTTCGGTTCGGTTGGCGAACATGGTGGTGACGTAGGGCTCTTGGAAGGCGAGTTTTTCGACGAACAGGACACGACCGTCGTTTTGGGGAAAGGCCACGCCTGTGTGTCCGATGAACAGGTCGTCTTTGTCGATGTTGTTGTGCTGGAACACTGAGATGAGGCGGGCTTTGGTGTTTCCGGTGAAGGTGACGCCGCGTTTTTTCCAGGCTGCTTGCACGGTTTCGACGTGGGTTTTTGTTGAGGTTGTGTGGGTGGTGGGGATGGTGGTGAAGATGTTTTTGAAGGCGTTGATGTTTTGTCCGCCGATGAGTGCTGAGGGGTCAGTTTTAAGGGACTCTTCGTCAAGGAATAGGTCGGGGTGGGCGGGTGTGGGTGCTGGGTTTTTTCCGACGGTGATGTGTGGCCCCATGAGTGAGTAGGCCGTGATGCGGCAGTTGTATCCGTGGAAGTTGGGGTGTTTTTTGTTCCATTTTTCTTGGAGGTCGTAGACGTCGTATTTCTTTGTGAAGGGCAGTGGTATGAATGTGCCGCTGAGCTTGACTGGGTGGATTGCTGCGGTGAATTGGTCGGCGTGCTTCAGGAGCACGTCGATACGTTTTTTCTCGACACCGGCGGTGGTCAGGGCTGCCTGAAGTTGGGCTTTGGAGGTGGGACCGGCCAGGTGTGACCAGGTGTGGGTGGCGATCGGTGCGGGGCTGGCGGCTGTGGTTCCGTGGTGGAGGCGGTTGGCCCAAGCGCTTGTGGTTCCTGTTGTCACAGATAGTGCTAACGACATGGCGCTTACTGCTGCCAGAGCGCGGGCGTGCGTGTTTTTCATGTGTCCTCCAATGTCTGCCGCAGGTGCGTTGGCTCGCCTGCTGTAGTTCCCTGCTTTAAGGGAACACCCTTGAGTTCACAAAGAACTCACAGGTTGGGCTTCGATGGAGGTAAGGGCGCCAGGGGTGGTGAGTTATTTCGCGGCGATCGCGGACAGTTGCGCCCAGGACTGGTCGTAGGGGGTGAGGTCTTCCATGTCCTGCACAAGGAAAGAAGAGATCTCTGGGGCTAGTTCGAGAGCTTTATCGACGAGTGGGTTAGTGCCTTTGACATAGGCACCGATATCGATGAGGTCTTTAGCATCTCGCTGCGCGGCCATGAGCTTACGGACGGTTGTGGCAGCTTCACGCTGTTCACGGGTAGTGAGGGCTTTATTGGCACGAGAGATGGACTCCAGCACGTCAATTGCGGGGAAATGTCCTTGAGTAGCGAGTTTGCGGGACAAGACGATGTGCCCATCGAGAATGGAACGCACATTGTCGGCGATGGGGTCGTTGAGGTCATCACCGTCAACAAGAACCGTGTACAAGCCCGTGATAGACCCGGTGGCTGCCATTCCGGCCCGCTCCAGCAATTTGGGCATGATCCCAAAAACACTCGGGGGGTATCCGCGGGTGGCGGGTGGTTCCCCGGATGCCAGCCCGACTTCGCGCTGAGCCATCGCTACACGCGTCACCGAATCCATACACAGGATGACGTCCTGGCCTTGATCCCGGAACCACTCGGCGATACGGGTGGCAGTGGAGGCGGCACGCAAACGCACCAGCGCAGGTTCATCAGAGGTAGCCACCACAACCACCGACCGCGCCAAACCTTCGGGGCCGAGGTCACCTTCAACGAACTCTCTGACTTCACGGCCGCGCTCGCCCACCAAGGCCAGTACACACACTGGCGCTGAAGAGCCCCGAACAATCATCGACAGCAGCGAGGACTTTCCCACACCTGATCCAGCGAAAATGCCTAAACGTTGTCCTTTACCGCATGGGATCAACGTGTCCATTGCGCGCACCCCTAAGGGCATCGGGGTGCCGATCCGTTCCCGGTCCATGGCCGGCGGTGGGCTTCCTTCGGTGGTGACGAGGGTGACATCACTCAGCGGCGGCCCACCATCCATAGGGCGCCCTAACGCATCTACTACCCGCCCTAGCATCCCTGGGCCGACGGGCACTTCCAGCGCGCCACCGGTGGCGATAGCTGGGTTGCCTGCTCGCACCCCACGCAAATCCGAAATCGGCATGCAGGAGGCGTATCCCTCGTGTAAAGCCACAACTTCGGCCATGATCGGGCCATCGTCCCCGAGGATCCGCACGGCCTCCCCTACCGCTAGTTGGAGCCCGGCCACGTCGATAGATAACCCCACCGCACTGACCACGGTGCCGTGCGCGACCGGAGCAGTGGCGCGCAGCATCTGTGCCCGCAAGTCTGCGTAGACGCCCCGATCAAGTAGGTAGGAACGTTCGCTTTCACGCGCTGGGACATCAAGGTTCACGGATGCAGCACCTTCCGTACCGCCGCAACCGCGTCGGCCAACGTCACTGTCACTTCAAGGTTGCGCGCTGTTGCTACGACATCGCCATGAGCAATCGTGTCATCAGCAATAGCTCGCACTCGCCGTTCTTGTGAGACAGATCCGGCGTAGTTGGCCACCAATTCCAGGTCCTGCGGGTTGACTCGTAATGTCACATCGACGTCTCGCGGAATCGAAGCGAGGGCTCGCTGCACCTGATCCACCGCGGCGCACTCCCCCACTGCCAAATGATGTCCTACGAGTTCTTCAGCGATATCGACTGCTAAGTCAGCGACGAGTCCTCGTAGCTCTTCCACCATCGGCATCTGATAGTCCAGAGCATTCTGTACTGCGTTCTCTACCGCGGCGTGGAATTCTTTGAGTCTGGTGCGGTTGGCTTCTGCTTCGGCTTCGGCAGCTGTTTTCATCTTGGTGATCTCGCCGGCCATCATCTCTAGCCCAGCGACCCGGCCATCCTCGAACCCTTGAGTATGTCCTTCTTCATAGCCGCGGCGTCGGCCCTCTTCACGGGCCTCTTCCACGAGCTTATGCATGTGCGGGTCAGTCAGGCGCGGGTCGGCATAGTCAACACCAGCGAACGGGCTCATCACTAAGTCTGAAGAGATCACTGCGCGGCGGGTGTTTTCTTCGGCTTCTTTACCGCGCAGCACGAATCCGCTGCGCCGACCAACCAGCGCTGCCGAGCTTCGTCGGTTCGGCTTAGGCAACGAACTCGTCCCCTCCGCCACGTGCCACCACGATCTCGCCGGCTTCTTCCAGCATGCGGATCTGGCGGATCACCACGGCCTGAGCTTCCTCGACCTGTTTGAGTCGCACTGGTCCCAGGATCGATATCTCATCGGCCAACGACAAGGCAGCCCGCTCGGACATGTTGCGGGTGATTTTCTCGCGCACGTCTTCACGCACACCTTTCAACGCCACAGCAAGATCCTTGGACTCGACCTTGCGCAGCACTACCTGGATGGCGCGGTCGTCCAAGCCAGTGATGTCCTCGAACATGAACATGTGTGCCCGGACCTCTTCGGCTAGGTCGAGGTCGCGTTTCTCTAGGCCGTCGAGGATCATCCGTTCGGTAGTGCGGTCGGACTGGTTGATGATGTCAACCAGTGGCTTAAGGCCACCAACGGTGGTGGAGTCAGCGGCCTGCACCACCGTCGATAGACGCCGTTCCAGGTGAGACTCCACCTGCTTAACGATCTCCGGACTGGTGCGGTCCATGATGGCCAACCGGTGTGCCACTTCAGCCTGTGTTTCTGGCAGCAACCCAGACAAGACAATGGCGGCTTGATCAGCAGGAAGGTAGGCAATGACCAAGGCGATCGTCTGCGGGTGTTCGTCGGCCAAGTAGGTCAGCAACACTTTGGGCTCAACTCGCCGCAAGAACTCGAACGGCATCTCCACCATCGAGGCAGACAGACGCTGCATCACCTCGTTCGCTTTGTCTTGCCCCATCGTGGCGACGAGAACCTCTTCAGCGAACGAAACACCTCCCTGCACGTAATACTTACGGGCCTTGGCGAGCTGCTGAAACTCTTCGAGCACACCGTCCAATGTGTCGACGTCCACGTTTTCTAGACGAGCGATTTCAGCGGTTAATGCCTCCACTTCTGGCTCACGGAGCTGTTTAAGAATCTCAGCGGAGTGTTCTTTACCGAGCTGTACGAGGAGGATCGCGGCCTTACGCAGACCGGACAATTGCGCGGTACTCATGAGGGGCTACTTCCGTTCTGCCATCCACCCGCGCAACAAGCGGGCAACTTCTTCGGGACTGTCCTCGACGAGACCAGAGATCTCTTCGCGTGCGGCGGCCCGCGCAATCGATTGCGGATCCACCGGCGTAGCTTCGACCACAGGAAGTTCGTCGCCGTCGAGGTCGTACGCCGCCGGGTTTCCTTCCAGCTCGCCCATCGCGCCACGGCCTCCGGGCAGCTCGGGCAGCGTAGGAGTGTCGATGCTTTCAGACTCCTCGATCTCCACCTCGCGTTTGCGGGTGCGGGTGGACAGGAACCCAATCAGCAAGGCGAGCAACAGGAGCAACAGCAGACCGATGTTCTTGGCCAGCGCCCACAGATCGTCCATACGTTTCTGCTCTGCAGCTGCGGCATCGGCCTGGGCTTGAGCCTGCGCTGCGGTCTGATCGAAAGGCACCTTTGAGACGGTGATGACATCACCGCGTTGGGGGTTGATGCCTGCTGCGGTGGCCACCAGCTGCTGAATCTGTTGCTGGTTGATAGCCCCGGTGGTGCGCTGATCGAGCATGACCGCCACATTGAGCCTGCTGACCCCGCCGGTAGCTTGGTCGGTGAGGGTACGGCGGGTGCCGTACGGCTGGACCTCTTTAGTGGTGGTCTTCTCCCAGTTTTGGCGACTATTGCCGGCATTCCCGTTGGGGACGGGGATGTTGTCTGGGCCAAGCACTCCCCCGATGGGAGTCTGTCCCGAACCGGTCAAGGTTTCGCGGGAGTTGTCGTTTTGCAACGCTGGTGCGCCGGGCTTGGGCTGGAGGTATTCGTTTGTTTCGACCTTGGAGTTGTCGTAGTTCATGTCGGTGTTGACGGTGGTCGTGGAGTTCCCCACACCGACGGCCTTGTCCAACATTGTTTGGATTTTGGTTTGCAATGCCATGCTCGTGGCTTGCTGTTGGGCTAGTCGGGCTTCGCCAGCGCTGGCACTGAGGGTTCCTTCGGCTGACAACAGACGGCCTTGTGAGTCAGTAACGGTCACGTTGCCTGGGGTCAGCTTCGGCACAGACGCCGACACCAAGTGCACGATCGACTCAACTTGTGAGGCAGAAACAGTCTCGTTTGGTTTGGGCGTCACCAACACTGAGGCGGTGGGGTTAGTTTTCTGCCGAACGAAAACGTCTTCTTTGGGCAGTGCAAGGTGAACTGTTGCCTCTTGGACCGTGTCAATTTTTTGGATCGCTGCAGCCAGTTCACCTTCGGTGGCGCGTTGGATAAGAATGCGCTGCTGCTCGTCAGAGGCGGTGACTGGCGCTTTTTCGACCAAACCATAGCCTTGTGAGGCGTCCGTTTTGCTCGGCAGGTTTTCAGCTGCAAGGTCGAGACGTACTTTGTCGCGTTGGTCTTGCGGCACTTCGAAAGTGTTCCCACTGAGCGTGTATTTCACACCTGCGGAAGTCAGTTTGCTCTGGATAGCGGCAGCGTCTGTGTCACTGACAGGAGTGGTGTAAAGCGGCACCATGGTGGGTTTGCTCACCCACATGAAGAAAACTACGGCTCCAGCTATCGCAACGAGAGTGGCAATGATCGTTACGGCTTTCTGGCCGCGAGTGAAGTCGTTGAACGTCCCCTTGACGCGGGTGACGATGTGTTGGATTTTTTCGTTCTTCACAGCTGCATCCGCATGATCTCGTTGAACGCTTCAAGGCCCTTATTGCGCACGGCAACAGCAAGCTGCGTGGCCACGCCTGCCTCAGCCGCGGCGATGGTGTACTCGTGTACGTCTTTAAGGTCACCGGTGGCTGCGGCGCGGGCCAGCTCGTCGGTGCGCAGGTGCATCGTGTTCAGCTGGTCGATTTTCTGGGCGAGCATTTGACCGAAAGAAGGGCCAGCTACTGAGTCGGGGTCGCGCAAGGCGCTTGGCGTGGCCGGAAGCGTGGCAGAGACGCCGTAGGCCGGGTTGATCCCGAATCCTGGCGTCACACCGAAGCCGACAGATGGAGGGATGGGAGCAATACTCATTTGCCGATTCCGATCGCTGCTTCGTATGTGGTCTTTGCTCGTTCAGCCACCGAGGCGTTGGCCTGGTAGGCGCGTTGAGCCATCATCAGTGAGGCCATTTGGTCAGATAGATCAATGTCAGGTACACGGACTAGGCCGTTGGCATCAGCCAGGGGGTGGTTCGGCATCGAGATGAGCCGACCGTTGGGATCGCCCCACATGTTTCCGGCCACGTAGGTCCCTTTGGGTTCGCCGTAGCTGGCGGCCCTGGCAACGATGAAGCGCTCCTGGAAAGCGGATTCATTTGTGGAGGTGATGTTGTTCATCCCCGCGATGTTGTCTGAAACCGCGTCAATCCATTTACGGTTCGTTGACAACCCTGACGCTGCGATGTTCATCGAATCGAACATGCTCATGTGCGTCTCCCTTCATCGAATCCGTGAGCTGGCGCGGCTCCACGGGCCTGGAGTCTTATCGGCCGTTTCACTGACCAATAGCGTTCTTGATTCCGTTGAATTTGTTGGTGAGCGCTTGGGCGATCAGCTGGGTGTGCAAAACGGTTTCTTGCCCGGCCAGAGTTTCTTCATCGAGATTGACGTTCGAGCCGTTAGCGCGTGTCGGTTCAAGGCTGCGAGCGGTGGCTATCTCGGTCAGGCGGGGGTCTTCACCGTCGGCGAGGGCTTGCCGCAGGCTGGCTTCGAAGTCGACTTTCCCAGCAAGGAATCCGGGGGTATCGACGTTGGCGAGGTTGTCCGAAATCGTGCGCTGCCTCGCTGCCAGGCCCGACATTGCCTGACTCAACGTCCGCACGGTCACGTCGCCGATGAAATCGTTCATCCGCATACCCCCAAAGAAATCCGGTGACGAAGCGCAGGGGCAGCCCGCACATCGCCACGAGTGGTCGCTCTACTGATCGGCTGTGGCTGGGGTTTTCCTTAACCGATTCGACCCACCATTTGGTGTCTCCTTGACCCTGAGGCAGCAACGGATCTGCCCATCAAGCAACCGGTCCCACACCTCTACGCGGTACAACGTGGAGCCGGTCGCCTACAACGGCAACCGGCTCCACAACACTGCTCCCTCACGAGGATGTGTTTAGTCGGGTCGGTACACCGTGGCGCGGCCGATCATTTCGCGCTTCCACGAGTTATCGATATTCATCGTGGTCTCAGCACCACCAAGGAACAGGTACCCATCTGGTTTGATGATTTTCCGCGCTCCCTGGAGGATTTGCCGCTTCATATCCACGTCGAAGTAGATGAGCACGTTTCGCAGAAAGATGATGTCCATCGAGGGCATGGGCGGCAACGGCTCAGACAAGTTCAAGAACTTTGTCTCCACCATTGCCCGCAGCCGCGAGTCGACCTGGTACTGCATACCGTGCCGAGCGAAGTAACGCACCAGAAGCGGCGCCGGCAGACCACGGTTGACCTCAAACTGGTTGTAGATGCCATCACGAGTACGTTTAAGCATCTGCGTATCGATGTCGGTGGCCAGCAGCCGCACCCGCCACGACGGGTCAGCCCCAATCAACTCCTGGATCAGCATTGCAATCGTGTACGGCTCCTGCCCCGAGCTGGAAGCCGCGCACCAAATGTTCAACGTGCGCTCGCGCCCTCGGGAGACGATCAGCTCCGGCAGAATCTGGTTCTGCAGCGCCATGAAGGGGTGTCCGTCGCGGAAGAACGAGGTTTCGTTCGTGGTCATCGCCTCGATCACTTCGTCACGCAGCGGCCCTTTCGGTGCGCTGCGCAACTTACGGATCAAGTCGTCGACGGAGGCATCTCCTCGACTGCGCGCCAGGGTCTGCAGCCGCGACTCAATGAGGTATTCCTTACTGCGGTCCAGCACGATGGCTGAGCGTTCTCGCACCACAGTCGCGATGAAGTCAAGGTCATTTCCGTTAAGTGCCATGAGTCAGCTCCTTGGCCGGGCGGCAGCGGCGCCACGGCCCGCATTAACGCGGGTCATGATCGCCTCGGCCAATTTGTCGAGGGAGTACTGCTGGAGTGGCAGACCGGCGGCAACAGCTGCGCCAGGCATGCCCCAGACCACGGAAGTGGCCTCGTCCTGAACGATCAGTTGCCCACCTGCAGCGAGGATGGGTTCTGCTCCGCGGTAACCGTCATGCCCCATACCTGTCATGATCACGGCCAATACGTTGCCCTTATATGACTCGGCAATAGAGCGGAACATTGGATCTACAGCGGGGCGGCAATAGTTTTCTTGCGGGCCTTGGTCAAGTTCCGCAACGGCACCGGCAGCAGTTTTCTTTATTCGCATATGCCAGTCGCCAGGAGCGATCAGTACCTTGCCTGGTTCGAGGCGTTCACCTTGTTTAGCCTCAACTACCCGCAGTTTGCTACGCGTATCAAGACGTTGGGCGAATAATTCGGTGAAAACGGGCGGCATGTGCTGGGTCACGACAATCGGGACCGGAAAATTGCCTGGCAAAGTCGATATAACGCGGGTCAATGCGTCTGGGCCACCGGTAGAAATACCGATCGCAACCACATCGACAACTCCCGTGGGCTTTACCGCACTCAGGTCAACAGGCGCGGCTCCTTGCGCAGCACCGGGAACTCCCGCGCTAGCCGGGGGACGACCACCGAAAATACCGCGGTTCGGGGGGCCCGCCTCTGGCGGAGCACCTGCCCCGAATGCAGGACGAGCCGTAGGTAAGGCCCGGGGGGCCCGCCCGGTAAGCGACTTGATCTTGGGGATCAGTTCGCTACGAACCGCTTCCATCGACTCGGAGACGGATCCAACATTCGCCGGTTTGGCCACATAGTCACTGGCGCCTCGCTCTAGAGCATCCAGAGTGGCACCAGCACCACGCGCAGTCAGTGTGGAGAACATGATGATTGGGATTTTTGCATCCCGCTTGCGCACTTCGACGAGAGTTTGCAAACCATCCATCACGGGCATCTCAACATCCAATGTCATGATGTCCGGTTTTAGGATCGGTAATTTCTCAAGCGCGTTCTTACCGTTAACGGCTGTACCAACAACTTCGATCTCGTTATCGGTTTTCAACACGTCCGTGATGAGACGCCGCAACACCACTGAGTCATCTGTGACCAGCACTTTAATGGGGGCACTCATCACACGAGCCCCAGCATCGCCAACTTGCCCTCAATGACGTCCGCGGTGAAGGGCTTGATCACATACTCGTGCGCACCAGCGGCGAGCGCTCGAACAATGTTGGCTTGTTCGGCCTCGGTCGTGACCATCATGAGAGTAACGTCACGCCAGTCCCGGTTCTTGCGAACCTCGACGATGAACTCCAGCCCGTTCATCACAGGCATATTCCAGTCGATCAGGCACACATCTGGCAGTGGCCCGCGCGTCATCGCGTCAATGGCTTGCTGACCATCACCGACTGCTTCCACCTCGAATCCGAGGTTGTCCATCGTGCGCGTGAGGATGGTCCTCATCGCACGTGAGTCGTCGATCACAAGAGCTCGCATGCTGGTCCTCGGGGTGCAGAGACCGCTTCCGGTCTAGGGGGTACCGCGTTCAGCGGTTTGTCGGCTAGGAGGGTGGCGCGGTGCGCCAGGTGGCTGGTTGCCCTGGGTGGGGGCAACCAGCGAAGGCAGATCACGCCGTGACCGGCTCTTTCTCGACTGCTTTTTCTGTGTCGAGAACGAGCATCAATTCCCGATCGAGCTTGCATACCCTTGTCACCAGCTCACGGAGGCGGGCTGGGACGGTGTCTGGCGGAGGCTCGAAGCGGTCGACGTCTGGCTCTAAGACGTCGCCGATCTTGTCGACCAGCATGCTCGTCACTGTGTCGTCGGCGGTGCGGACTACCACGTTGGTGGTTTCCTCACCTGGTTCGCGTGGCGGTAGCCCCATGCGTTCGCGTAGGTCGACCGTGATCACAATCTGTCCGCGTAGGTTGATCAGGCCTGAGACTTCTTTAGGGGCCAGGGGGACGCGGGTGAGTTGTTGCTCGCGGAGCACTTCTTTGACCGTGTCGACGGGGATACCGAAGAGGTGACCGCCGAGGCGGAATGTGCAGTATTGGTTGCTCATCAGAAGCCTCCTGCGTAGGCGCCGAGATCGTCTGGTTCGGGGGCGACCATCCCGGCCAGGGCGGTGTCGATGTTGAGTAGCTCGGTGACGTGCTCGTCAACGACGGCCGATCCGAGGTTGCCGCCGGTGTCAAGGTGGGTGCGGATGGCCAGTTCGTCTTCGACGATGTCGAGTACTTGGTCGACGACGAAGCCGAACAGTTGCCCGTGGTACTGGCACACGACGACCTGTAGAGGTTTGTCTGCGTCGACTTGGTCGTAGCTGCCGTAGTCGTCGGCTAGGCGCAGTAGCGGCAGGATGACACCGCGATACTGGACTACTTGGTTCTGGCCAACTGTTTCGATGCGAGAGATGGGGAACTCCTCGAGTCGCTCGACTACCTTCAGCGGCAATGCAACTCGACGTCCCGTGGAGAGGCGCACCACCAGCAGGCTGGCGGAATCCTTTGCATCTCTGGCGCGGGCTTCTTCCAGAGCACTGTTGAACTCTGAACCTTCGGAAATCATGCCCGAAGCGTTCGCTAAGGCCATCGTGTCCAGAATCAACGCGACCCGGCCATCACCCATTAGCGTGGCCCCTGAATACAGGTCGATGCCGCGCATCTGCTTGCCCAGTGGTTTGACCACGATTTCTTCGGTGTCTTCGATGTCGTCAACAACGAGGCCGAAGCGTTGCTGGTCGGCGCGAAGAACAGCGATGAATGTGGTGTCTGATTCGCTGGGCTCTATGTTGAGTTGTTCGCGCAGATACACCAGCGGGAGCAGATCGCCGCGTAGGCGGTAGACCGGGGTGCCCTGAATTGTTTCAAGGCGCTCGGCAGCCTGTGCAGCATCCAAACGCACCAGTTCCAGCAGGTTGACCTGCGGGATGGCGAACATGTTGTCCTGTCCTCGCACAAGGAGAGCCGGGATAATGGCCAGGGTCAGGGGAATTTTGATTCGGGTGGTGGTGCCTTCACCGAATGTGCTGGTGACATCGATAGTGCCGCCGATTTTTTCGATGTTGGTTTTGACCACATCCATACCGACGCCACGTCCAGAGACGTTCGAGACCTTATCGGCGGTGGAGAAACCGGGGCGGAAGATGAGGTGATTGGCGTCGCGGTCAGACATTTTCTCCGCGTCGTCGCGGGTGATCAGGCCCTTTTCAACAGCTTTGGCTTTGACTTTCTCGACGTTGATACCGGCACCGTCATCGATGATTTCAATGTTGACCTGGCCACCTTCGTGGTAGGCCCGCATCGTCAGTACACCTTCGGGGTCTTTGCCTCGGGATTGGCGTACGTCTGGTGGCTCGATGCCGTGGTCACAGGAGTTACGCACCAGGTGCGTCAGTGGGTCTTTGATGGCCTCGAGGATCGTCTTGTCGAGCTCGGTTTCTTTACCTTCGAAATCCACCCGGATCTGGCGGCCTAGGGAGGTCGCTAGGTCGCGGACAACGCGGGGGAAGGTGCGCCACACATGGTCGATGGGCTGCATACGCGTCTTCATGACGCCTTCTTGCACCTCGCTAGCCACGAGCGAAAGCTGGTGCATTGATCGGACGAGCTCTGGGTCATCAGATCGGGCAGCGTGCTGGATAGCTTGGTTACGGGCCAGAACGAGCTCGCCGACGAGGTTGACGAGGCTGTCCAGCAGGTCCACGTCAACACGGATGGAGCTGTCGGCTACGGAGCGTTTGTTCTCGTCGGGTTTCTTAACCTTTGGCGCCGGCTTTTCTGCCTCTGGAGCTGTTGTTTGGGGAGTTTGGGCATCGGCGGCAGCCTGGGCTTGAGCCTCGGCTGCTGCTTTGGCTGCGTCTTGGGCAGCTGTCACTGCGGCTGCTTGGGTGACAGAGAGGTTTTCTTCTGCCGGTGGTTGTTCCGGTTGCGCAGGTACCTCTGCCGCTGGTGGTGCTGTATCTGAGCCTGCAGGGGTGGAGGTTGCTGTTGCTACCGCAACCGCGACTGCCACTTCAGCTTCAGCTGCACCGGCGGCTGCGTCGGCAGATGCTTCAGTTGCGGCTGCCGGGGCTGTTGCCTGCTCCCCCATCGCCAATGTGCCCGCTTTAGCTGCATCGACGACTGCCTGGGCATCTTGGCCATCCAAAATGGCGTGGAGCTTGGCTCGCAGTTCGTGGTACTCCTCGGTACCTTCACTGCCTTCGTTTTCGATTTTTTCCAGCAGGGCACGCACCGCGTCGACCATCTCTAGCAACACGGTTGTCATTGCGGGGTTGAGCGTCATCTCGCCGTCGCGCAGCTTGCTCAGCAGCGACTCACCGGCGTGTGCGACTTTTTCCAGCGTGTGCAACGCAAGGAATCCTGCTGTGCCCTTAATTGTGTGCAGCGTCCGGAAGATGCTGGACAGCAGATCGCGCGACGTCGGATCCTGCTCCAACGCGAGCAAGTCCTGGTCCAGCTGATCCAGGTTCTCGTGGGATTCGACCAAGAATTCTTGGACGATCTCCTCCATGCCTTCCATCGGCAGTCTCCTCGGGGGTGGTCAATGGGAACCGCTCTGCTCATCGGCCCCGGCGACACCGACCTGAGCCACGTTCACCACCAACGTGTCTGACTCGGGTTTGCGGCGGCATTGCTGCAGCGTTTCCGCACCCTCTCTCCCCGTATATATGCCTCGGTTGTATTCGCTGTATATGTTGTTGCACCGAAAATGCTGCCAATACAGGCAGATCGAACCTGACCCTTAGAACGTGATCCCTCAAGTCCGTTGCGACACCGCCGATATGGCGTGTGTCCACACTCATGGGCTCGAGACACGACGGGGTTTCGCCGACGCGGCAATGCTTCCCGCCTCGGCAGATCCTCGAGACCACCCGCTCGGAGGGCGAACCCCGAGACTCACCGAAGGACCGAGAATGCAACTGTTGAGCGACGACGTCGCCGCGATCGTCCAAGAGGTCTGGAGCTCAATGCTCGGACTCGACATCGAACCTATCGGCGAAACCGAGGGCGTTAAAGGCCAGGCCATCGCCGGATCCGTTGGGGTCACCGGCGCTAGCGACTGCCTCATTGCCCTTGAAATGACTGTCGACACCGCCAAGCTTGCCGGAGCGACGATGTTCATGATGGGCCTCGATGAGGTCTCCATGGGTGATGTCACCGACGCCGTCGGTGAACTCACCAACATGATTGGCGGCAACATTAAGTCTTTGTTGCCTGAACCCAGCACGCTGTCGTTGCCGGTCGTTGCCCAGGGCGAGCCCCCCACGATGAAAGTTATTGGCGGGGAGACCATTCTCTCCCAGGGCTTTGCATGTGGAGATGGCCGCGTTTCTGTGACGGTATGGAACCGGCAGGCCAAGTGAGGCGCGTTCCTACTCTCTCGCACTATCTATCTTTCAGCCCTTTAACGCCGGGAGTGGTTCTGCTACCGGTTTTTGATTCACTGCCTTCTGGGCAGTAGGAAGCGAGTTACTTGTGAAGGTCGTAGTCGCCGACGACAGCCGAGCAATGCGCATGATCGTGGTCCGCACACTTCGCCAGGCTGGGTATGACTCTGCCGAGATCATCGAGTGCGAGGATGGCGCTGAGGGTTTGGCCAAGGTGAAGTCTGAGTCTCCCGATCTGGTTTTGTCTGACTGGAACATGCCAAACATGAGCGGGATTGAGTTTCTTCAGGCTCTTCGTGCTGAGGGAAACAATGTGAACTTTGGGTTCGTAACCTCTGAAGGGTCCGATGCGATGCGTGAGCAAGCTTCTGCTTCCGGAGCTTTGTTCCTCATCGCCAAGCCGTTCACTGCTGACATGTTCTCTGAGGCACTTGCGCCGGTTTTCGGCTGATCTGATATGCCGATCGCGATACCCGACCCCAAACCGATCAAGGACTTGTTTGAGTCGTTGCTTGGTCGGGATGTCAGCATGCTCCCTTTGGACAAGCCCGTTGTGCCTACGGCTCGACGTGCTTGCTGTGTAGGGCTCTACGTCGATACAGATCAGAATGTGAAAGCACTGGTAGCGGCGGATCTTCCGTTGGCTGCTCGTGCTGGTGCCGCGCTTGGTCTTGTTCCTAAAGCAGGGGCAGATACCGCTATTGAGAACGATGAGTTGCCTGCTGCGTTGTACGACAACTTTTACGAGGTGATGAACATCTTCTCGTCGTTGTTCAACGTGGGTGATCCGGAGGATCACTTGAAGTTGTCTCAGGTGTTTCAGCCGGGGATGGTGATTCCGACGAATGCGGCGAAGATGCTGCGTGGGTTGGGCAAGCGCGCAGACTTCACGTTAAGTGTCGATGGGTACGGCGATGGTGCTCTTGGTGTGGTGGTTCCTTTCTGATTGGTATCACTTACGTGCATGTGTGAGGGTGGCGCCCGGTGTGGGCGCCACCCTCACACATGCATTGTCCGGTGGTTAAGAGTGGGTGGTGTGGTCGGCGACGTTCGCGCCGCGGGCGTCAGTGGTGTTGTTTTTGTACCAGTTGTAGGCGTCGGTGATGCCTTCGCGCAGGCTGATGCGGGGCTGCCAGCCGAGTTTTTTCATGTTGGTGACGTCTAGGAGTTTGCGGGGGGTGCCGTCGGGTTTTGTGGGGTCGAGTGTGATGGTTCCGGTGAATCCGACGATGTCGGCGACGAGGTGGGCTAGGTCGGCGATGGTGATGTCTTCGCCGGTGCCGATGTTGATGGGGGCTGGGTTGTCGTAGTTTTCCAGGAGGGTGAGGCAGGCTGCGGCGAGGTCGTCGACGTGGAGGAATTCGCGTCGGGGGGTGCCTGTTCCCCAGATGGTGACGGTGTCGGTGCCGTTTTCTTTGGCTTCGTGGAAGCGGCGGATCATGGCTGGTAGGACGTGGCTGTTTTGGGGGTCGAAGTTGTCGCCGGGGCCGTAGAGGTTGGTGGGCATGGCGCTGATCCAGTGGCGGCCGTATTGGGTGCGGTGGGATTGGATGGCGATGATGCCGCTGATTTTGGCGATGGCGTAGGCGATGTTGGTTTCTTCTAGTGGTCCGGTGAGCAGGGAGTCTTCGCGGATGGGCTGTTCTGCATGTTTGGGATAGATGCAGGATGAGCCGAGGAAGAGGAATTTTTCGACGCCGGCGGTGGCGGCGGCGTCCATGAGATTGAGTTGGATGCGTTGGTTGTCTGAGAGGAATTCGGCTGGGTAGGTGGAGTTGGCGAGGATGCCGCCGACTTTGGCTGCGGCGTCGATGATGACGTCTGGTTTCTCGCGGTGGATGAAGGTGTGGGTGGCGTGTGCGTCGCGGAGGTCTAGTTCGGTGGAGGTGGCGCCGATGAGGTTGGTGAATCCTTGGTCGTGGAAGTGGCGCCAGAGTGCGGAGCCGACGAGGCCGCGGTGGCCAGCGATGTAGATTTTGGCGTTGCGGTCGAGGGTGCCCGGCATGGCTCTCCTTGGGTCGCGTTGGGTGCACCGGTGCCGTTGGTGGCGTGGTGTGTGAAAAACAGTAACGCGGCCGGTGGGGTTGGTTGGGTGGGCGCGACCGGTGGCGGGTGGTTAGGGGATGTTGGTGGTGGGGGTGTAGGCGTTGAGGCGGCGACGAAGTAAGGGGTTGGGGCCGTCGGGTGGGGCGGGGTTGGCGTCAAGGGTGGCGGGGTCGGTGCAGGTGAGGGTCAGTTCGTGGCAGGCGGTGATGGCTAGGGCGAGGTCGCGTAAGAGTAGTTCGGGGTCGCCGGTGGGGATGATGGAGGCGATGGCGTGTTTGGTGGCGGTGGTGTCGAAGGATTCGATGAGGATGCCGGCGTGGGGAGTGTTGGGTGCGAGGGATTGCAGGAGCAGTCGGGCTGCGGTGTGGTCGCGGCGGGTTGGGGTGTGAGGCAGGGTGAAGACGAGGTCGATGGGGGCTTGTGGTGGGACGATGCGGGTGAAGGCGTGGAGGATGAGGTAGGGGACGGTGGCGGCGTGCCAGTCGGTGGCCACGACGATGCGGTAGTGGCGTGGGATGGTTTCGGTGTGGCGTGGGAGTGTGTTGGGGGTGCCGGTCAGGCCGCGCAGGATGGGGCCCATGATGGTGTCGATGTCGTGGGCGAGGTGGCGTTGTTCTTTGGGTAGGTGATCGTAGGTGCCCATGCTGGAGTCCTTTCCGGTGCACCGGTGGCGGTGGTGGGGCCGCGTCCGTGCGGCGGTGGGTGGTGCATGAGGCAGGGCGCCGCGGTGTGGCCGTGGCGCCCTGGGGTGGGGTGTGGTTAGCGGAGGAAATCCATGAGGGAGGGTTGGATGATTTTTGCTGAGGCGGACAGGGCTGCTTGGTAGGCGTTGGATTGGATGGATAGGTCCATGGCGGCTTTGATGAAGTCGGTGTCTTCGACTTTGGAGAGGGAGATTTTGGAGGAGTCGTCCATGCGGCCGTTGAGGTTTTCGAGGCTTTGGAGGCGGTTGACGCGTACGCCGACGCTGGTTTGGACGTTGAGGATGCTGTCGTTGAGTCCTTCGACAGCGGTGAGCCCGGCTTGGATGCCGGCGTTGTCGCCTGCTTCGATGGCGTCGGCGAGTTTGTCGAGGGCGCCGCTGCCTTTAACGAGGGCTGTGCCAAAGGCGTCGGATCCGCTGATGCCGACGTTCATTTGTCCGGCGTCGCCGGGTGAGTCGGAGACTTGGCGTAGGACGGGCAGGGTGTTGCCTTGGTAGGTGCCGTTGGCGTCGAAGGCGTTGTCTAAGGGGGTGGTTCCGCCGAAGAGGGGTTGGCCTGCGTATTGGGAGTTGGCTTGTTGGAGGATGCCCACGCGTAGTTCGCGGATTGATGAGGCGAAGGCTTTGCGCTGGGCGTCGCCGTTGACTCCGTTGAGCGCGGAGACGGTGGTGGAGCGGATTTTTTGCACCATGCTCAGGGTTTGGGAGAGGGCGTCGTCGCCAGCGGAGAGGCGGGAGAGACCGTCGGTGATGTTGGCGCCGAATTGGGCGAGTTGGCTTTGTTCGGAGCGGAAGCGTAGGGCTTGGACGGTGCCGACGGGGTCGTCGGAGGGGCGGTTGAGGCGTTTGCCGGTGGTGAGTTGTTCTTGGGTTCCTTGCAGGCGAGACAGGCTGGTGTTCAGGCCCATCATTTGGGTGCGGTTCATTGCGTTTTGGGTGATGCGTAGTGACATGGTTCGCTCCTTTCTTGCGGTGTGAGGGCCTGATTAGTTGGTCATGTGGATGAGGGTTTGGAGTGTCTCGTCGATGACGCCGATGAATTTGGCGGCGGCGCTGAAGGAGTGCTGGTAGCGGACGAGGTTGGTCATTTCTTCGTTGAGGGAGACTCCGGCGACGTTGTCGCGGGCGTCTTCGGCTTGGCGGACGACGTTTTGTTGGACGGTCACGTTGCGGTTGACGGACTGGGTTTCGACGCCCATTTGGACGATCATGGCGTTGTAGGTGGCGTCGGCACCGCTTTTGTCGTTGATGTGGCGTGACATGGCCAGGGCGTTGTTGCCGTCGAGGCCGGCTTTGGTGGGGTCGCTGTCTTTGGGGTTGGAGGAGGAGACGGCGATGCTGTTGGGGACGGCGTCGGCGGGCACGCGGATGTTGCCGGCGGTGATAGCTCCGCCGGTGGCGCTGACGAAGAGGTTGCCGCCGGTGGCGCCGTTGACGGTGTACCCAGCAGCTTGCTGGGTGTTGACGGTGGCGGCAAGGGAGGCTGCCACCTGGTCGAACTGCTTCATGTAGTTCGGGATGGTGGTGTTGAGGTTGGTGAGTTGTCCGGCAACACGACCGGTGTCGATGCCGACGTCGGCTCCGGCGGATGGGCCGTTGGGGTCGTTGGCTGCGGGTTTGGCCCATTGCACGGCGATAGGTTTGGGGTCAGAACCGTCGGTGGGGTAGGTGCCATTGTTTGGGTCATTGACCTGGAGTTGGGCAGCTTCTGTGCCGTAGACGAGGGCTTTGTCGCCGATCATGACGTCGACGGCTTGGCTGTGGAACTCTGCTCCTGCGTCCATGGCAGCGGGCCGCACGGTGGCGCCGGTGAGGGTGGAGAGTTTTTTGATCAGGACGTCGCGTTGGTCGAGCAGTTCGTTGCTGGGTACGCGGGCGATGTCGTTGTTGCGGATTGCGGCGTTGAGTTTGCTGACGTCTTCGGCCATCTTGTTGATGTCGGTGACGTTGGCTTGCAGCTCAACGGTGGTGTCGTGCCACTGGGTAGTGGTGGAGTTGCTGATGAGGTTCAGTTGACCGGCAACGCCTTTGGCGCGCTCTAGTGCTTCGGCGCGGGGGGCCTCATTAGCGACGCTGGGGCTGTTGCCTGCGGCGCCCATGGCGTTCCACATTTCTTGCAGTTTTTTCTGCAGGCCGGTGTCGCTGGGTTCCCCGACGGTGCGTTCGAGGGCGGCCATGGTTTTTTGTTGTTCTTCGAGTTTCCCTAGGGCGGCGTTGGAGTTGCGCGCCCGCGCCTCGAGGAACTCGTCGTTCATGCGGGTGACGCTGGTGACTTTGACGCCTTCGCCGGTGCCGTCGTAGCGGGACCAGAAGGCGGGGACGCCGGGGCCACCGACTGCTTCGAGGTTGACGCGTTGGCGTGTGTAGCCCTCGGTGGCTGAGTTGGCGATGTTTTGGCCGGTGACATCGAGGCCGCGTTGGGCGGCGTGCACCGCTGAGGTGCCGATGAAGAGTCCTCCGAAGGCTGACATGATTTCCTCGTCCGTGAGTGTGGTGGCGCCAGCGGTGGTGGGGTCCGTGGTGCCGATCCGTGGGGTGGTTTGAGTGCTGTTCAGGCCGGGAGGGTGATCTGAACGGTTGTCTTTTACATCGGCTGTTGGGGCGGTGGTGTGAAGGTTTGTGCGAAGTGTTCACACCTGGGTGGGTGAGCGGAGGGTTTAGACGCTGGCGTCGAGGAATACAGCGACGGCGTGGTTGAGGGTGTTTTTGTGTTCTTGGCGGCGGGCGTGTTCTCGGTCGGCGTCGAGAGCTTGAAGTTGGTATTTGACGAAGGTGGAGAGCAGGTTGACCCGTTCGAGGAGGTGGTGGACGCGGTCGGCGAGTTCTGGAGGCAAGTCGCCGAGATCTTCTGGTGGTTCCCATGGCGGGACGGGTGCGGTGGAGCCGTTACGAACGTCGGCTTCGTGGGCGTTGAGTTCGTCTTCCATGCGGGTGAGGGCGGCTTCCCAGGCCGTGCGGTTGTAGGCGGGCATGGTTTATTTCTCGCCGGTGATGCCGCTACGGGCTACTTCGGCCCAGGTGTCGCGCAGGGGCTGCATGACGTCGCGGGCGTTGGCGACGTGGGTGGCGTTCTTTTCGAGGTTGGCGGCCATGAGTTCTTCGAGGACCCAGTCGTAGAGACGGGCGAGGGATTCGCCTTCTTTCCAGATGGAGGTGTCGAGGGAGGAGCGTAGTTCGCGGACGATTTCTTGGGCGTGCATGAGGCTGCTGTGGGTGGCAGCGATGTCGTTGCTGCCGAGGGCGGTTTCGGCGGTGGAGAGGTCTTTGAGGAAGCGGTCGTACAGCATGACGACCAGTTGCGCTGGTGTTGCTGTGGTTACTGCCTCGCGGGCGTAACGGCTGCGGAGTTGGGCCTGCGTGCTCATGAAGTGTCCTCTCGGTGTTCCGCATCCGGCGGTGGGTGGGTTGGGGGGTGCCGGTGTGGTCTTTTTCTCATCGGTTGGGCGGGGGTTCTCTTTACCTATGTGGGGATTTGGGGTGTTACCGATGAGTGGGGATACGTGATGGTGCTGGACCCTGAACAGGGTCCAGCACCATCACGGGTTTTACTGCAGCCCGGCGAGCTGTCCGGAGAGCCAGTTGCCTTGGGTTTTCATCTTGGATAGGAGGGAGTCCATGGCTTTGAACTGTGCTTCGAGGGACTGTTGGCGCAGTTCCATGCGTTCGTTGAACTTAGTGATTTGGGAGGAGTAATCCTTAATCACTGAGTTCTGACCGTTGATCTGCATGGTGATCAGGCCTTTGTCAGCATCCGTGGCTTGGGTCGAGACGTCAGACAGGGAGCTAGCGAAAGCGTTAACTGCTTTTTGGGCTGCTGCTGGATCTTTGGCGTAGAGCTCTTCGAACTTTTTCTTGTCGAAGGTGATAGCTCCGGTCTTGTCGATAGAGATTCCAGCAGCCGAGGGGGCTGCTGCGGAGGTACCGACAGCGGCGCTTTGGAGCCGGTTGGTCAGATCGCGGGTGAGGGAATCCCCGACGAAGGGTCCGGAGTCCGATGGCTTGTCTTTGACGTACCTGCTGTTGATGCGGATGTTTGAGAGGGCATCGTTGGCAGCGGTGACAAGGTCTTCGACTTTTTTGCTGATCCCGGCGGTGTCTTGGCCAACATCAACGGTGACTTGAGTGTTGGGGTCGGCTTTGACAGGTGAGATGGTGATGCCAGGCAGAAGGTTTTTCACTTCTTTGGTGGTGGAAGTGACGTCGTAGCCGCTTGTGGCATCACCAATGTGCAGAACGGTGTCTTGGCCTTTGGTGACCTCATTGAAGTTTCCGAGCACGTCGGCAACGACTGGCGGGGTGGAGCCGTTGGTGACGGTGACACTGCTCTGCGCGCCAGTGGTGGCTGAGGTGAGCTGCATCTGGTAGCTACCGGTAGCGGTTTGCACCATGGTGGCTTTAACGTCGGCGCCAGCCTGCTGGTTGATCGCGGCGACAACGTCAGCAAGTTTGGCGCCTTGGCCAACGGAAACGTTAGTGGTTTTTCCGTTAGCAGTGATGTTGAAGTCGAAGGCTGCACCACCATTTGCGCCGTTGATGGTGTCCGTGCTGTTGAATGACTTGTCAGCCAGGGAGGTGCTGGCTTGGGCGATGCTCTTGACTGCGAAAGTAAGAGTTCCTGCCTGAGCACCGGTTCCAGTGGTGACTTTGGCAATGCTTTCGTCGCTGCTTTTGGCGGTGACGCTGTTCCACGCCGGGGTGTCAATTACCGATTTGGGCACGAATTGGTTGGCGGCATCTCCGATAGCCTTCATTTTGGTGTTGAGGCTGGTGTACGCGTTAACGAGTGCCTGGGCGTTGATTTTGCCTTTGGTGAGGTAGTTACCAGCTTGGCGCTCAACGCTCATCAGCTGGGAAACCATCGCGGCGGTGTCGACGCCTGATCCGAGTCCTGAGATTTGCATGGGTTTCTCCTTTTCCTTCCGTGGATTGGTGTTCCGGGTGAGCATATGAGAGGGGGCTTCATGCCCAAGGGGGCGCAGGCGCAAGGCCTACGCCCCCTTGAGGGTTATGAAGTTTTCTCAGATCACTCCGGATCAGCCCAGGAGACGCAGGACGCCCTGGCTGCTCTGGTTTGCCTGCGAGAGCATCGCGGTACCGGCCTGCTGCAGGATCTGCGAACGGGTGAAGTTCGTCATTTCCTTGGCCATGTCGGTGTCGCGGATGCGGGACTCGGAGGCGGCCAGGTTCTCGCTCGAGACACCGAGGTTCTTGATGGTGTGGTCGAGGCGGTTCTGGAGAGCACCCAGGTCAGCACGCTGGTCGGAGACCTTGCTGATGGCCTTGTCGATCTTGCCAAGAGCGCTCTTGAGGCCGGTTGTGGTGGAGACGTCCAGCCCGCTGATGCTCAAACCTGCCTGGTCCATCTTCTTGATGGAGACGGACATGGTCTGGCCGCTGTTGGCACCGATCTGCAGGGACTTTCCGGAGAAGGTTCCGTCGAGCAGGTTCATACCGTTGAACTGCGTGCGGGTGGTGGTCGAGTCGATCTCTTTGAGGAGAGCGCTGACCTCCTTCTGGAGAGCCTTGCGGTCCGACGAGGTGTTGGTGTCGTTGCCAGCCTGAACGGCAAGCGTGCGCATGCGCTGCAGCATGGAGTGGGTCTCGTTCATCGCGCCTTCAGCGGTCTGAATGAGGGAGACACCATCCTGAGCGTTGGCCTGGGCCTGGTTGAGGCCGTTGACCTGCGAACGCAGTTTCTCGGAGATCGCCAAACCTGCAGCGTCATCCGCAGCACGGTTGATACGAAGACCAGAGGACAGACGCTCGAGGGAGGTCTGCTGCGAGCCTTGCGTACCGGACAGGTTGCGGTATGCGTTGAGGGCGGCGACGTTGGTGTTGATCTGAAGACCCATGATGAAAGCTCCTTCGTGGAATCGGGTCCGGGTTCGCCATCCGTGGTGAACCCGAGGGACTTCCGCTGTGAAAGCCCCGACGGGGTGTGGCCCCGGCACAGTGCCGAGGTCTTGTCCCCGACACCTGCCTTATCGACGTCGGTGAGGGCGCTCTGAGGAATCCGCGGCAGTTTTTATGCCGCGTCCCGAACATGCGACCC
The DNA here is from genome assembly GCF_900447215.1 of Dermatophilus congolensis. Taxonomy (NCBI): domain Bacteria; kingdom Bacillati; phylum Actinomycetota; class Actinomycetes; order Micrococcales; family Dermatophilaceae; genus Dermatophilus; species Dermatophilus congolensis. The sequence continues at coordinate 1,795,233 of NZ_UFYA01000001.1, forward strand.
GGTCACGGCAGCTGCAGGGCAGCACGCGCTTTGTGGACTAGCTCGTCATCGCCCCGGACTTGGCCTAGGCGTACGAGGGCCTGAGCAACCGCTCGGGCATCGTCTGCTTGGCGTGCGGCCACGAGCTGTGCTTCGGCGAGATCTTCAGGCGGCAGTAAAAGACCTACTGCATCAACTACTTCGTCAAGTCGCTGCAGTATCTTGCTGGCCTGGCTTGCGTGTTTGTTGGCTAGGAGTAGGTGTGCTTCTAGCCAACGGGTGTAGGAGTCGGTAGGGGCCATGCCTTTGAGGGCATCGATGGCTTCGGCGGCTGCTTCCGGGGTGCCTTCGGTGAGCTCGAGGCGGGCGAGCCACTGGTACGCCCAGCGGTAGTAGGTGGTGCTTGAGCTCATCGCTGTGGCTTGTTGCAGCGCTTCTCGAGCGTGTTCGACATCTCCGTGTGACCACAGGGCGCGGGCTTTGTCGACGAGAACTGCCAGGCTGTCTGATGCATCCGCGCGGCTGGTTGCAGCCACATCCGTGAGGTGCAGGGCCCGGGCAATGCTGGCTTTGATGCGGTCTTGGCCGAAGCCGTCGTTTTCCAGCCGGATGGCTGTTCGAGGAACATGCGTTTCGCGGCTGTATCTTTTTCCTTTTTTGCTGCGTAGCTCTGCGTGCACGGGGCGGGCATAACTGGCCAGGTCAGGCCGGTACAGGCGGGGGGACATCCAGTACTCACCGCTTGCTCGAACTTTGCCGTCCGTATCGGTGGGGGCGGCTTCGATATAGAGGGTTTCGTCGTTGCGCTGCTCGCCTTTAGCCAGTTCGAGAGCTAGCTCAGTGGGGTTGGCGAATACTCGTTCGTCTGCGTCAACAACAAGTAGCCATGGTGAGTTGCTCATGGCTGCGGCGGCGTTACGGGCGCGGGAGTAGTTGTCGTCCCAGAATCCTTGCTCTAGTCGGGCGCCGTGATCACGAGCGATTTGTTGGGTGTTGTCCGTCGATCCGGTGTCGTAGACACAGATTTCGCCAAGCAGTGGGCGCAGACTTTCGCATGATTCCAGGGTTTGGGCTAGGTGTGCTTCTTCGTTTTTGACGATCATCACCACGTCGAGAGATCCAGCAGGCAGAGGTGTTAGGTCAGCCCATTCCTCGCTGTCACCTCGCGATTCATGGATTGATGATGGTGAATCATCACCTACAGATGAGCTGGTTGTTTGCTGTGGTAGTTGGATTCCTAGGTCGCGGCATCCTTGCTCAACAACTGCGAGGTTGCGGGCGGCAAGGTGGCTGCCGCGTCCGGTGACGTGCCCGGGCAAGTCATCAGGTTCGCCGAGTTCGAGGGCGCGCCTAAATTCGGCAACTGATTGTGGGAGTAGTTCAGCGGCAAGGTCAGGTTGTTGGGTAGCGAGGTCGAGCAGCACATTTCCAGCAACAAAGTGGCAGTCCGGAGAGTGATCGAACCTGTCTGTGTGCGCCGCCAGCAGGGTCAGCGCATCGACGCTGCGCCCGATGGAGGTAAGGGTGTGGGCGTACTGAACGATGAGGATGTGCTGCCATGGTTCTGGCTCGAGGGTTGCGAAATCGATTGTGTCGTACTGCGTTGCGGCCTCAGCCAGGCGGCCTTGTGTTTCTAGGTTGCGCCCGAGTTGATAGCGCAGGTAGGCGTTGTTGGGTTCAGCGTTGACGGCTGCGTGCAGGAGCCGTTCGCGTCGGGGAAGTTTTTCGGCGAGTTGTTCTGGCTCGTATCCGTCGTGCTCGATCGTTATTTGTACTTGGCGTAGCGGGAAGTCATGTTCGGGAGTGGCATGCACGAGGCCGCAGTACCGGACACTGCCAGGAAGAATCCTGGATTGAGGTTCGCTCTCGGTGGTGGTGGCCTCGCCTAGGCGGAAAGAGCTGATGACGTTGACGGTGAGAACAAATTCGGGTGAGAGGTCGTGAAGGTCGCGCAGTTCACGCCCGCCAGCTGCGATGGTTTCGTCGGCATCGATGATGACGTGCCAGTCGGCTGCGGCGGCGTCCAAAGCGGTGTTGCGTGCTGCAGCGAAGTTGTTTGTCCACGGAACGTGGATGACACGTGCGCCTGCTGCTTGGGCGAGTTCGGCGGTGTTGTCTTCGGAGCCGGTATCGGCAACGAGCACTTCATCGACGAATGGTTTGATGCTGTTAATGCAGCGCTGGATGCAGCGTGCTTCGTCGCGGGCGATGATGACGGCGGCAACGGAATAACGTTGCCGATGTTGACGTATGACGCGGGCTACGAGGTTTCCTGGGTAGGGGCTGTGGTCAAATTCTTCAGCGATGTCTTCGAGGTGGTTTGTGCGGGTGGAGAGGATCACCTCGGCCAGATCTTCGGGGCGGCGTTTTCCCCACAAGTTCAGTAGTTTTTTTCCTGCGCCTTGGATTTCCATTCCTGCTACGAGTAGGGTAAGCCTGCTGGTGAGTTCATCGTGTTGGCGGCCGGCGCGGCTCGCGAGGCGCAGGCGAGCTCTCAAAACAGCGTCCTCGGGGAAGGAGGTTCCGAGGGTAGGCGTGGGGGGTTCTAGATTTTGCATGAGCTCAAGGGCTTGGGCTGTTTTACCTGCTGCTGCGCACCATTTGGCGCGCAGCCAGGCCGCAAAATCGGGGTTGGGTCCAGCTTCAAGTTGTTCTAGCAGTGGCGCGGCGGCTTGGAGATTTTGCTGGCTGGTGAGCAGGTCTGCCCAGGCTTCGCGTGCGGCCCAGGCCCAGTCGTCTTCTCCAGCAGATAGTTTCGCGTAGGCCTGGCAGGCGGTGTCGATTTCGCCGAGGTGTTGGTATTCGGTGGCTATTTCATAGTCGCACTGGCGGTTATCAGCGGTTTTTTCTTTTTCTGCCTCGCGGAGAAGGCGGGTGAGACGTCGGGGATGCTGCTGGCTGCTGATTCGGCTGTGTTCGGGGTGTTGAGTAATGCGTAGCGTGTCTGCGGGGATGTGGGTTGCGTATTGCTCAGGCAGAAACGCGGTGTCGAGGGTTTCCCACACGGTGGTGTCCGTGGCTGCTTTTCGGGGGCGTACTACACGCCCGTAGTGAAAGGTTTGTGCGGGGGTAGTGACCTCAACGATGCCGTAATCGTCGTTGTGATGGTGCGGATCGTTGAGGAGGGTGGCGAGTTTTTTGGCGTCACCACTAAGACGGTCGTAGACGGTGAGAATGATTGCCCATTCAGCGGTTGCGGTGTTGAGGGCGTCGAGGCGTGCTCGGCCTAGATCATTGTCCCAAAATCCTCGGACCAGCTGAACTTGTTCGCCCCATGAGTGGGCGGTGATGTTATCCCAGTTCCCGCTGGCGTCGTAGACGCACACGGTGTTGAGTTTTTTACCTGCCCATTGTTGTGTGTGATCAATGAGTGCTGCGACATCGTTGACGGTGTCTCCTGGCTGCAACACGGTGATGATGTCTAGCAGGAGGTCGCCTTGGGGGATCATGCGGAAAACTCTCCTAGGCGCTTGTGTAGCGCGGCGCGATCCCCTTGATTGGCGCCTTTGGGCAGGCTGGAGCCGTCTTCGGGCATGCTGCGCGCGATGTCAAACATACGGGTGATGAGTGCTCCGACCTCCGTGACCAGGAGTGAAGGATTGCTGGTGGGGATAATTGCGCAGTCGTAGGGGGTGTTGCTTACTTCGTCGAAGGAAGCCACGCTGACGCTAGCTAGTGCTGCGCCGTTGAGCCCTTCGATGAGGATGGCTGCGCATTCTTCGTCTACCTCGCCGGGCTCGTGGGGAACGGCGAAGCATAGTTCTACTGGCGCATCGGGGGTGAAAGCAGCTGAGTAGGCCCGCAGTGTGGCCAGGGCTGCGGCGGCGTCAGACCAGTCTGTCGCAACGATGAAGCGCACGCCGGTGGCTGGGGAGTCGGTTTCTACCGTTTCGGCTTGTGCTTTGAGTTCTTGAAGACGTGCCGCAATGGCGGATAGGGATTTTTCGTCAGACACGAGCTCTCCTCAGATCGTTGGGACTCACTCGCTCATCGGCAAGCGAACGCAGCGACTGAGCCAATCTTCTTGAGTGCAGCCCTCATCGACCGATTAGAGGGTGATTGTTCACCGTTGTGAGATTTCGATTGAAGGAGATCGCCCATGCTGCCTAAGAAGATCCATGTGGTGTGGGTGGGGGATGAAAATCGTCGTCCGCAGGCACTTATTGACACTTGGCAGCGTTTGAACCCAGATTTTGAGGTTCGAGTTTGGGGGAATAAAGACCTTGCCGAATCTAAATGGATCAGCGCCCGACACATGAAGGACATGTGGCTTCAAGAACTTTGCGGGGTGGCTGATCTTATGCGGTATGAAATTCTCTACGAGCATGGCGGAATCGCTATTGATGCCGACTCCGCTTGCCTCAGACCTCTTGAAGACTGGCTGCTTGAAGCTTCTGATTTTGCTTCTTGGTCAAATGAGCTAACTATTCCAGGAATGGTGACAAACGCATTTATGGGAGCTACCCCTGGCTCTGAATTTATCGGCCAAATTATTGCAAATCTGGCCAATGAACCAACTGTGGTTGACAGGCGCGCCTGGCAGAGCACGGGGCCAATGCTGGTGACACGAACCTGGCAAGAGACACAGCATCCATTAACTATCTGGCCTTCACATCTATTCACGCCACGACATCATTCAGGGTGGGTTTACACAGGCACAGGTCCCGTTTTTGGCCATCAAATGTTTGCCTCCACCCAAGACTCCTGGGATGCAGCCATAGATCTCACAAATACAGAAGAAGAGAATCTCTCCGACGCTTTCGGGAAAACTGAATGAAACCCACGATTTTCCTACAAGCCCAAATACTCTAATAGGAAAATTTCATCATGTCGCATAACCTGAACAGCTCCACTGTTTCAAATAGCTTCACCAAAGGTGAGCTTATCCATTTAGAGAATGATCACATAGGTGGAATTCTTCACTCAACAGGCAATTTTTATGAGGTCGACCTACTTGACATATGGGCCTGCATTCCTTTTAGTGAGGATTTTTGCTTTGTTGACGTCGGTGCAAATCTAGGAAACCACAGCATTTACCTGGGCCTCTCCACAACGAACAAAATTTTTTCCCTTGAGCCTCACCCAATCAACTTTTTCTTACTAGAGGAGAATATTAAACTCAACGGACTTGAGGATCGCGTAACCGCAAAAAATATGTGCGCCTGGGACAGAAAGGAAACCGTCTCTTTGCATATTGCGACTGCCGGAAACATGGGCACGGTAACCGCAAGCTCCAGTGGACCTCAAGCTGAAAGCCAGGTTCGAGCGGATAAACTTGATAACATCATCGAAAATGAGCGGGTCGCGGCAATGAAAATTGATGTTGAAGGAAATGAATCACGGGTACTCTCGGGTGCTTCAACTATAATCAACAGAGATCACCCTTTGATTTTCATTGAGACACATAGCCCCCGAGATAAACGGGGAGCTTTTTCCACTTTATCGAAGAGTGAGTACTCCCTTGTGGACTTTCTAGGAATCAGCGATACTGCACTATTTGCACATAGCGAATCGCCAATTGAGATAGGAATATCTGACTTAAACTCTCTCACTTCCAGTATGCGAGAAAGACGAGTAGAGCGACTAACCTCACGCATAGTCCAGGCCTTGCAATCTGCTCGATAGAGCGCGGCCCACATTTACCAATCAAAAGGCGGCGCTCATCAAAAATCTCGATGAGCACCGCCTTTTGGCGCTAATCCTTAAACAGCTAGAGGAACCCTCATCGCAGCCAAGGATAAATTTTTTACTTTCCTGCAGGGAGCTTGCAGGTACTTGCGGAGTAGGAGCCGTCCTTAACGCATCCGAGGAGGATGGAGGATTGGGCGCCGAATCCGTGGACTCGCTTGTCGGGGCCGTCGCCGACCATGGAGACGATGCCGCGGATGCGGCCGTCGCTGTCGCTGATGATCGGGGATCCGCTGGCACCTTCGCGTAGCTGGCCGCACTGGTCGCCGGATACCTCAACGAAGTTGTTCCAGGTCCAGGACTTCACCTTCTTGGTGAGTCCAGTGTTTTCAACCTTGCAGCCGTGTAGCGACAGGCCGATCGCTGGTGCGGGGACCGATACTGCGTCGCCCTTCTTCAGGTCATCGCCGGGGATCTCGCGTGCCTTGATGCCTGCGCCCTGCAGTGCACTGTAGGTCTTGTCAATCTTCATCAACGAGACATCGGTGCCCGTCATCGTGGCGTAAACAACGTCAGTGACGCGGGTTTGGAGTGGGTTGAGGTGGTTGTCTTTGTCCGAGCCTTTGTGGATCTGTACCTGGTTGCCTGTGCCTGCAATTTTCTTGTTGGCGACAGATTCGCCGTCTTTTAGGTGGGGTCCGGGGATGCAGTGGCCGGCGCTGAGCAGGAGGGCTTTGTCAGAGTCTTTTGCACCTGGCAGTTTCACGATTGCGCCGCTACAGGTTTTGTTGCCTTCAAAGTGCAGCGATGCGACGGCGTCGGCGTCTTTCCACTGCCCTGCGGCGTGTGCGGTGCCGGTGCTGCCCAGGCCTCCGGCAGCAGCGGCGGCCACAAGCAATACAGCAAGCTTCTTTTTCATAGAAGAACTTCCTCCGAAATAATTTTTCATAAAAATTTTTTGATAAATATCGGAGGTCAACCGTTGTGACGGTTAGTTGAAAAGGTATGTGCGCGCAGCAAGTATTGGCACCGCCAAGGCAGCACTGAGGATGGTGTTCCCAATGGGTGCAGGCGTGGTGCCGTGGCTGTCGATTCCCCCTATTTCATACCGTCTATCCAGTAGCCCCCAGTGAGGTTTTTCTCTAACTAAAAACTGGAGAAAAACCTCTTCACCGAAAGATGCAGGCGTCAACCTTCATCGCGGTTGGAGGGAACCTATTTGCCGAACCTGGTGATTCAGCCCAAAAAACCTGAAGAGAACATGTGAATTTTGCTGGGACTCAACGTTATTCATGATTCCGGGGTGTGGATCACAGAACGCGACCCCAGCGCCACCCTCGAAGATCGTTAAAAACAGCCACAGCAGTGGCCTGGCGCACATCATCTGGCCGCAAATGCCCTTGCTGAAGCACTCCCGCCTCACACAACACGCGCCTCGCTATGCCAGGCAATAACCCGTCTTCGCACGGGGGCGTAACCCACTGCTGCCCTATCAAGGCAGCCACATTGGTGACTGTTCCCTCAGTCACGTGCCCCTTCTCATTGACCAGTAGCACCTCATCGGCCTCCGGGTGCCGCTCCCGCCGAACCGTGTACACATCACGCAAGCTGGTTTTGTGCCGCAACCGCCAATCTCCCGAGTACACAGGCTCGGGGTCTATCACTAACCCCACCTGTCTCTCCCCCGGTGGGCACTCCCCCGGTGCCTGCAGCGGCAACGGCGAAAACGGTGGCGCTTGCTGCGCAACTACTTTGATGTGGCCATCACGGCGCAACGTCAACCGCACCTTGGCTGCGCCTCCGGCATTGCAGCGAGCAAACCGCGCTACTTCGGTGCGCACCGCCGCGCGCACCGCCTGCTCATCCCACCGGAACCCGCAGAATCTCGCCGAGGAGGTCAACCGCTGCATATGTTCCTCGAAGTGCGTCACTTCATTTCCCAGCGCACGCATCGTTTCGATGAGGTGGAACCGCCCTGGCCCCCGTTCAAGCACCCGTGTTTTTGCCGCAAGCTCACGCCACTCCGACTCTGCGCGTGAATCAAACGTCACCCCGCTACCTACCCCATACACGGCCTGCCCGGCATCGGCATCAACAACTGCTGTACGGATTGGCACGTTAAAACGCGCCCGATAGGGAAGTATCCGCTGCTCTGGCGGCGTCACCATACCAACAGCCCCGCAATACACCCCCCGCGGGCTCGTTTCGAGCTCTTCGATGATCGACATCGTGCTCGCTTTTGGGGCCCCCGTCACTGATCCGCACGGAAACAACACACTGAACAGGTCGGTGAGTCCTATTCCCTGGCGCAGTTGAGCGGTCACTGTCGAGGTCAGCTGGTGCACAGTGGGGTACTTCTCAGCAGTGAGCAGCTCCTGTACCTGCACTCCCCCAACGGTGGCTACCCGCTGCAGGTCGTTGCGCACCAGGTCCACAATCATGAGGTTCTCTGCGCGTTCTTTTTCACTTGCTAACAGGCCAGCTACTGCACGCTCATCGCCGTGTTCATCTGCCCCGCGCGCAGCTGTGCCTTTCATCGGGCGCATGGTGACAGTCCCTGCTCCAGGGTCTTTTGTCTCGGCAGCAGACCACTCGAAAAACAGCTCCGGGCTGGCACCGATCACTGTGTGCTGCCCTGTTTCGATGTAGGCGTTGTATCGGCCGCGCTGCTGTCCTGCTAGCTGCGCGTACGTGTGCAGCATGTCCGCGGCGGCCCTCGTTTTTTTCTTGCGCGCCTGCACTGGCGCATAGCCACGACACGTCAGGTTCACTTGGTAGGTGTCGCCTGCTGCTATTCGTTCTCGGACGGCTTCGATGGCGTTGCTGTAGCTGTCTTCGTCCCAGTCCAGGTGCCACTGCCCTACGTCCATGCGGGTCGCTGTGCGTTGCGGGGTGTTTTTGCGGGTGGAGCGCTGTTGTGTGTTCCCTACTGCAGGAGCGAGCGCGACGTGATCTGCGAACCCAAACCACAGCAGCGGTAATCCCGGCATGGGGGCGTGTGTGGTCAGAGTCGGGTCGAAAGCTGGGGCTGCTTCGTAGGCGACGTACCCGAAGGCCCACTGCCCCGCTGCGGTTCGCCGTTCAACCTCGGCCAGTGCAGGCAGAACCCCTTGTAGGTTGTGTGCTGCTATCTGGCCTCGGCTGGCCTGAATGACGACGGCGGTGCCGTCGAGAAGGTCATCGAATCTGGCCCATCCCCGGAATTTCACGGACCACACTCTGACACTGCAAACACCACCCACGCACCCAGACAGCTTCAGGTGGGCGTGTCCAACACCCACCTGAAGCTGCCGACTGGCTACTTCCAGATGCGGTCCAGGTAATCACGCATTGACCGGTCCGAAGAGAAAAACCCAGAGCGGGCCACATTAAGAATCGCGGACCGAGTCCACGCTGCTTCATCGGCGTAGAACGCTTCTACTCGTGCCTGCGCTTGCATGTAGGAATCGAAATCAGCGAGCGCCATGAATCGGTCTGATCCGAGGAGGTCGCCAACGAAGGCGTCCGTGGCGTGACGGTCGCCGTTGGTGAAGTGTCCAGAGGAGATGAGGTCGATTGCGGCTTTGAGGGTGGGGCTGGATTCATAGAACGAAGCGGGTTGGTATCCGGTGTTGTCGAGTTCGACTACTTCGGGTTCGGTCATGCCGAAGAGGAAGAAGTTGTCGTCGCCGACTTTTTCTCGGATTTCGATGTTGGCGCCGTCGTCGGTGCCAATGGTCAGGGCGCCGTTGAGGGCGAGTTTCATGTTGCCGGTGCCAGATGCTTCTTTTCCGGCGAGGGAGATTTGTTCGGAGAGGTCCGCTGCGGGGATGACGCGTTGGGCGAGAGTGACGTTGTAGTTAGGTGGGAAGGCAACAGCCAGGCGCCCGGCAACGCGTTCATCTGTGTTGATGGTGGCGGCGATGGCGTTGATGAGAGCGATGGTTTGTTTGGCCATGAAGTAGCCCGGGGCAGCTTTGGCGCCGAAGATGACGGTGCGTGGGGTGATGGTGCGCGGGTCGCTCGCACCGGAGATGATGCTGTTATAGAGGGCGACGATGTGAAGCAGTTTGAGTGATTGGCGTTTGTATTCGTGGAGGCGTTTGACCATGACGTCTACGAGGTGGCCTTCGGGTAGGTCGATGCCGTCACGGTTTTTGAGCAGTGCCCGCATGCTGCGTTTGTTGGTGTTTTTTACTTCGCGGAATCGGGCTTGGAATTCGGGGTCGTCGGCGTATTTTTCGAGTTCGGTGAGGCGTTCGAGGTTGGTGACCCAGCCGTCGCCGATGGTGTCGGTGATGAGGCTGCTCAGGGGTGGGTTGGCCAGGCATAGGAAGCGGCGGGGTGTGATGCCGTTGGTGACGTTGGTGAATTTATGAGGCCAGTATTCGCAGAAGTCGGGAAGGACTTTGTCGCGCAGGAGTTGGCTGTGTAGTTCGGCGACTCCGTTGACTTTGGTGCCTGCGATAGTGGCTAGGTATGCCATGCGTACGGCGCGTACCGGGGTTTCTTGGATGATGGACATGCGTCGTACGCGGGCTTCGTCACCGGGCCATTGGCGGCGTACTTCGTTGAGGAAGTCTTCGTTGATGCGGTAGATGATTTCGAGGTGTCGCGGTAAGAGCCGGCCGAGGAGTTCTACGGGCCATACTTCTAGTGCTTCGGGTAGCAAGGTGTGGCAGGTGTAGGCGAAACATTGCTTTGTGATGTCCCATGCTTCATCCCAGGTGAATTGTTTTTCGTCGACAAGGATGCGCATCATCTCGGGGATGGCGATGACGGGGTGAGTGTCGTTGAGCTGGAAGATTACTCGTTCTGGCAGGTTATGAAGGTCGAGATTTTCTGGCATCGTCTGTTCAATGAAATCTTTCAGCGATGCTGCGACGAAGAAGTATTGCTGTTGGAGTCGGAGTTCTTTGCCTTGTGGAGTGGAGTCTTCTGGGTAGAGAACTTTTGTGATGTTTTCTGCGAATGTTTTTGCCCGTACTGCTTCTGCGTAGTCGCCTTTGTTGAAGAGGTTGAGGTCGAATGCTTCTGTTGCGCGGGCGCGCCATAGCCGTAGTGTGTTGACAACGCCGTTGCGGTATCCGGGAACCATGATGTTGTAGGGAATTGCTTCGACGTTCCAGCCTGGGTTCCAGCGCACGTGCTGGGTGCCGTCGTTGTCGGTGTATTGCTCGGTGTGTCCACCGAAGTTCACGATGACCGCGCGGTCGGGTTGGGGGAATTCCCATGGATCGCCGAGTTTGAGCCACCGGTCGGGTATTTCTACTTGTTGTCCGGTGTGGTCAAAGGTTTGTCGGAAGATGCCATACTCGTAGCGGATGCCGTAGCCGATGCTGGGGGTGTCCAAAGTTGCCAGAGAGTCTACGAAACATGCGGCTAGGCGCCCGAGTCCACCGTTGCCTAGGCCTGGTTCGATTTCTTGTGCCCGTAAGAGTTCGAGGTCGATACCGAGTGAGCTCAATGCTTGGCTAGCGATTTCTTCTAGCCCTGTTTGCAAGAGTGCGTTGCCAAGTTGTCGGCCGAGGAGGTATTCGGCGGACAGGTAGCCAATGAGTTTTGTGGCTGTGCCGGTTTCGGTGGCTTCGCGGCGGCGGCGGGCAGTTTTCAGCCAGTCTGCTTGCATGAATTGCCGCACTGTGCGCGCTAGAGCTAGGTATTGATCGTTTACTGTGGCTCGTTCTAGGGAAACCCCCTGGCCAAAGTTCAGTTCTTCGAGGAATTCTTGGGCGAAGCCTTCCACTGTTCGTGGTGGTGCTACTGCCGCTTTCCCTGCGAGGTCGCTCGTTGGCGTGAATTGTGGCCCTTTTCCGTATAGAGCCAGTTCTGGTGTTTCATCGGCGAGGTCCTCCAGGCTTGGCCCACTGGGTACGGGTTCGCGAGCAGCGGTCATGGTGCCTCCACGGGTCTGAAAGGTCAGGGATTTTCAGCTATGTCCCTCAACGGTATTCGCGGATTCTTCGCTTCTACTGTGAGACCGCACAAAATCCATCACAAAGCTGTAAATACATGCTCGTGGTAGGGAATGTCCCGCAGGCCTGCAACGCTGAAGAAGCTATGAAGGCAATCGCATACTCCAGCTATGGCGGACCGGAAGTTCTCACCCACACTGACCTACCAGAGCCGAAAGTCGGCCCCGGAGAACTGCTCATCCGTGTCAAAGCCGCTGCCGTCAACCCAGTGGATTGGAAAATAATGCAGGGGCATCTGGATCCCGTCATGGATGTCACTTTCCCTGCTATTCCGGGATGGGATGTGGCTGGTGTTGTCGAAAAAGTGGGATTCGACTGCCCTGAATGGCAAGTCGGTGACGAACTCATCGCATATGCCCGCAAAGACTGGGTCCAGCACGGAACGTGGGCTGAACAGCTCAGCGTGCCAGTGCGTACCGCAGCTCGTAAACCTCGTTCACTCACTTGGGAGCAAGCAGCCGCGCTTCCTCTGGCAGGTTTGACTGCTTACCAAACAATTCACCGTCTTGCTGTCGAGGCGGGCCAGAGCGTGCTCATCCACGCTGCAGGTGGAGGTGTGGGGTCTTTCGCTACCCAGATCGCAGCCGGGCTGGGGGCTCGTGTTATCGGCACTGGTTCGCCTGCTAACCATGACCGTCTGCGTGAGCTTGGCGCGGAGCCTGTCGCGTATGGCGAAGGGCTTACTGAACGGGTGCGTCACATGGCACCCGAGGGGGTAGATGTTGTTCTGGACTACATCGGTGGCGTGGTCGATGTGACTACGGCAGTGCTTGCTCCGGGTGGACGCCATGTTTCGATCATTGACCCCACCGTTATCGGGTATGGCGGGCAGTACATGTGGGTTCGGCCAAGCAGCACAGACTTGACCGCGTTGGGGCAGCTGGTCGATGAGGGCACAGTCCGGGTCGATGTTGCTGCTTCTTACCCTCTGGAGCAGGCTGGCGATGCGGTGCGTGCATCGATGGAGGGGCATGCTGCGGGCAAGATCGTTCTTACTGTGGAGTGACTGGGAGTTTTTCTGTCGGCTTGTGTGACCAGGTCGCTGCCGCGGCTGTTGGTGAACGGTGAACTGGCTCTGGTGTCGTTGTGTCCTTGGGTTCAATGACTGTGGGGGCGGTTTCTTGCTGCATCGGGTGTGTTACCGCAGTTGCTGTTGCAGGTGCAGCGAGCACAGATGTCGAGTTCGTGGCAGCGACCTGCACAACTGATCCAGGTGAGGGGGAACTCTCAGTTGTGGTGTCGTGATTTTGCGGCGGCGTTGGTGGCAAGAGCATGTCGAGCACAGATCGTTGAACAGTGAGCACTTGTGCCATGAGAGCGGCACTGGTGTTCACGAGGAGTTCGGAATGCGCTAGCCGGACACTGTCTGCTGCGATGTCGGTGTCTTCTCGGCGTGAGAGCGCTTCATTTTGCTGAAGCTCGGCTACTGCTAGTGCCCGCGCGGCGTGTGCCATGCGGGTTTCCATGGCTGCCACAGCGGCCTGTTCGGCGAACAGTTTGTCGAGGGCTTCATTGAGTATTTCGAGAGCAGACTTAGCGCCGTCAGCTGTGCGCAGGTCAATGCCTGGGTTGTTTTGTTCTCCTAAGCCCAGCGAGGCAGGGTCAACTTTGGCTTTGTCGAAGGTGACACTCTGGCCTGCGTAGGCGCCGGTTTGAATGGTGATGGTGCCGTTTCCTAGAACGGATTGGCCATCGACCCGCGTGCGTTCGATCATCGCTGACATCTCGCCAAGGTTGAGCACAACGACGCTGTGGAGCGCGGCACGTTGACCGTCGCTATATGTTCCGGTGGCAGCTTGGACGGCCATGGTGCGCATGCGCTGCAGCATGGCCGTCATCGAGGTCATCGCTCCTTGTCCTACCCGGGCCAGGGCGATGGCGTCTTGTGCGTTACCTCCTGCTGCGGACATGCTGCGAGCCAGGGCGCCTTGACGCTCGGCGATTGTGAGTCCTGCACTGTCGTCAACGGCGAGTTGGTGTGTGCCATTGGTCAGGGATGCGGCCGCTTTTGTTGCGATGTCAGCGTGGTGTTCCCAGTTTCGGTGTATGACGCTGGCCAGCGTATTCATGTCTGCGGGGATACGCATGGTGGACCTCCTTGTGCTGTTTCACCTTCCGTGGTTGTTGACCGGCCAGCGGCCGAGGCACACATGGGGTCGTTTGCCTTATCGGCAAGTAGTGGCAGGCAGTGAAGAGGTTTTGTTACCTGTTCAGGACACTTGTTCAGTGACCTGTAGGGATGTTGTGGCTGGCTGCTCGGCGGGGGCAGCGCTGGGGGTGATTGCGGCGGCATTAGTGTTTGGGGTGTTTGCGCGGGCTCGTGCGAGCAGCAGTGCAATGACGAATCCGGTGATGAGTGCGCCGAGTGCGTAAATGCCGGTGGACGCTCCCTTGGTGGTGACGGAGTCAGCTCCACGGGTCATACGGACGGTTGTCATGGTGGGTTGTCCGTTGGTGGGGTTTTTGGGGGCGAGTTGCCCGACGACTTTGGAAAGGGAGTCGGCGGTGGCGTCAGCTAGGGATACGGCTTCGTTAGAGGAGGTTCCGGTTGCGGTGATTTCTAGCAGGGTGGAGGCGGTGGGCACATTGACTTTGATGCGTTTGCGCAGAGTGTCGAGTGATTCTTCGGGGGTAACGCTTTGTTTGACGGGGCTGAGCACTTCACCAGTGGTGGTAGAGGTGGCGAAGGTTTGCATCATGCTTGCGATCGCGCCTGTCATGGGGTCTTGGTTAGCGTTGCCAGTGCCTTGGGCGGGAACGACGGCCAGAGTGGCTGTAGAGGTGTATGTCGTTGGGGTCAAAGCGGCCCAGGATCCGCCGATGACTCCTCCGAGGACAGCGAGAGCGCCAATCATGATGAGGTTTTTGCGGATAAGCCGCAGCATGTCCATAAATGTCACTTTTATCCCCCGAGAAGTTTTATTTTTCTTACTATTCATCATTGGTGGATTAGGGGAAGTGTCTCAACTGCGTGGGTCGCTGATGTATACGGGGTCTGAATAAGCGACTCTTTCATTGGAATCAATGATGCGACCAACATAAAAACCGGCGGAATCGGTGGTTATTTTCTGATTTCCGACAATGGTGCGCGATAGGGCCGAAAGGGCACTGGTAGCTGTTGCGGTATCGAAGCTGAGTTTGGCTGAGCGTGTGTTTTGGAGGATTTCGACGAATCGCATGGGGTGCGCGGCAGTAAGTGTGGCGTTTCCTTGCGTGGCGTCGCCGGTGAGGCTCAAGGTTGGGTTGGTTGGCAGGGCGCGAGCTGCGGGGATGGAGTAGTAGTGGGTGCGTTGGTTGGTGGTGCGCAGTTTTTCGTTGGCGCCGTAGACGACAACGGGTGCGGAGACAACGTGTTGTAGGGGTGTCCCGCCAGTGGTGAGGCTCCAAGCGTGGGCGCGTAGAAAACGCCGTGATGGTGGCTGATCTGCAGGAAGGGGGGTATTGGTGGTGGCTGCGGTGGCTTTACCTGCAGGGGCAGTCATACGGATGGGCTCTCCGACGGGGGCTCCGCTGCCGTCATGGAGTTGCACATTGACGATGACGTCGGTTTTTCCGCCGTTGAGGATGAGCGCTTCTGCGTGCACCGTTTGGCCTGCTCGGGTGTGGTTGGGGGTGGTGATGTAGAGCTCGGCGCGGGGTGCGGGTGGGGGGAGGCCGCGGAGTTTGGCGGCATAGAAGGCGTTGATGTCTGAGCGGGTGATGTTCCAGTCGCTGCTGGGTTTGATGTCGGTGTGTTCGACGAGGTCATTCCAGGTGATGATGTTTTGCCAGGGGGCACCGGAGGTAAGGGCAGCTTCCCACTGATTGCGCATCATGGTGGTGCCTTGGGCGTCGACGAAGCCCCCGCCGGGTGTTTCGCGGTTGTAGCCGGGCATGATTCCTCCGGCGTAGGGCAGGCTGCGGGAGACGGTGTAACGCAGAATGTCGTTCCAGATGTACTGGGAGCTGTCTTCAAAGTTCCAGGCAGCGTCAAAGGCGTGGGCATAGGTGTCGATACGGCTGGCATCGAAGGTGTGCCCGGTTTGGGAGGAGTCGGTCTGGAGGTCGCCGATGAGGTAGACGGGCAGCTGCTGCTGGTCAATGGTGTCGCGGACTTTTTCCCATTGTTGTGGCGGCATATTTCGGGGACCGTAAATGTAGATAACGAATTTGTCGCCTATTTTTGCCGCTGATGCATGTTCTTTTGCTATTTCAAGGTATTCGCGGATCATACGGATGAGCCCGTCGGAGCTGGATGCCATAAAACATGGAGCGATAGAGAAGTCGTTATCTGGGTGGGAGTCATTCCATGTTGGGTCGGCTTGTTTCATCCATTCTTTTGTGAAGTCGCTGCCGCGGTTAATTCCTTCGAATGTGAGTATTTGCATTCCGGTGAGTCCGGCTGCTTGGGCGCGGGGTAAACCTGAGGTGGGGCGAGGAGGTGAGCTAGGGCCGCCGGGGATGAGGTCCAGGGGGTAGGTCGATCCGTAGTCAGTTTTACCTGGCTTTTCGTGGTAGTCGGCGAGTCCGTGAGGAACCATGTGTGCCCACACTTGTTTGCCGGGCAGCTGGGTGGATGTTGCAGCGACCAGGGTGGCCAGAGTGCTGTCGGGTGAGTGGGCAAGGATGCTGCGTCGGGTTTCTGCTGCGATGGGGGTTTTACTGGTAGCGATTCCGGCACCTGCGGTTAGGAGGATCGCGGCTGTGATGATCGTGGTGTGTCGTGTCATACGTCGAAGTGAGGTACCCATAGCGCTCTTTTCCTCAGGTTGTCAGGGCGGGTGCGTCAGGGGGCTGTAGTTCGCTAGAGCGGAAATGAGCTAGGAATGCTTTGGCTAGATAGAACGCCAGGGCCAGGGCGATCATCATCGTGACGACGCGGTTGACGTTGCGGGTGTTGTATTGGGTGATGTAGAGGACGCTGATGAGGGATAGGCCTAGTTGGGCGGCCAGGAAGAGCAGGGATAGTCCGCAGTCGGGGTCGGCGACGAGTTGAATGCATAGTCGCAGCAGGGTTCCCCAGACGAAGACGGCCACAGTGAGTGCGAGGGCGCCGAAGCTGGCGAATTCTCCGAGCATTGAGTAGGGGATGTAGTAGTGGACCCGCATGGAGGTGACGATGCGGTCCCACCCGGCGATGGAGGCGGGGGCGGGGTTGAGTTCGATGAGGATGTCATCGATGGTGATGCCGCGTTCTGCGGCGACGTGGACCAGGAGAGGGACGGTGAAGCCGACGTTTTCAGCGATGGTGGAGATGACGGTGGAGAGGTACCCGGGTTCGCTGAGGTGGCTGATAGTGGCTTCGGTGTAGGGGATGAGGCCGTGGGTGAGTTGGTTGCGTAGCAGTAATGGGATGGGTAGGGCGATGGCGGCGGAGGTGCCGCCGAGAAACCAGGCCCACACGTGGACGCGGATGCCGCCGAGGAGTCGACCGATGAGGAAGAGTACGGCCGATCCGGCGAAGAGTCGGGTGGCGCCGGAGAAGAGGATGGTAGCCATGGCGATGGCTAGGAGTGCGCCGGTCCAGGGGTGTCGGGTCGAGACGATGCCTGCGGCGATGAGTGCGACGGGGGCGATGACGCTGGCGAGGGAGATGATGGGTGGGGGTGCTTCGAAGGTGAGGTAGGCCGGTGCCCAGAGAAGGTATTGCCCTTTGGCGATGAGACCGAGGGTGACTCCGCTGGCGGCGATGGTGAACCAGAGGGCGGTACTGCGGGTGGTTGGGGTGTGGGTGGTGGTGCGCCAGGTGAGGGGGATGGGGTGTTTGAGGGGGATGGTGGCGGCGCCGAGTAGGCCGATGAGCGCGGCGGTGACGAGGGCGATGGCGGTGGCGCGGTCGTAGGAGGCCCAGACGGGTCGGAAGGGGGTGTCGGGGATGACGAGTCCGGAGTTGAGGTAGATCTCTGCGCCGGCGAGGCTGAGGATGAGGAGGGCGGCCAAGGCGAGCAGGGGGACGCGGTCGAGGGTGATCCAGGTGTAGCGGTGGTGTGGCTTGGTGGTGTGTTGGCGCGTGTGCCTGGTGTCGGGCGTGGTGCTCGTCACAGGTGTCCCCTTGTGGTTGTTCCCCCGGTTTGATGCGGTTGTGCACCTTTGTTTGTGAAGGTATAGATGGGGGCTTTCCACATGCGGTGTGGCTGTATACCAGCGGGTGTTTTCGGGGACCCTGTGGCGGTGTTTGTGCTGGTGGCTTGTGGTGTTGTGTTGCGTGGATGGGGTGGTTAGTGGGTGGGGGCGGTGGGGGTTTTTTCGCTGGTGGGTTCGAGCAGGCTGGCGGCGATGGTGGGGCCGGGTTCGGCGAGTTGGGCCAGGGCTGCGGCGACGGCGGTTTGGTTGGGTCCGCCTGTTTCGATGAGTCGTTCGGCTAGTCCGGCGGCGGATCGTCCGCCCCAGAGTTTGAGGAGCATGCGGGCGAAGCGTTGTGGTTGGCCGTGGACGGAGACTAGGCGGATGCAGCAGTCGAGGGCTTCGTCGAATTCGCCGATGCGGGCGGCGAGGATCATGCGTTCGTTGAGGATGGTGGTGGTGGGGACTTTGCGGCCGTCGGCGGCGGTGACGTTGTGCAGGGTGCGTAGGGTGCGTAGGGCGGAGTAGGCCTTGCCTTGTGAGGCTGAGGATAGTGCGCGTAGCCAGGCGGTGTATTCGCTGTCGGCTCCGTCGCGGTCGAGTTCGGCGATGACGGCAGTGGCGGCGTTGTGGTGGTTGTGGGCGATGAGCAGGGAGGCGAGGTCTTGGCGGGCGCGCCAGCGGCAGATGCGGGTGGCTCGGGTGGTGCGTGCGCGGGTGAGGTCGGTGAGGGCGGCGTTGTCGTCGCCGAGGGCGCGGTGGAGTCGGGCGCGTTCGACGAGTGCGGTGACGAGGGCGTCGCCGGCGGTGCCTTCGTGTTCGAGGGTGGTGATGGCTGTGGTGGCGCGGTGGCGGCGGCGTTCGAGGCGGGATCGGTTGGTGGCGGGGTCGGGGGTGTTGGTGGTGCGGTTGATGGTGATGACGTCGCGGCCGGGGGTGAGGGTGGTGGGTTTGCGGCCGGGGATGAGTGGTTCGAGTTGGGGGTTGTGGATTCCGCGGAAGCGGGCGATGGCTGGGCGGTAGAGGAGTTTTTCGCGGTGTTCGGTGGGGTCGTCGTCGTGGGTGAGGAGGATGGATAGGAGGTCGGGTTGGGCCATCATTCCGGGGGTTGCTTGGATGAGGCGTTCGAGGCGTTCGGTGTCGGCGGTGACGCGGTCGTTGGGGGTTAGGTGCAGGACCCAGGTGGCGTCGGTCATGGCGGCGGCGTTGTTGCGGGCGAGGCTTTCGTCGTATTCGCCGGTGCCGGTGGTAACGGTGGCGCCTGCGTTGGTTGCTTGGTCGAGGATGCGGGGGTCGGCTCCGATGCTGTAGACGCAGATTTCGGAGACGAGTGGGGTTAGGCGCTGCAGTGATGCGATGCACGCGCGCAGGTCGGTGGCTTCGTCGGTGGCGACGATGCAGGCGGCGAGCAGTTTGGTGGTCATGGTGTGCTCATCGGCGTTGTTTTTACTCGTTTGAGTAAGGAATTTGTCTGTGTTGCTTGCGTTTTGCGGCACGGTTAGCCGAGTAGTCGGGGGCGGGCGGCGTAGGGTGCTGCGCTGCGTAATTCGTGTGCTTTGGCGAACCAATGGTCGGCTTCGTCTGGGTGTTGGAGGGTGGTGTGCATGACTGCCATCGCTTGAGCTGCGAGGAAGCTTCCGCGCCCGGTGACGGTGCCGGGCAGGTTTGTGGTGTCTCCGATCGACATCGCTCGTTTCCAGCACGCTTCGGCCATGGGTGCGAGCGTAGCTGCTTTGTTGGGGTCAGCGAGGATCATGTCGAAGAACAATTCGCCTACTAGGTAAGGAAAGTCAGGTGATTTTTCCCACTGTCCCATTTCTGCATCGATGAGTGCTAGGGCGTCACTGTGGCGTTTGGCGGCGCGTAGGGCATCGAGGGTTTCCATCACGTAGGTGTGGCGGTCTAGCAGTCCAGGGGCGAGGGCGTCGGCGGCGCGGGCGAAGCTGCCTGCGGCTGCGCTGGGGTCACCTTGGGCGCGTTGCCATTTGCCGAGTTCGGCGAGGATGCGGGGATCATCTGGGTGGATGAAGAGGGCTTGGGCTACTGCGGCTCCGACGAGGTTGCGATCGAGGGACCAGCCGAGGACGTCGGCGTCGTCGCAGGCGATAACGGTGGGCAGGGGGTGGGTTTTCATGCCGGGGTAGGCCGGTTCGGGGTGGAATCGGCCAGTGAAGCGTACGGATCCGGGCAGGATTCGTGGTTGGAGGTGAGGTGCTTCGGCTCCTCGGGATGTTGCTCCGGGGATGATTTCGATCAGGCCTACGCGGTTGGGAGGCCATGTGCGTATGTGTTCGAGCTGGTGAGCGCCGCTGTCGATCCACTCGTGGGCTTCGAGGATGAGGTGCCAGTCGGCGTTGGCTGCAGACAGAGCTTGGTTCCACAGCAGTGAGGGGTCGTCGTGCCAGGTGGCTTTGGTGACGTGGGCTCCGGCGCGGCGGGCGCGTTGTGCGGTGTCGTCGTGTGAGCCCAGGTCGAGAACGATGCTGGAGTCTACGTAGGGGTGAGCGCTGGCGAGGGCTCGTTCTATGTATCTGGCTGAGTCACGCGCGATCATCACTAGGGCGATTCGGGCCACGTGAGTTCCTTTCGGCTGTGCTCACAGCTGTGTTTGCGCAGTACGTTGGCGTTCTTGTGGCTGTGTGTCAGGCCGGGTGGGGTTGAGTGTTGGCGTGAATAGGCTCCCGCCGTTGATCGGCGGGAGCCGTGGTTCGTGCTGAGTGTTGCTTTCCTCGAGGGTTTTCGCGTCCATGCGTGCGTGTGACCGCTCCTGAGTGTGTGACCGCCCCCGACCGATCATGTCTGCTCTCGAGGCCGCAATCACGTCGGTGTCTGTTCGGGACAGGCTCCCATTCGGCATGTGTTTATGGGCGTTGACAACATTCGTGGGGAAAGTCTGGACAACCTGTCTTGCACGGGTGTTTTACGCCCGAATGGGTGGGTCTGACTGTTTTCTTGCTGTGGCTGTGACCAGCGATAAGTCTTGTGTTGCAGTGTTTTTCATGGGTGCCTATTTTTCTTGAGTGTGACTCACGCCACACAAGAGATGTGTCTCATTTGCCGAGATGGCTCGAGTTGCGAGAGGCAACCGCCATGTGACACGCAGGGGCAGCCCCGCTATTTATGAAACACCTCACGCTGATTCGCGTGAGCTAAATAGTGTGATCTCGTCTGAGGCATCAATAGCGGTCGTCAGTCGTTCGCGGTAGTTGGAACGAGCAGCGACCTGCGCGTAATACGCAGCCTTACGCCGCGCTACCGCACCACCACCGCCAACACCACCCCGCCCACCAGACTCCAACATCTCCGGCGACAACTGCGAATTCATCCCATCACGCAACAACTTCAACGCCTCCGCACGCATCTGCGAAATACGCGACTCCGTCACCCCCAACTCCTCAGCCAACTCACGCATCGGGCGATCCTCGAAAAAACACCCCCGCACCACAACACGCAACCGCTCAGGCAACACAGCCACCGCATCACGCAAATACGCACGACGCTCACGCGCCAACAACGTCGCCTCAGGCGTAGCCACACTCGAAGGCAACAACGCATCCACCCCAGAGCCATCACCACCGGCCCCATCAGTAATCACATCAAGACGCAACACCACCGACGAATGCAGATCAGCATCCAACTTCTCCAACTCAGACACCGACGCACCCAACGCCTGCGCAACCTCGCCCACCTCAGGGCGACGCCCCAACTTCGCAGCCAACTCATCATGCACCGCATCACGACGACGCACCTTTGAGCGCAACGAACGCGTAGCCCAGTCCGCAGAACGCAACTCATCCAACAACGCACCACGAATACGCCGCACCGCGTACCGACCAAACGGCACACCCAACGACGGATCAAATGAGCGCGCGGCAGCAGCCAACGCCGCCATACCCGCAGACACCAAATCATCCATATACACATGCGAAGGCAACCGAGAACCGATCGACCTCACCTCAAAATGCACCAAAGGAAGATGCACACGACACAACTCATCAATGGACATTGGTTCAGGGATTTCCAACTGTTCCTGACCGTTTTCACTTTCGTTGAGCAGTGCGCGGGCAGCGAACCTATTCATGTGGATGTTCTGGTTTTCTTTTTCGCCCTTCCCCTTGGGGCTTGTCATTGAATTAGAAGCAGTCACGAAACGAAACCTAGAAATCACTAAACACCCTGACTACCCGTGTCTATATAATGAGACACAGCAGGTCAGGTGGTCAATATCAGGATATTCACAGTTTTATCCACGGCCTCATGCGTGCATGGGATAACCATTTATCAATGTTGCGCAAAAAAATTTACCCACCTATAACCAGCTCAATAATACGGAGCTTGTAATTCCGAACGTGACATCAAGACAACCGTTCACAACAAAGAGAAAACGCTTTCCTTACTCATTCAAAAGCGTTCCCAGACCAGTGAATTCATTTACAACCGCGCCATATTCGCCGATTGGCTTCACATCCCGGACCGGGACCGCGAACCCCGCACAGCCCGGACCCCCTCTTTCCGGGCAAGCAGGAGGTTCCGTGTTCGTCTTCGGTGTACACATCGAGTGCCAAGACGTTTTCGACAAGCACTGTCTACCCGGCATCGCCGACCACGGCGGTCGGGATGCAACGTTGATCACCACTACAGACTTGCCACGCAGTCAGGCATACGCCGACATGATGGAAGCTGCCGCTGCCATGGAGGCAGTCGAAGCAATCATCCTGCTCTCCGAAAAAACCCGCATCACCGATCCTCTTTTCGCTATCAAAGTCACTCGCGCCCTGACCGCAGACCCCGCCCTGGATGTTTTCGGCCCTGAACGCGATGGCGACGTCGCCACCGACTGCCTCATACTTCGCCCTGAGGCCCCACGTCGCCTAGCACCCCTGGAGACAGCGCACACTCCCCCAGTCGGTTCAGTTCCCGTAACACCAACCGAACCGCCCTGCCCACAAGACCTTGACGAAATCGACGCTGTCGGCAGATCGATCTTGGAACGGGCACGCCTGAGCGGAATGAACGTTTCTCCCATCGAGCTATCCACCACAGACTTCACCGCTAACAATCCCCTTATCGACCAAACACAACAGTTCCAGATGGCCGCTGTGGCTTGGCAAGGACGCGCAGCTCACCGCATCACGAAAGCAATGCTGCAACGCTGGCGCGAACATCCGACCAACCCCACAAACAACCTCACTTTTGAGGCTCAACTTCCCCCCACTACTGAAACCCCCACCAACATCCCCATGGGCGATGCCCTCGCCCTTGAACGAGGCGAGCTCCTACATCACATCCCTGAAGGAACCCGGCGCGTTCTTGATGTCTCATGCGGAACAGGTAGTCGAGGGGCAGCAGTCAAAGACCGCTTCGGTGCACACGTCGTGGGCATCGAATCCAGCGCTCCCCTGGCAACCGCTGCCCGCACCTGTCTGGATGAGGTACACCACCTAGACCTCAATTCCGTCGACTTCACCCGCCCAAGAGCGCTGCCTTTAGACGGCGAACCTTTCGATGTCATCGTCCTCGCAGGGACCCTCGAACGCCTTGTCGATCCCGAAGGGCTCTTGCGCACCCTCATCGATCACCTCACTGATGATGGACTCCTCATCGCAACCCTGCCCAATGTCAAACATTGGTCGGTCATCCTGCCGTTGCTACTTCAAGACCGGTTCACCTACACCACCACAGGCCCGATTCAGCCCGCCCACCTGCGCTTCTACACCATGATCGAAGGAGCAAGCCTACTGCGACGTAGCGGCTTTAACTGGTGCGAAGCAGCAGCCGCCACTACACTGCCACTGGCTGACCCCTCCCAGCTCACTCCGCTTTTAGATGCGCTCAGCGCCTACGGAGTAGATAACAATGAAGCCCGCACCCTGTTCGAGGCATACGAGTTCGTACTCACCGCCCGCAAAGAGCGCCCCGAAGAACACCAGGACAATTCCGATATGTAGCCACCGGGCACACGCAAGGGCCTCTGCGCCGAGTGTTGGGGGCACTCAGGCGCAAAGGCCCTTGTCAAAGCCGGCAGGGGGAAAGCCGGCATGCGGGGGGAGGCTGGGGAATCCTCTGACTTCCCGCATCGCAACAAAGTTTTCAACTCCACTGTGTGGAGGTCCAACCCACCCGCTAGCCGTCCCAAGCACGTAGCCGAAGACCATCAGGCGATGATTGTTCATCGAACTCACCTTCGTATCGACCTTTTCCTTCGCTGCTTAAGAAAAACGACCGATACTTCCATTAATACGCCTCACCGACGTGAGTCATCACATCGCGGCATTGTGGTTGTCAATGTCCTCATCACCTTGTGCTAGGGAGAGTCGTTCGCGGTAGTTGGAACGAGCAGCGACCTGCGCGTAATACGCAGCCTTACGCCGCGCTACCGCACCACCACCGCCAACACCACCCCGCCCACCAGACTCCAACATCTCCGGCGACAACTGCGAATTCATCCCATCACGCAACAACTTCAACGCCTCCGCACGCATCTGCGAAATACGCGACTCCGTCACCCCCAACTCCTCAGCCAACTCACGCATCGGGCGATCCTCGAAAAAACACCCCCGCACCACAACACGCAACCGCTCAGGCAACACAGCCACCGCATCACGCAAATACGCACGACGCTCACGCGCCAACAACGTCGCCTCAGGCGTAGCCACACTCGAAGGCAACAACGCATCCACCCCAGAGCCATCACCACCGGCCCCATCAGTAATCACATCAAGACGCAACACCACCGACGAATGCAGATCAGCATCCAACTTCTCCAACTCAGACACCGACGCACCCAACGCCTGCGCAACCTCGCCCACCTCAGGGCGACGCCCCAACTTCGCAGCCAACTCATCATGCACCGCATCACGACGACGCACCTTTGAGCGCAACGAACGCGTAGCCCAGTCCGCAGAACGCAACTCATCCAACAACGCACCACGAATACGCCGCACCGCGTACCGACCAAACGGCACACCCAACGACGGATCAAATGAGCGCGCGGCAGCAGCCAACGCCGCCATACCCGCAGACACCAAATCATCCATATACACATGCGAAGGCAACCGAGAACCGATCGACCTCACCTCAAAATGCACCAAAGGAAGATGCACACGACACAACTCATCAATATCAACCGAACTCTCAGTGGAACTCGCTGCGGAGAGTTGGTTTTCATCAGAAACGGTCACGAATCCACTGTCAGACCAGATACTTTGAAGCATCAAAGATTGACCACATTTTGAGAAATGCCTGATTGTGCCCCTATTTGAGCTTGATTACTTTACGATTTACTGAACACTTGAATGCAAGAAAACAGTCACCTCGGAGAGTTGTCGACAATCAACTGGACATACGACTGTTTTAAAAAGAAGCAATAAAACGACCAACAAAGACGAGTGCACAACTTTTCATCGAAGCTCGAATTCTCCACCTGAGAATATTTTCCCAAAAAATCACACCCACGTATTTCTCAGTGATTTTTCGGAATCATTTACTCACTCAACATTCTTCGTCAGATTAATTATCGAAAAAAGTTCTTTTTAAGGTAACTGCACGCAGAGAAACTCCTGGTCACCACCGCTTTCACTCAACTCCACCGCTGGCACGTCGATGAGCCGAATGTGAACGACACGCAGACCGCGATGAGGAACTTGTCCCTCGACGACACAGCACTCATGGCGCTGTCCAACCTCTCCACAGGGTTGTGGCGCATCCAGGAGCTGCTTGAACTTCTCACTTACCGCCTCGACACACAACAGGCGCTAGTGGAAACAGGCAGATCTCGTTGGCTGGGCCGCTCAACCCGGGAGATCGAGCTCGTTCTTGCAGAAATGCGAGAAGCAGACCTGATGCGCGCAGTCGATGCCCAACCCGTATGCGAAGCACTCGGACTAAGCCCCGAAACCCCTCTCAGCGCCATCGCTGCAGCAGCTCCTGCACCGTGGAACGAGGTACTGGCAGAACACCGCCAGGCCCTCAGCGTTGCCAGCGCAGAACTAGCAGCACTGAGCCGCACCAACAGCGAAATGCTCGAGGTTAGCTACAAAGCAGTGCAGGACACGCTCGAAAAGTTCAATCACACCCCCGGTCCCACTGGCGATGACACTTACACAGCCAAAGGGGCCCGAGCAAATAGCCGTTCACGCCACCTGTTCGACCAAAAATCGTGACCCTTACGACCATGGCCGAACTGACCGCCGGGCGACACCAGGCCGTCCGGGAAGACAACCAACCAGTACAAGGGTGGGAGACACACCTATGACCACAACGACCGATGTCAACACAAGCGTCGACATCACTCTCGATGCCGGTCTCGTCGGATTCCCTCTGGCGCAGCACTTCCGTCTCAGCGAGGCAGAAGGCGGCCTGTACGAAATGGAGTGCCTAGACATTCCTGACATGGCGTTCGTTGTTATCGCACCGAACCCGTTCTTCCCCGATTACTCACCAGTCATCGACCCGTCCACTGCTGCCCGACTGGGCATTGACTCCCCCGAAGAAGCATTGGTTTTCCTCGTTGTGAACCTCGGCTCTGAAAACGAAGGGCCCGCAGCGAACCTCATGGCACCCCTCATCGTCAACACAAAGACACGCAAGGCAATGCAGGTAGTCCTCGACGGGCAGAATCTGCCACTCCGTGCGAGCCTCCCTGTCAGTTGAGTACTGCCGCGCTACCGTAACCAAAAGCAGCAGTTCCCACCCCTCCACCTTCGGTGCACCTGCCGAGAAAAGGAATTCACGTGCTGGTACTCAGTCGCCGACCCCAGCAAAGCCTCCTGATCGGTCACGACGTAGTCGTGACCGTGTTGGAGGTGAACGGGGACACCGTCCGGATCGGCATCAAGGCTCCTTCTGATGTTGATATCCACCGCGAAGAAATCTATCGGGACCTTCAAAAAGCTAATGCGGCAGCCGAGGCCAAACCTGGCTCCGCCGCTGAACTGGCTCGCCGAATCCACGCGGGGAGTAAGAAGAAATCCGAAGAAAGCTCTGCGGCGGGCGAACAGACCGCATCACATGCGGAACCCGGAGCTCAATACCAACCGTGACCGGCGGTTCCGCTGGCTAGAAAACCGGTTTTGGTACAAAGAAATGACACGCAGTATCCCTGATGTGCGTTTCTGATAGCCGCCACGGTTCCTGGTTGGCGATTCCGTCCTGTACGGTAGAGGTACGAACCATGACAGAATTTCCGGAGCCGTCCCGGCTCCACCCCGAACATGCTGGACCACGCTGCCGAGATTGTGTCGGCCACGTGGTCTCTTCGTGGGAAGGGCGAGACGGGATCACTCCGACGGACGCGTGAGGGGGTCGACGCCATGGGGCGCGGCCGAGCCAAGGCAAAGCAGACCAAAGTCGCTCGGGAGCTCAAATACTGGACTCCTGACACTGACTTGAGGGCACTTGAGCGCGAGCTCCACGGAGAGCAGACGCGTCAGCCAGGTCGTGGGAATGCAAGTAAATCCCACGATGACTGGGACGACGACGAAGACGATTACTCGGGCTGGGCTTCGCGTAGTCACTGACGTTTCGCTCACCAGTAAAGCCACGCACAGTAGTTGAGGGACCGCACCATTCGTGGTGCGGTCCCTCAACTACGTCCAAAACAGCCCAACAAGAGCGTGTGGTGTGAGTAACAGGCCCATTGCCTGTACTCACACCACACGCCCCGTCAGGCCTTCGTGAACCTCAGGCGCCTACACCATTGCCATGATGCCCAACCATCGCGACAGCACCGCCCTGCACGCCCTTGGCTCCCTGAACAAGCCCAGAACCATCGGCAAGACCAGCAGCCTCATCAAGACCCTTGATCTCACCCATATGCCAGGCATCCACACCAGCAGCGCGAGCCTTCTCGATCACAATTTCAGCCGTCTGCGGCGCCACTACAGCAACAAACCCAACACCCAAGTTGAGGGTTTTTTCCATATCTGCGCCAGGAACCGCTCCCAAGCGCTGAATCACCTCAAAAACAGCCGGAGGATTCCACGTAGAACGGTCAACCACAGCCGCAACGCCAGCGGGCAACACCCGCGCAAGGTTGGCTGCCAAACCTCCACCTGTCACGTGCGACAACGCATGCACATCGGCACCAGGTGCACGCAGCACATCCAAAAGCAGTTTTGTGTAAATACGGGTCGGCTCCAGAAGCTCCTCCCCCACCGTGCGGCCAAACTCATCCACGTGACGGTCATACCCCCACCCGGCAGAATCCATCACCGCACGCACCAAGGAATATCCATTGGAGTGCACCCCAGAAGAAGCCAAGGCAATCACTGCATCGCCAAGACGAACCCGGTTCGGGGTGAGCACATCGTCATACTCAACAACACCAGTTGCCGCGCCAGCACAATCAAACTCATCCGCAGCCATAAGACCAGGGTGCTCTGCCGTCTCACCGCCGACCAGAGCCACACCCGCTTGGCGACACCCCTCAGCAATCCCAGAAACAATCGATGCGATCCGGCTGGGCTCCACCTTGCCGCATGCGATGTAATCCGTCATGAACAGCGGCTCAGCACCACACACAACAATGTCATCCACGACCATGCCGACTAGATCAATACCGATCGTGTCGAGAATGCCCGTTGCACGTGCAATCGCAACCTTCGTGCCAACACCATCAGTGCTCGTTGCCAACACAGGTCGCTTCATCCCCGCCAGCGCAGAGGCATCAAACATCCCCGCGAAGCCGCCCAACCCTCCCAGAACCTCAGGGCGCTGCGCACGGGCCACAGAGGCCTTCATCAACTCAACAGCACGGTCGCCAGCCTCAACATCAACGCCAGCCGCGGCATACGTGATCGGTGAAGTGTTTTCGCTCATGGCGGTCCTTCCAGAAACAGGCTTACGAGGGTCAGTGGTCGCTGCCGGCAGGGGCATGAGCCGACGGCGCATCAGGAGAAACAACACGACCCGTACCGCCATGACGCACCTCAGTAAGCTGTGCATCAAGCAGACCCGAATCGGCCTCGGCATCAATAGCAGGGCGCAGCCCCTTCTGCTCAAGCACAGACTTGCCTAGATCTCCTGGCTCAGGCAGCTCGATCGGATAGTTACCCGAGAAGCACGCCGTGCACAGGGTGCTTACTTCCTGCTCAGTAGCCGCGATCATGCCCTCATCACTGATAAATCCCAGCGAGTCAGCACCGATACTTGCGCAGATCTCATCCACATCAAGCCCATTAGCGATGAGCTCAGCACGAGTAGCGAAGTCAATACCGTAGTAGCAAGGCCACTTCACCGGCGGAGAAGAAATACGTACATGCACCTCAGCTGCACCGGCCTCACGGAGCATCCGCACCAGGGCACGCTGTGTATTCCCCCGCACAATTGAGTCATCCACCACCACGAGCCGCTTACCAGCGATCACCTCACGCAGCGGATTGAGCTTCAAACGAATACCCAACTGGCGGATGGTTTGGCTAGGAGCGATAAACGTACGCCCCACATACGCGTTCTTCACAAGACCGTTGCCATAGGGAATCCCTGACTCCTGGGCGTACCCAATAGCTGATGGCACCCCCGACTCTGGCGTAGCCATCACCATGTCGGCTTCGACTGGGTGCTCACGCGCCAGCGCCCGCCCCATCTCCACCCGAGACGTGTAGACATTACGGCCATGGATAGTCGTATCCGGGCGAGCCAGGTATACATATTCAAAAACACATCGAGCCGGAGCAGGATCAGCAAAACGCGTGCTGTGCAAACCATCGGGACCGATGGACAAAAACTCACCAGGCTCAATCTCGCGCACGTGGCTGGCACCGACGATGTCCAAAGCCGCGGTTTCACTGGCAACCACCCAGCCGCGCTCCAAACGCCCCAACACAAGCGGACGCACACCCTGCGGATCACGTGCCGCATACAACGTGTTCTCATCCATGAATACGAAGGAGTAAGCACCCCGCAGCAGCGGCAATACCTTCAGCGCACGCTCTTCCAAAGACGCACCTTCGCTGTGCGACAGCAACGCCGTCACCAACGCAGTATCCGTAGTGTTCCCCTGCTTCAGCTCACCGTGATGAGCCCCACCAGAAAGCTCCTGCACAGCCTCACGAAGCTCCGCCGAGTTAATGAGGTTGCCGTTATGCGCCAGCGCCACCGTGCCCTGGCCAGCATCCCCCAAAGTGGGCTGGGCGTTCTCCCAGCGGCTAGCCCCAGTAGTGGAATAGCGGGTATGGCCAATAGCGATGTGGCCAGTCAGCAAGCTGAGACTGTTCTCGTCAAAAACCTGGCTAACTAGTCCCATGTCTTTGTAAACCAGCATGCGCTTGCCATTACTGGCAGCGATACCGGCAGACTCCTGGCCACGGTGCTGCACGGCATACAGACCGAAGTAGGTCAGCTTGGCGACCTCCTCCCCCGGAGCCCAAACACCGAAGACGCCGCAGTGGTCCGCAGGGCCGTGGTCGTCGTCGAGAAGGTTGTGGTTCAGTCGTCCGTCACCGCGATGCACGTGTTCAGTCTGTCACAGGCACGACGGCGGGCAATTTCTTCGTGGGCAGATCCGTACCCTTCAGCCCTTACGGTCAAGAGCCAAAGCCAGCACGCACCCCAGGAAAGCACCAACAAGACCAATCACAGCGACAACGAACATCGTCATCGACGTATCGCTGTACTGCACTGCCCCGCCCGAAACCCCACCAGCCCAGATAGGGGCATAGAAATCAAGAAGAAGACCAATCAGCATCCCGCAGATAAATCCCACACCAATAAACCGGCCATACCGCGGTGACCTGCGAACACGCATCCGAGCAGTAATGATCGGATCTTGCCCCGAGAAAGTCACCGGTTGAGGCACAGGCTGACCGGAGGCATCAGTGGACTCATCATCAGTAGGTGGAGTCTGCTCAGCATTCACACCCCCAGCCTACGTGGACCCGCAGCCCAATTCAGGACCCGACAACCGACGCTGCGCCGCTGCTTAACTTACATACAACACCCCAACAATGCACCTGTTGGCCATCACGCAAACAGCGGCAACATCCCCGATAAGTCAGAACGCTCACCCGAAGCCGACACGCGACCCGCGGCGCACATGTGCTCCCACGACAGCTGCCCCACCACCAGCCCTAGCCACGTCTGCGCATCCATTTCCACCACATTCGGAGGAACTCCCCGTGTGTGCCGAGGCCCCTGCACACACTGCACCACCCCAAACGGCGGCACCCGCACCTCCACACTGTGCCCAGGATGCCGCTGACCAAGCTCCTCTAAGGAATATCGCACCGCCGTCGCCACCAATGACCTATTCACCTGCACAGGACGCTCCTGCTGCAGTGAGCCATCCTGCTCAGCCTGGTCACGCCACTTCACTAATGCTTCATGTCCAACAACTGGGTCTACCCGACGCCCCATAGCAAAACCCTCCACATGCACAGCCCATCACCCTGTGACAGCCATCGACACAAACACCTCCTCATCCTCCACCAACCCGCCCGGCACGCGAACACTGTTCAGGGCTTCCCAAGCTGCGCGGCGTACGATGCAGTGATGGGCAGACGTTCCACACGCCGCGGCGCACGACTCACAACAACCCAGGCCACAGCCCGCACAAACACCACCTTGGCCTCCTCTCACACCGACGTGCTCGACCGCACTACCGACCCAGGCACAGAAACCACCGACACCTTCGAACTCATCCCTGACGAACTCGGCGGAGTCACCGTCATGATCGATGGGTTCCCCCAGTCCTACGTCCACACTGCTGACCCTGGCCTCATCCCCTTCGAATACATGCAGCAACTCGCCGCCGTAGTCGATGTGCTGCCCATCGGGAAGATCACCACCACACACATCGGCGGCGCAGGCCTAACCCTGCCCCGCTACATCGAATACACCCGCCCAGGATCCCCCCAGATTGTGCTCGAGCCCCGAGCAGACGTCACCGCACGAATCCGCGAAGAACTCCCCCTGCCCCGCGGGCACCGCATCCGCGTGAGAGAACAGCTCGGACAAGATGGCATCACTGCCCTCGCCGATGACAGCGCAGATTTACTCGTTGTCGACGCCTTCGCCGCCGGACGCATCCCTGCACCACTGGCCACATCTACGTTCTGGAATCAGATTGCGCGAGTATTGCGCACCGCCGGACTCGCAGCATTCAACGTGCCCGACAAACCCGGCCTAGCCTACGCAGCCCGCATGGTCGCCACCGCTGCCAGCGCCGGTCTAAGCCACGCCGTCATGATCAGCACCCATGACGTACTACGCGGACGCCGATTCGGCAATGTAGTGATCGTCGCTTCAGCAGTTGCATTACCCGAAGAAGAACTACGCCGCCGCATCCTGCGCGCCTCATTCCCCACCGGGATGCGCGGGGAAGAAGAAACCCGACGCCTGAGCGCCACCGCCGCACCCATCGGGGCACACGAAGACGCCCCCTCCCCCGAACCGCCTACCCCATCAGTATGGCGGGCGGTCTAACCGAAATAACCACGAAGTTAAACCGCCCGCCATCACACTCACACGAACGTGACTCCCGTCAACGCCTCATAAGCAGCTACATACGTAGCCCGCGTTGCCTCAACAACCTCCTCCGGCAATGCCGGAGGAACCTGACCACTACGGCGATCCCAGCCACTAGCCGGTGACAGCAACCAATCCCGCACAAACTGCTTGTCATACGATTTCTGTGCCTGCCCCGGAGTCCACTCCTGAGCCCGCCAAAAGCGCGAGGAGTCCGGAGTCAAAAGCTCATCAGCCAAAATCACATTCGGAACTCCATCAGCATCCACACCCTCGACACCAAACTCCACCTTGGTATCTGCCACAAGGATGCCCCGCTCCCCCGCAATCTCATTGCCACGCTTAACAATCGCGACAGTCAAATCACGGACCTTCTCTGCCAACGCCTCACCGATCTCCTCCTGAACCTGCGAGAACGTCATCGGCGCATCATGCTCACCCAACGGAGCCTTGGTCGTCGGCGTGAAAATCGGCTCCGGCAACTTCGAAGCCTCACCCAAACCATCAGGCAACGCCACACCACACACGCTTCCCACCTGCTGATACTCCGCCAAACCACCGCCTGTCAGATACGCCCGACCGATGCACTCCACCGGCAACATCTCCAGACGCTTGACCAACACAGCCCGACCCTGCACCTGCTCAGGCACATCGGTGGAAACCACATGGTTAGGAACCAAATCAGCGAACTGCTCAAACCACCACAGCGACATCTGCGTCAACACTCGACCCTTGTCAGGGATATCACTATCCAACACGTAATCGAATGCAGAAATACGGTCAGAGGCAACAAGCAGCACCTGATCCGATCGCGGCTCACCCGTCACCTGATCCAACGGCGCATACAAATCACGCACCTTGCCCGAATACACGTGCGTAAAACCATCCAAAGCCGTTCCCGGCGTGTAAGCACCCATACCTGCTCAGCTCTCCAATCCTGCGCCAGCAGCATCAGCGCCACCGGCCATCACACGACCCTCAATTGCGGCAACAGCAATGTCGCTGCGGTGATGCCCGCCCCGCAACCCAATCGACTCAACACCGGCATACGCAACATCACGCGCAGCTGCCAGATCCTGACCCAAACCAACAACGCTCAACACACGACCACCTGCCGAAACAACACCACCCTCACCAGCAGCCGTACCCGCATGCAACACATACGGGCCAGACTCCCCAGCCTCTACAAACACCGAAGAATCAAGCCCCTCGATCACATCCCCCGTCACCGGAGAAGCCGGGTAATTCTCCGCCGCCACAACCACAGTGACAGCAGACTCCGAACGCCACCGCAACGGCTCCATCTCACCCAGACGTCCCGTGGCCGCCGCCATCAGCACACTCGCCAACGGCGTCGCCAACCGCGCCAACACCA
Source organism: Dermatophilus congolensis (assembly GCF_900447215.1). NCBI lineage: Bacteria > Bacillati > Actinomycetota > Actinomycetes > Micrococcales > Dermatophilaceae > Dermatophilus > Dermatophilus congolensis. Next base: position 1,828,674 of record NZ_UFYA01000001.1, read on the forward strand.
CCTGCGTCTCCGGATCACCGAAACGGGCATTGAACTCCACCACCCGTGTGCCATTACTGGTCAACGCAAGCCCTACATACAGCAACCCCACAAAAGGAGTACCACGACGCGCCATCTCATCAACCGTTGGCTGCGCCACCTGCGCCACTACCTCATCCACCAACCCCGCAGGCGCCCACGGCAAGGGAGAATAAGCACCCATACCACCAGTGTTCGGGCCCTCATCGTTGTCGTATGCCCGCTTGAAATCCTGAGCAGGCTCCAACGGAACCACATTCACACCATCACATAAACAGAACAGCGACACCTCCGGGCCATCAAGGAACTCCTCAACCACAACCCGGCCACCCTCAACCTGCACACACGCACGCGCATGCTCAAGTGCCACATCACGATCCGAAGAAACCACCACCCCCTTACCCGCAGCCAAACCGTCATCCTTGACCACATACGGCGCGCCAAAAACATCAAACGCCGCCTCCACCTCAGCAACAGAAGCACACACCCGTGCCCCAGCCGTCGGCACTCCAGCAGCAGCCATCACATCCTTAGCGAAAGCCTTACTACCTTCAAGACGAGCCGCCTGCGCACCCGGACCAAAACAGGCAATCCCCGCAGCACGCACCGCATCAGCAACACCAGCCACCAACGGCACTTCAGGCCCCACCACAACCAAATCCACGCCCAACTCAGACGCCAACTCAGCCATACCCGCAACATCACTCAACCCACCCGGCAACGGATGACGCATAGCCAGCGCCTCCATCCCCGGATTACCCGGAGCAACATGCAAAGCATCAACCGACGCATCAGCCGACAACGCGCGAACGAGCGCAGCTTCCCGCGCCCCCGTACCCAGGATCAGGATCTTCACGCCCCCAGCGTAGACGGCCCCCCGCGCCACCAAACACCGCCCAATCCCAAAAACGCACCACCACAATAGAAACCATGAACCCCACACCCACCCACCTCCGAACCCTCAACGACATACTCGAACACCCCACACCAGAAGTCCCCCTGACCCACCCCGACGAAATCACCCTCATCGCCAACCACATCTTCACCACCGCACGACGACACGTCATCGGACTGTTCGACAACGCCGCCAACACCAGCCGCTACTTTCCCCACCCCCACCTAACCCCCACCCGACCCACCCACCGCATCACCCAACTCATCTTCGAACCCTCCATCCTCACCTACCCAGAAACCCTCAATACCCTCCAACACAGCGGCAACCGCCACGACGCCATCCGCATCCTCGACCGCATCCCCATCACTGTGCTCATCGCCGACAATGACCTCGCCCTACTAGACCTATCCACCTACGACGACCACACCACCAACTCCCTCCTCATCCGCAACCACCGCCGCATCCTGGCCTGCCACTCCCTCTTCGACACTTTCTGGTCCCTCGCCCTACCCGCACCATCGCGCGGAGCCCCCAACCTCGACCCCAACACCCACCGCATCCTGGCACTCCTAGCCTCCGGCGCCACCGACACCACCATCGCCGAAATCACCGGCCAATCCGTACGCACCATCGAACGCCGCATCCACAACCTCTTCACCCACCTCGGCGCCACAACACGATTCCAAGCTGGCGCTCAAGCCGCTCGCCGCGGCTGGATCTAACCCCCTAAACTTGACCCCCTTCGCTCTCACGCGGACACAACACATCCCGCGCGAAGCACTCCACCCCCACAGCTCACAGCGACAGGCGGTCACGTGAACCAACGCGAAAACGGCGCAACCGACGACATCCTCAACAACGAACTGGCCACCGAACAGGCCTACGTCGACAATGTGTACGCACACCTCGACGCCGCACGCACCCGCGCCGATCTCGTCGCCACCGAAGGAATGTCACGCGGACGCACCGACCGCACCGGAGACATCCGCGACGAAGAAGTAGCCGGCCTCTTCGAACGAGACGCTCTCGTCTACAACGCAGGACGCCGACGCGCCAACCTCGAACGCCAAGACGAAGGCCTCGTCTTCGGACGCCTAGACATGGATCACTCCATGCCCAAAGAACCCACAGAAGACGACCCCCGCGAACCCGGCGCCCCCATCAACGACACCGACCACGAAATCCGCTACATCGGCCGCCTAGGCGTACGCGACAACGACTACGAAGCCCTCGTCATCGACTGGCGCGCCCCCGCAGCAGCCCCCTTCTACCGCGCCACCCCCACCGACCCCATGCAAGTTGTGCGCCGCCGCGTCCTACGCAGCCGCGGACGCACCATCATCGGCGCCGAAGACGACCTCATGGTCACCCAACCCCCCGAAAACATGCCTGTCCTGGGCGAAGGCGCCCTCCTAGCCGCCCTCAGCCGCTCCCGCACCGGAGGCATGCGCGACATTGTCGCCACCATCCAAGCCCACCAAGACGAAGCCATCCGTGCCGCAGCACGAGGCGTCACCAGCATCACCGGAGGACCCGGCACCGGAAAAACCGTCGTCGCCCTCCACCGCGCCGCCTACCTCCTCTACTCCGACCGCCGCAAATACGAAGGCGGCGGCGTCCTCGTCATCGGCCCCTCCGCCGCATACACCGCCTACATCGAACGCGTCCTGCCCTCACTGGGCGAAAACTCCGTCTCCCTACGATCCCTCGGCGACGTCAACGAAACCCTCTCCGCCACCCGCCTAGACACCGCCACTGCCGCCCATGTCAAAGGCTCCAGCAAAATGGCGACCTTCCTCAACCGCGCCGTCCGCGACAGCATCCCAGAAGCCCCCACTCAACTACGCACCTTCGTTGCCGGACACCCCATCCGCATCGAAAAAGACGAACTCGACCGCCTGCGCGCCACCATCCTTAAACGCAGCCAACGCAACACCTCAGCCCGTCAAGCACGCCTAGCCCTCAACCAGCTCGCCTGGGAACAGGTACGCGAAGGCGAACGCGAAGACTTCAACGAACGCTTCAATGAAAACGGTGACGTCGACACCTTCCTCGAAACGTGGTGGCGCCCCGTCGACCCACGCGAAGTACTGCTTTGGACCGGGGACTCAGAACGCGCCCACCGCTACGGCCATGACCTATTCACCGCCGAAGAACTCCATGCCTACACCGCATCAATCCAAACTGCCTTAGACACCGCTACCTGGTCCGTCGCCGACGTCGCCCTCATCGACGCAATCTCCCCCAAAATCGGACTCGTCCCCGAAAAAGATGACGCCGAACGCGGCTTCTACGAAGTAGAACTTCTCGAAGATGCCGAAGCAGAAGCCGTCGCTGCCGGACAACTGCGTGCCTACACCACCTCGAATGAATCCCCCTACCGCGAGCGCACAGCCCGAGACGCCGCCTGCCTGACCCCTGAAGACCGACGCGACATCCTCTTGCAAGGACGTATTGGTGCTGTCGATAAGTTTGCTCACGTCCTTATCGACGAAGCCCAAGACATCTCCCCCATGCAGTGGAAAATGATCGGACGACGAGGTCGGTGGGCGAGCTGGACCGTTGTCGGTGACGCAGCGCAAGCATCCTGGCCAGATGCGCAGGAGGCGCAGGCTGCCCAAGAAGAAGCCTTTGGCACTGGCCCCCGCCGCCACTTCCACATGACAACGAACTACCGCAATGCCAAAGAAATATTCGATGTCGCCGCTGAACTGATCCGCGAGGTGATGCCTGATGCAGACATCCCCAACGCCGTCCGGATCACTGGCATTGAGCCTGTACAGCGATCACTTGAAACAACCAGCCCTGAGGAAGACACCGCTACCGTGGTCAGTGCCGTGACTCAAGCCATTACACAACTGGGAAGCGAAGTGGACGGTTCGATTGCTGTTATTACGCCCAGCACTTGGGCATCGGCGCTGACCACCGCGCTAGAAGAAAACACTCTCACTGACGAAGCCAGTGTGACTCGTCGAGTGCAAATCCTCGATGCCATGACCACTAAAGGCCTCGAATACGACGCCACCATCGTCGTAGATCCAGACGGAATCGTCACGGAATCTCCCGGTGGGGAACGGGTGCTCTACGTCGCCCTCACTCGCGCTGCTCACCGGATGCACGTCCTACGCCTGCGCTGATGAATTAAACGAGCCCGACGCCTGTACACAAAGCGTGTACAGGCGTCGGGCTCGTTTAATTCATCCCAAAAGGTTAGTGCCCTATGAGAGTGCGGATTTTTTCCGGACCCACGATGAGCAACAACGTCGGTAGGCGTGGCCCTGTCTCGCTGCCAATCAGCAGGCGGTACAAAAGCGCGAACAGCGAGCGCTGCGCCGTCTTAACCTCCGGCGGGAGCTTTTTCTCATGAATTGGTAGCCCCGCCTGCAACTTCGGGACCCCATAGACGAGTGTGGTCAGCCCTTCCAAAGACCAGTCCTCTTCGAGCTTGTCTGCGAGCAGGGCCAACGACTCACGCTGTGCTTCATCAAGCGAGGCAAGCAGTTCGGTGTCGGGTTCGCTGCGCACCTGGGTGCGATCTTCTGGAGCCATCTGGGTTTCGACCCATTTCATAGCTTTGCTTAACCGCGGCTGCAGCTCCTCCAAAGAACCCAGCTCCGGCTCGCCAGAAGCAATCATCGCCCCAAGGATGCGCTGCATCTGCTCGGGGTTACCGCCGGTGATGTCCGCTGTGGAAGCAATCGCTCGATACGGCAAGGGGCGTTCTGTGCGGGGTAGTTCACCAGCGGCGGTGCCGATGGATCGTTTGTACACCGACAAATCGCCGGGCTGGGCTTTGTCTGTGCCGATTTTGCGGCCAAGCGCATCCCATTCATCGTATAGACGCTGAATTTCGGCGTCGAAGGCGACCTGGAAAGACTGATTCGGTTTACGACGTGCATACATCCACCGCAACAGCTGCGGTTCCATGATGCTGAGCGCATCTGCCGGGGTGGGCACACCGCCTTTAGAAGAGCTCATCTTGGCCATACCGGCAATACCGACGAACGCGTACATCGGGCCAATCGGACGCTGCGCACCGAAAATTGGCGCGATGTCCTTACCCACTACCCACGACGATCCCGGGCTCTGGTGATCAACACCTGAGGGCTCAAAATCGACGCCCTCGTGTGCCCACCGCATGGGCCAGTCGACCTTCCAGACAAGCTTGCCGCGGAAGTCCGCGTTAAGGTGCATGCTCTCTTCTACCTGTTCCCCATTGGGACCAGTAGCGGTGTACGTCAGAAGCGTGCTCTGTGGGTCATAGCTGGTGACCTGCGTATTGTCGGTACCGAAGGCCAGACTGTACGGCTTGAACGGGTAATAGTCTCCCGCGCTCGAACCGTCATCCTCGCTAGCGGCACCAGAGCCCTCCACTGCCGTTACCTCAGCCTCGTCTGCTCCCTCAGCGCGGGCGATTTCGGCTGCGGCTTGCGGGTCTACTTTGGTGCGGTATCGAGCCAGGACCGCGTCGATCTCAGCGCGGTGCTCCATTGCGTGCAGGATGGCCTCGACATACACCCCCGAGGTGTACTGAGCTGTCTGGCTGATGCCACGGAACTGCACACCCAAGTGGCCCAGCGATTCGGTCATCGCTGCTTTGAAGTGTTCAGCCCAGTTCGGGTATTGGCTGCCGCGGGGCGCAGGAACGCTGGTCAACGGTTTACCGATGTGCTCGGCCCACGACTCGTCGATGCCTTCAACACCGAACGGCACCTTGCGATAGCGGTCGTAGTCGTCCCAGCTGATGATGTGCTCGACGTCGTAGCCACGGCGGCGGATCTCATCTGCCACCAGGTGCGGCACCATCACTTCACGCAGGTTGCCCAGGTGAATGGGGCCCGATGGGCTGAGCCCGGAAGCACATACGATTTTCTCACCGGGCTTACGTGCGGTAGCGGTCTCGATGACCTCATCAGCGAGGCGGTCGACCCAGTCCCCGATTTCAGAGGTGTTTGTGGAATTGCTGCGTGCCACGGATGCGCTCCTTCTTAGATCAGGTCGTGGCGGACGATGACCTCATCACGGCCCGGGCCCACACCGATAACGGAAATACGAGCACCGATCTGCTTCTCAACGAAGAGGACGTAGTCCTGGCAGTTCTTCGGCAACTCCTCGAACGTGCGAGCGCCACTGATATCAGACTTCCAGCCCGGAAGAATCTCGTAGACGGGTGTTGCGTGGTGGAAGTCCGACTGACTAACTGGCATCTCGTCCATCCGTACTCCGTCAACCTCGTAGGCGACGCAGACAGGGATCTCGTCGAACTCGGACAAGTTGTCCAGTTTGGTCATCACAAAGTCGGTGACGCCATTGATGCGTTGGGCGTAGCGGCCTACTACTGCGTCCTGCCAGCCGATCCGGCGGGGGCGTCCTGTGGTGGTACCGAACTCGCCACCGATGATGCGTAGCCGGTCCCCGACCTCGTCATGCAGCTCCGTGGGGAACGGCCCTTCGCCCACACGAGTCGTGAACGCCTTAATCACGGCAACCACACGATCCACGCGTGTAGGAGGCAAACCCGCGCCGGTGCATGCGCCACCAGCTGTCGCGTTAGAACTTGTCACATAGGGGTATGTGCCGTGATCAACATCGAGCATCGTGGCCTGTCCTGCTTCACAGACCACCGTCTTGCCCTCATCTAGAGCCTGCGCGATCACCAGGGAGGTGTCACAGACCATCGGGCGCAGACGCTCGGCATAGCTCAACAACTCCTGCACGACCTGTTCAACTTCGATCGCGCGGCGGTTGTAAATCTTCACCAATGTTTGGTTCTTGATAACGAGTGCGGCCTCTACTTTTTGCCGCAGAATCGACTCGTCATACAAATCCTGGACACGAATACCGACCCGGCTCATCTTGTCCGCGTACGACGGGCCAATACCTCGACCAGTTGTGCCGATCTTTCGGCTGCCCAAGAAGCGTTCATTCACCTTGTCCAAGGTGACGTTGTAAGAAGGAATCACGTGCGCATTCGCTGAGACCTTCAATAGCGATGTATCCACACCGCGCGCATTCAACGCATCGAGTTCTTCGAACAACACAGGCAAAGACACCACGACACCGTTACCGATGACCGGCGTCACACCTTCAGACAGAATCCCGCTGGGAAGAAGGTGCAGCGCATATTTCTCTTTGCCAATCACCACCGTGTGGCCTGCATTGTTGCCACCGTTAAACTTCACAACCACATCGGTGCGGTCACCGAGCAGATCGGTGGCCTTGCCTTTACCCTCGTCACCCCATTGGGCACCGATCAGCACAATTGCAGGCATCGGGCCACTCTCCTCACGTCTCTCATCTCCTGACCGAACTCAGCCACATGGCTACAAACGCTGGGCCACCCGTGGTCAGGCTGCTGGCGGGCGCCTGCGCCGTTCAACTCCCCCTCCCAAGGCGAGGAGGACAGCGCGAGCCTTACAAAGCCACAGCGACAAGCGCACATATGCGTGCACTCGCGATGCTCAACCCTACCGTGTGAGACACACGCTCAGGAATGAACACGATCCGCACTGCCACCCACAAAAACACGACCTGGCTCGCTGACAACACCCACTCGCCTTCGCCTCAACAACGCTGAAGAAAAGCAACAATGTGAAAACAATATGGTTTCAAGAGGGATTAATAAATGGACGATCACTTTTTCCCTTCTACTCTGAGTTTGTTACCTCATGCGTGGTCATGCCCCGGCCACTACTCACCGGCTTCAATACCCGATCACACCAGGCGCAGTTATCTGAGAAATCGCCCCTCACAGCCGATCAGGAAGAGAAGCCAACCGGCCTAGCCGAGCAAGGAAGAAGAAGATCATGAAACGCCAACTGTCTACAGGCGCAGTGATCGCTATTGCGGCCACCGCCCTTGCCGCTCTCTCTGCATGCAGCAATCAGGCAGACACCCACAACGTAGCCTCCACTTCCACCCCTTCGGCATCAACCAGCGCACCTGTCACCCCCAGCACCACCCCCACCCCCACACCAACTAAAACCAGCAGCACCAGCCCCACACAGCACACTCACCCAGCTGACGAACTTCGCAGCGCGCAAACCTCAACCAAAAACAGCGGACGAGCTAACACACAAATCGGCACGCTACCCACCTCAGCAGGTGACTACACAGAATCCCTCGTTCAAGCGTGGAACGCTGGCGACAAAGGCGCTATGAACACCTACGCCACCGCCGGAGTGGTCGACAAACTCACCTCTAGCTCTCCTAAAGGCGCGCTCCTACGCACCGCCTGCGAAGACGATATGTGCAGCTATACCAGTGAAAGCGGGCGCCGCGTCACTCTCACTGTTGACCCAGCCAAAGTTGATGCTGGCACTCGCCAGGCCGTAACAGGCGTAAAAATCGATCATTAACTGACGCCAATAACAACGTAAAGAGCGGGCCGTGAGAATCCTTTCCCTAGGAAATCTCACGGCCCGCTACCACATACGGAGAAAACAACCGTTATCTCCGCGTCACCTCACTTAAGCGACTTACCTGCGCTACGCAGGTTTTCACACGCCTCAACAACGCGGGCGGCCATACCCTCTTCAGCAGCTTTGCCCCACGCACGCGGGTCGTACTGCTTCTTGTTGCCTACCTCACCGTCAATCTTCAGAACACCCTCGTAGTTGCTCATCATCCAGCCAGCAATCGGGCGAGTGAACGCGTACTGAGTGTCAGTGTCAACATTCATCTTCACAACGCCGTAATCCACTGCATCGGAAATCTCCTGCTCAGTGGAGCCCGACCCGCCGTGGAACACCAAGTCCAGTGGCTTGTCCCCTTGAGCGTCACCGAACTTGGCGACGATAGCGTCCTGAGCCTGCTTCAAAATCTCCGGGCGGAGCTTGACGTTGCCAGGCTTGTAAACGCCGTGCACGTTACCGAACGTGAGCGCAGCCATGTAACGGCCCTTCTCGCCCAAGCCCAACGCTTCAACCGTGGCAATCGCGTCTTCAGGGGTGGTGTACAGCTTGTCGTTGATCTCACCAACAACGCCATCTTCTTCACCACCAACGACACCGATCTCCACCTCAAGGATGACCCGTGCAGCGGCAGCCTTCTCCAACAGTTCCTGCGCGATCTGCAGGTTCTCTTCCAGCGGAACCGCCGAACCATCCCACATGTGCGACTGGAAGTACGGAAGACCGTCCTTCTTCACCTTCTCCGTAGAAGCCTCAAGCAGCGGACGCACAAAGCCATCCAGCTTGTTCTTGGGGCAGTGGTCGGTGTGCAACGCAATGTTGACGTCGTAGTTCTTAGCGACCTCCTGCGCGAACGCAGCCATCGCCAACGAACCCGTCACCATGTGCTTGATCGTCGGGCCGGAGAAGTACTCCGAACCACCCGTGGAGACCTGGATAATGCCGTCCGAACCAGCCTCGGCAAAGCCTCGGATAGCAGCATTCAAAGTCTGAGAAGACGAGACGTTGATGGCTGGGTAGGCGAAGGAGCCCGCCTTAGCCTTGTCGAGCATCTCCGCGTATACGTCCGGGGTTGCGATGGGCACGTGACTCTCCTTGCAGTCGAGTGTTGACTCCAACCATCCTAGAGCCGACCACCAGAACCTTTCTGGCACTCCCACTGTCTGTCACGCGGCTACGTGCACGCACTACCACCAATCGTGGCGAACCTCACCCAGCCACCGATTGCCCAAACACATGCGCCCTAACCCAGGCATGCATAGCAATCGCTGCCGCAGCTCCGGCATTCATCGAACGAGTAGAACCGAATTGGGCGATATCCAAGATGACGTCACACGCAGACACAGCCGCATCCGTCAAACCAGGCCCTTCTTGCCCAAACAACATCACACACCGCTGCGGCAACGAGTACGTCTCAATCGGCACCGATCCCGGAACATTATCGATTCCAATAAGCGGAATCCCTACACCCCCGGCTCCATCTGACTGCTGAGCCGCCCACTGCTGCAACGCCGCCACATCACCATGATGAAACTCATGCTGGTATCGGTCCGTCACCATCGCACCCCGCCGATTCCAACGACGCCGTCCAACAATATGGAACGCCGCCACATTCATCGCATTCGCAGTGCGAATCACCGAACCGATATTGAAATCGTGCTCCCAGTTCTCCACAGCTACATGCAACCCATGGCGCCGTGAGTCCAAATCAGCAACCACTGCCTCATGCCGCCAATATCTGTACCGATCAACCACATTCCGGCGATCTCCTTCAGCGAGAAGCGCGGCGTCATACGGCCAGGCCACCTCACCTCCAGCATCTCGAGGCCATGCCACCTCACCACCAGGCCACGGCCCCACCCCAACCCCGCGCGCATCATCCGAACTCATGCTGCCCTCCTCATCTGCTCAACTCGCACCATGCACTCACACCGGCGCGGGGTGACTCACCAACGGTGAGCCACCCCGCGCCAGAAAACGTGTTACCGAATCACTGCTCGCCTGGGCGCTTGTCCTGAATTGGGCTCGGCGTGTAGTTCTGCCCTAGCCCCTGGTTTGGGTCATACCCAGAAAGCTGTCCCGGCTGCTGAGTACCCACGGCTGGAGGCTGCGGCGCCGCCTGCGCAGCAGCTGGCCCTCCCTGACCTGGGCCAGCAATCGTGCCGCCACCTTGACCAAAGTTGATCGTCGGGGCGTTCTTCGCGGCCGTCTCTGCCTCGAAGTAGTCTGCCTTGGCCACGCCAGCCCGCTTAGCGAAGAAGCTCGAGGGGAAAGAGTCAACCATCGTGTTCAGATCACGCACCGTGGCGTTGTAGTAGCGACGCCCCGAAGCGATCCGGTCCTCGGTGGCAGAGAGTTCACGCTGCAGTTCGGTGAAGTTGTTGTTTGCCTTCAGATCCGGGTAAGCCTCACTGATACTCATCAAACGGCCCAGAGCCGAGGAGAGTTCACCCTCAGCCTGCGTAGCCTGACCAGCCGAAGGACCAGCACTGACAGCTTTGTTACGAGCCTCAATAACCTGCTGCAACGTGTCACCCTCGTGAGCAGCGTATCCCTTCACCGTCTCAACCAGGTTGGGAATGAGATCATGCCGACGCTTGAGCTCGACATCAATCTGGCGCCACGACTCCTCCGTCAAGTTGCGTGCCTGCATCAACTTGTTATTGGTCGAGATTCCATACACGACAACCCCCACCACGATGAGGATGAGCAGAAGAAGGACAACCATGGGCAACTCCCCTTGAATTCGGTGTTAACAAGCAACGCGCAATACCAGCGCAGGCCACAACACAATCGCGTTGCAGCCTGCGAGTTCGCTCACCTCATCCTACCGAGGGAAAACGCCGTTCACCGAGGCCGAACATCAAGCCAAGCCGAGGTCCTCAAGACCATACGCATAGAAGTACGGAACGCCCGCCTCTTTCCTAATCCGCTCAGCGGCACCAGAAGAACGATCAGCGATAACAGCAACGCCAACAACCTCAGCACCGGCTTGACGAACCGCCTCTACCGCTGTCAACGGTGAACCACCCGTGGTAGAGGTGTCTTCCACTACGAGCACCTTACGGCCAGCGATCGAGGGCCCCTCAATACGCTGCTGCAGACCATGCGTTTTCTCCGCTTTACGGACCACAAAAGCATCCCGCCGAATACCACGGTGGGCACCAGCATGAAGCATCGCCGTCGCCACCGGATCAGCACCCATCGTCAACCCGCCAACCGCATCGAAATCCAGCTGCGAGGTCAAGTCCAGCATCACCGCACCTACCAACGGGGCAGCCTGCGCATCCAAGGTGATCCGACGCAAATCAACGTAATAATCGGCCTCTTTCCCCGAAGACAACGTCACCTTGCCCCAGACAATTGCCTTCTCTTTAATGAATTCCAACAGCTCTGCCCGCGCCTGCGCAGCCTCCGCTGGAGGAATCACAGCAGCCAGGTCGCCATGACATGAAGAGTTCTCGGTCATACCGATCAGCGTACGTGCGAGATCACCCCCACCTACCTACATAGCGAGCGTCGCAGCAGAAACTATCTGCTGCGACGCTCGCTATGTAGCATTCCTCAACCTAAGAGCAACCTCAGATACTGAATCCATCCACCAATTGCTGCAGCTCTGTCGCCCGACGGGAAAGCTCCTCCGCCGCTTGCACCGTCGAAGAAACCGCCTCATTGGTGTCTTCAGCAGCCGCCGATACCTCTTGAATCCCCGAAGAGATCTCACTGGTACCCGCAGCCGCTTCCGAGGCGGAACGACTCATCTCATTCGTCGTCGCCGTTTGCTCCTCCACAGCCGAAGCGATCGTGGACTGTGTGTCATTAATGGAAGCAATGATTCCACTGATCTCAGCAATCGCAGACACTGCAGCCTGGGTATCCAGCTGGATCTGCTCTACTCGGCGCCCAATATCATCTGTGGCCCGGCTCGTCTCTTGGGCTAGATCCTTCACCTCATTAGCAACCACAGCGAAACCCTTACCTGCCTCACCAGCACGAGCCGCCTCAATCGTGGCATTGAGCGCCAAAAGATTCGTCTGCTCAGCGATACTCGTGATGGTTTTAATAACCTCACCAATCTCCAAGCTCGACTCACCAAGTTTGGCGACCGTGACGTTAGTCTGGTCAGCTACCTGCACAGCTGAAGCAGCAACAGCCGCAGCATCAGTCGTATTTTGGGCGATCTCGCGAATAGACGCCGTCATCTCCTCCGTGCCTGCAGCAACAGTCCCCACACTTTCAGAGACCGAAGCCGCTGACTGAGCAGCCACCCCCGCTTGACGCGAAGACACCTCTGAAGACGAACGCACCTGCGAGGCAGTGGCAGTCAACTCCTCAGAAGCAGCCGCGACCGAACTCGAAGCATCCGCCACCCTCGACATCACCTCACGCAAAGACAAACGCGTCTCTTCGATCGCCTCAGCCATGTCGCCCAACTCATCATTCGTCTTACGGACGCTAGGCACACTTAAATCTCGACGACGAATCGCCTCCACCGAAGCAAGCACTCCCTGCACCGAAGCAATAATCGACCCACTAATCCGCATAGCCAGAACACCGACTACTACCGCAACAACAACAAGAACCAGAAGCCCCACCCATATCGCAGAAGTACGCGCGCTCAGCACAGCTGCCTGGGCTTCCTCAAAATTCTGTTTAGCAAGGCTATTCAACCTGTCCGACGAAGCCCGGAGCTCGCCCATGATGGTGCCAGCCTGATTAGTGGCCAGAGCACTGGCTTCTTTATTGCCAGCAGCCGTTTTCAACAGCAACGCAGAAACAACCTTGGCGTCGTTGTTTTTCCAGTCACCGTAAGCACTCTTCACTTTGCCCAACAGCTCCTGCTGCGCGGGGTCATCAAAAACCTCATCAGCCTGAGCCAACACCTGATCCATCTGCCCTACGGCTTTCACATAAGCCTTCCGCGAACCAGCCGTATCACTCACCGGCGGGGCCTCAGTAGGCAAAGCCTCAATGACATACCCGTTCTGCTGACCATTCAACTCCGAAAGTGCCTGAGCAGTTCGCCACGCAACAACCCGCGCCATCGCCGCTTTGGACATCGTTTGTGAGGCAGAAGTGACATTATTCAACGCCACCAACGAAGTCATCGACAAAAGCAAAGCGCCAATTACGCCAATTGCTCCCACCAGCAAAATTCTTGGCCGTACGCCACGACGACGATTCGTTTTTTGCGCTCGACTTACAGCGTCAGTTGAGAACGCCATGTCAACATCTCCGATGCGTGAGTCCCAAACACGGATCACCCCGTGCTACGCCCGCCGCCCAACCCCTTGCCCTGGCAATGAGGCGCGGCAATCACTGCTCATATCGACCAAACCGCCCCGAAAATAATCGGATCCACCACCACAAAAACAACACCAGACAAAGAAACTCGCCCCGACAAAAACATCCCAATTCCGCCCTACTTACCCGCCCATAAACTCCGTTCCACTCCCCCAGTAGCCCTCAGAGGACACCCCTGACGACCGAAAGGACCTCAAAGAACCTCTCCCGGAACGAGGAAGAATGCGCGCGCTCTTCAACAAACCTCCACAGGTCACCGAGCCCCTGCCGCCCCAGGACGATGAAATCGCAGTTCTACGAACCGTGATGGCAGCCCTGGAAACATCTCACGGGTATGAAGAAGCAGCCTGCGCAGCAATCAACGCCGCATGCTGTGCCCTGAGCTGGGACCTTTGCAGCGTCTGGCGCGTCAACCACGACACCAACAAACTCATCATGGATGCCTCCTCACACCGAGACCCTTCTCTCGAACCAGCCCCTGGAGAAAAACTCACCCTCGCCAAAGGCGAAGGAGTGCTCGGACGCGCCTGGGAACGACACGAAATCATCATTGAAGAGAACGAAGCGACCATTCTGCGCCACTTCTTCGGCCCCAGCGCCCCCATCGGCGCCACCCATATCGGACTGCCGATCAGCCACCAAGGCCGCATCTACGGGGTCTTGTCATTCTTCGCCTACACGCCCTGGATCATCACCGAACGCCGCATCGAACTACTCAAATGCATCGGCGATCTTCTCTCCACCGCACTCGAACGAATTCGATACTCCGCCATCAGCCAAGAACAAGCCCAAAGCGCCAACGCCGTGAACTCCGTTCTGCGCGAAGTCACCCAAACCACTGAAGAATCCACAGCAATCCAAACAGCCCTCGACACCATTCGACACGAATTCAACTGGGAATACGGATCTTTTTGGGGACTCGACGAAAAAGAAAACGTGCTGCGCTTCGTCATAGAATCCGGCGACGCTGGCGAAGAATTCCGCCAAGTCACCCACAACTCCACCTTCGCCAAAGGAGTAGGAGTCGCCGGACGCACCTGGGCAAGCAACAACCTCGTCTACGAACCCGACCTAGGCCAAGTCACCGACTGCGTCCGCGCTCCCGCCGCCCAACGAGCCGGCGTCCGCTCCGGCGTCTGCCTGCCCGTCGTCGTCGACAACAAAGTAGTTGGCACCATGGACTTCTTCGCCACCCGCACAATCGACCTCAACGACACCCGCCGCGAAGCCCTCCGCAACACCGCATTCCTCGTCTCCCACGCAATCGAACGCATCCGCGGCACCCAACGCATCTCCGAAGCAGCAACACACCTACTCGACTCCATCGCCGAAGTCGAAAAAGAAGTCCACTCAGCACGCACCATCGCCGACGAAGCAGCCCGCATCACCACCGACGCCGGACGCATCATCAAAGAACTCGACACCAGCTCCACCGAAATCGGCGCCGTCGTCAAAACAATCACCGCCATCGCAGAACAAACCAACCTACTGGCCCTCAACGCCACCATCGAAGCCGCCCGCGCCGGAGAAGCAGGCAAAGGCTTCGCCGTCGTCGCCAACGAAGTCAAAGAACTCGCACACGAAACCTCTGACGCCACAGACGAAGTCAACCTCAAAGTCGGCCGCATCCAATCAGACGCCACCAACGTCAGCAGCACCCTCGATGAGGTATCCGCCGCCGTAGAACGCATCAACACCGCACAACAAGCCATCGCCGCTCTCTTGCACAACCAAACCGACGTCACCCGCGCCGTACTCGGCGGATAAACCCCACACCACCGCGACCCAACACCAAGAACCACCCCACCGGCCTAGGGTGGACCCCGTGCGTATCGCTTTCTGGAACATCAACTCCATCCGCGCCCGCATGGACCGACTCCTCGCCATGCTCGAACGCAACGACATCGACGTCTTGGCCGTGCAAGAAACCAAAGTCAAAGACGAAGCCTTCCCCGCAGACCCCATCCGAGCAGCCGGCTACGACGTCGCCCACCACGGAATCAACCAATGGAACGGCGTGGCCATCCTCTCCCGCGTCGGCCTCGAAGACATACAAATCGGATTCGACGGCATGCCCACCTGGGGCGAACCCGACCCCGTCGCTGAAGCCCGCGCTATCGGCGCCACCTGCTGCGGAATCCGCGTCTGGTCCCTCTACATACCCAACGGCCGCGAAATCGACCACCCCCACTACACGTACAAACTCGACTGGATGCGCGCCCTACGCAACAACGGCGAAAACTGGCTCACCAACAACCCCCACGCCCAGATCCTCCTCACCGGAGACTGGAACGTCGCCCCCACCGACGAAGACGTCTGGGATATGTCTTTCTTCGAAGGAAAAACCCACGTCACCGCCCCCGAACGTGAAGCATTCCAAGCAATGATCGACACCGGCTTCACCGACGTCGTCCGCCCCCACACCCCCGGTCCCGGTGTCTACACCTACTGGGACTACACATCACTACGCTTCCCCAAACGCCAAGGCATGCGCATCGACTTCGGACTAGCCTCCCCCGCCCTGGCCAACCGCGTCACCCACGCCTACATCGACCGCGACGAACGCAAAGGCAAAGGCGCAAGCGACCACGCCCCCGTCATCATCGAACTCACCTAACCCAACATCACCGGCGGCGGAGGTCACGCAACGCTGCCTCCGCCGCGTAAAACCCACACATACCGTGCACCCCACCCCCCGGCGGGGTCGACGAGGAACACAAATACACACCAGGAACACCCACCTCATAAGGCCGCAACGTCACCCGCGGCCGGAACACCGTTTGCAACCCCGAAGCAGCACCACCAACAATGTCACCCCCAACCACATTGAGATTCGCCGCCGACAGCGCACTAGGCCCCGACTCCACCCGCGCCACCACCCGATCCCGAAACCCCGGCGCAAACCGCTCTATCTGCGCATCAATCAACTGCCCAACATCAGGCCCATCAGCCCCCGAAGGCACATGCGCATACGCATACACAACCTGCCTACCCTCCGGTGCACGCAAACCATCCGCAACACCCTGCTGACACACCACCACAAACGGACGCTGCGGCACCCGACCCGCCGCCACCTGACCCTCAGCCCACGCAATCTCCTCCATCGTCCCACCAACATGCACCGTCCCAGCCCCACTCAACCGCGAATCAGCCCACGGCACCGGACCATCCAACAAATAATCCACCTTGTACGCCGCAGC
Organism: Dermatophilus congolensis; assembly: GCF_900447215.1. Classification (NCBI taxonomy): domain Bacteria; kingdom Bacillati; phylum Actinomycetota; class Actinomycetes; order Micrococcales; family Dermatophilaceae; genus Dermatophilus; species Dermatophilus congolensis. The sequence continues at coordinate 1,845,503 of NZ_UFYA01000001.1, forward strand.
CCCATACCGCCACCGCAACAACGCCCGCCGCACCCGCGAAGGCATGCGTTCCCCCACCAAACGCACCGCATCCCACGGCCCCACATCCAACATCACCACATCCGCATCCCCCACCTGCCGCACATCCACCACCTGGCACCCCGTCACCACCTGACCACCTAAAGACTCCAACTCAGCAACCAACGCCGCCGTAATCGCACCCGAACCCCCCTCAGCCACCGGCCACCCCACCGCATGCCCCGCCGCCGACAACACCACCCCAAACGCCGACGTACACGCCCTACTCAACGGCACAAACGCATGAGCCGCACTCCCAGCAAACAACGCCCGAGCCTGCACACCAGAAAACAGCGAGCGCCCCAACAACGTCGCCGGCCACAGCCCACGAACCCCAAACCCAGCCATAGTTACCGGATACCTCGGCACCCGCACCACCGGGCCCAAAAACGACTCCACCACCTGATCCCATCCACGCACCGACGGCCCTAAAAGCCGCCGCCACGCCACCCCATCACGGCCCAACTCACCGGCCGTCTGCCCCAACGAACGCTGTAACACCACCGCTGGACGCCCCACCAACGGATGCGCCAACGGAACCGGTGCATGCAACCACCTCAACCCATGCTTATCCAAACCACACCCCCGAAAAAAGGGGCTAGATACACCAAACGGATGCGCCGCAGCTCCCACATCCACCAACGACCCCTGCCCAAACAACGGCACCGAACGCACCGAACCACCCGGCACCGATGCAGCCTCAAACACCCTCACCTCCAAACCACTACGTGCCAAATGCACCGCAGCAGCCAACCCATTAGGACCCGATCCCACCACCGCAGCAACACCAGCAACCACAACACCCTCCTGCGCACAACCCGATCCACCGACCGTACGGCCATCACCTGAAAGCACCCCAGACAAACACCCGCCTCTACCCGATGCCTCCACGCACACCAACCCCCACCCCTGACGGCGATATGCTGCCCACGACGCGGGGTGCCGACCACAACGGCTGAGAAACACCCGTGGAACCTGCTCTAGCTCGCACTAGCGAAGGGACGTCACCATGATCACCACCCTGCCCGCAGAACCCATCACCCCCCACCACATCGCCACCGCACACGAAGCCCTACGCGCCAACAGCCCTCTGGTGCATTACCTCACCAACATCGTCGTAGCCAACACCACCGCCAACATCCTCCTCGCCGCCGGCGCAGCCCCCGCCGTCATCGATAACCCCCACGAAGCTGCCGCCTTCGCAACCATCGCATCCGGAGTGCTCATCAACCTCGGAACCCCCTACGCAGAAACCGTCACCGCCATGCGCGAAGCCGCCAACGGCGCACACAGCGCACACACCCCGTGGGTCCTCGACCCCGTTGCCGCAGGTGCACTGCCCTGGCGCACCGACATCGCACGCGAGCTAGCCACCCACTCCCCCAGCATCATCCGCGGCAACGCCTCCGAAATCATGGGCCTCACTGGCGGTGCAGGAGGACGCGGAGTCGACTCCACCGCTGCCACCGACGACGCCCTCGAAGCAGCCATCACCGCCTCACGCCACTACGCAACCACCATCGCGGTTTCCGGCGCCACCGACATCTTCGTCACCACCACTGCAGAAGAAACCACCATCGTGCGAGGCAACAATGGTGTCCCCTTGCTCGCCCGCGTCATCGGAACTGGCTGCTCTCTAGGAGCACTTATGGCCGCATACGCCTCAGTAGCCAGCCCCCTCATCGCCGCAGTCGCAGCCACCACCCACCTGAACATCGCGGGCGAACTCGCAGCCGAAAACAGCTCAGGACCAGGATCCTTCGCCGTCAACCTACTCGACGCGCTCGACAACATCACCGCTGACCACATCACCAGCGGCACCAACATCACCACCGAAACCATTCCCGCATGACCCGCCCCAACCTCGACCTATCCGTCTATCTCGTCACTGACACCACAATGGCCGGTTCACGGCGCCTGCACGACATCGTTCAAGAGGCCGTCGCAGGTGGGGTAACCATTGTTCAAATACGTGATCCTCACGCTGAAGACCGCGCCTTTACTGAACTTGCCCGCAATGCCGTGCACACACTCACCGGCACCGGCATACCCGTCATCCTCAATGACCGCGTACACCTTGTTGCCGCCACCGGAGCCGACGGTGCCCACGTAGGACAATCCGACATGCCCGTCACCGAAGCACGCACCATCCTGGGCCCCGACGCAATCCTCGGCTTGTCCATCACCCACCCTGATGACCTCACCGCCGCCATGAACAACGGCCCCGAGGCACTGACCCAACTCGACTACATCGGCGTAGGCCCCATCCGCGACACCACAACCAAACCCGGACACGCACCAGCCACCGGTTTGGCCACACTCGCCGGCATCATGGCCAGATCCCCGTGGCCTGGCGTAGCCATCGGCGGAATCACCGCCGCCGATGCCCCGGCCGTCCACGCAGCCGGAGCCCACGGACTATGCGTCGTCAGCGCCATCATGAAAGCGCCCGACCCGCACTCAGCTGCAAAAGAACTCGCCGCCGCCTGGCACACAGCCACCCACTAACCGTTTTCTTCAAGGGACCCCATGAACACCCACCCAACCGCACTGACAATCGCTGGTTCTGACCCCTCTGGCGGCGCAGGAATCCAAGCCGACCTCAAAACCTTCTCGGCTCTAGGCGCTTACGGAAGCACCATCATCACCGCGCTCACCGCCCAAAACACCTGCAAAGTCACCGACGTACACCCCGTCTCCACCGACTTCATCCGCGCCCAATTCAACACTCTCACTAGCGACCTCCACATCGACAGCATCAAAATCGGCATGCTCGCCACCCCAGCCATCGCCGCTGAAGTCACAGACTTACTCACCACCTACCAAAAAAGCCGGACCCGCCAACAACAGCCCCCCGCCTACATCGTTCTCGATCCCGTCATGGTCGCCACCAGCGGAGACAGCCTCATGGCCCCCAATACTCTGGAGGCACTCAAACGCCTCATACCCCTAGCCGACGTCATCACCCCCAACTTGCCCGAAGCAGCCACCCTGCTCAACACCACCCCCGCAACCACTATCGAAGCCATGCGGCACCAAGCAACCGCTCTGCTAGACCTGGGCGCCACCGCCGTCATGCTCAAGGGCGGCCACCTCACCACCACCAGCGACACCACCGTCGACGTCTTCACCGACGCAACCGGAATCAGTGAACTGACTGGACCAGCCATAGCAACAACCAATACCCACGGCACAGGGTGCAGCCTCTCCTCGGCCTTGACAGCTCTTCGCCCCCAGCAATCCGACTGGCACACCACCGCAGCACACGCCAAAACGTGGCTTACCCACGCCCTCGAGCACGCAGATGCCCTCGACATCGGTCACGGCCACGGCCCCGTGCATCACTTTCACGCCTGGTGGAACTAATGGACTCCACTGTCACCCAACAATGGTGGCAAGACACTGCCACCATCCGCGCAGAAATCGACCGGTTACCCTTCCTCAACGCCCTGGCCGATGGCACCCTCGGACGCAGCATTTTTGTGGAATACCTCGCCCAAGACGCGCACTATTTACGCGGCTACGGCCGAGTCATGGCAATGCTGTCAGCGATAGCACCTACCAGGAAAGCCTCCGTTTTTTGGGCCACAACAGCTGCGGAGTCTCTCGAGACTGAGCAGCTTCTTCACGACTCACATTTGTCCCACATCCCTGCAGAAAACTTCCCCGCCCCCTCCCCCACATGCATGATGTACACGAGCTTTCTCCTGGCTGAAGCAACCCGTGGAAACTACGCAACTCTGTCAGCAGCTGTGCTTCCTTGCTTCTGCGTCTATGACGATGTCGGTCGCAGACTCGCCGCGCGCGTGCGCGCTACGCGTCCCCATGAGACGGATCTTGCTTGGCATCCTTACGGCGATTGGATCAGCACCTACGAAGATGATGCCTTCAGCGCCGCTGCTGCGAATGCCTCAGCTTTAGTGAATGAAGCTGCCATAACAGCTACCGCAGCAGTACGTGCGCGCATGCGCGAGGTCTACATCATGGCTACTCGATGTGAATGGATGTTTTGGCACGCAGCTTGGCGGCAAGAACGGTGGCCGGTCTAACTGGCTGTCTTGCAAGTCCTTATGACGTAGAGAGGCTGCTCACCCGTACCTACGGGTGAGCAGCCTCTCTAGCAGTTTGCTCACTGAGTTGATTGTTAGTTCAGATCAGCCGCGGGCAAAGAATTTCTGCACCGTCTTCTTAGCGGTGCCCCATGCGTTCTTAGCAGTGGCGCCCTTGCCCAGCTCCCATGCGATGACGTGGGTGCGTCCTGCAGCAGAGGAAGCCAGTTTGCTTGCGGTGTTGACGTCGCCGATCTTCGCGCTGGTTTTAGCGTTGATCGCTTTCATGATGTCAGCGTGGCTAGCGTTGGCTGGCACCGTGACAGTGACGATCTGCCAGGCAGAGCGGCCCCACATGAACTTGTCCTCGCGGTACTTCAGTACACCGTCGTTATCCAAAGCGGCGACACCACGTGCCTGGACCGCATTCTGTGGCATGTAGCGGTCAACCTGGAAGGTGCGAGTCACCATTGGGGTGGCTACTTTACGAACCTTCTTGGGCTGTTCGGCGCGGTTTTTTTCTTTCTCTGGGGCTACAGGTGCTGGGGTGACAGGGGCAGTCAGTGCCGGGGTGGTGGGCTCGACCGGAGCAGGAGCAGCCGGGGTGGTTGGCGCCGCTGGTGCCGGTGCTGGGGTGGTGGGCTCCACCGGTGCTGGTGTTGTAGGAACAACTGGTGCTGGAGTGACAGGGGCAGTCGGTGCCGGGGTGGTGGGCTCGACCGGAGCAGGAGCGACTGGTTTTGCCGTCCAGTTAATCGTGGTTTTTGCCATGACGTGTTGTGTCACTGCTTTGGCCGTGATGAGGGATTGGCTTCCTTTGGCGTACCAGACGGTTCCAACCGGTGAAGGCTGTCCTTGGGCATCAGCTGAGATTTCTACTGAACCCGCGGCGGCGTTCTCCGGAACTGCCAGCTGCATCGTGGTGCCGTCGGCGACTGCGGTGAGTTTGACGTCTCCGGTGTATTCCTTGCCCGAGACGGTAAGGGTCGCGCCTTCGGGCAAAGAGACGTTGACGTTGGCGGGAGCTGTGGATTTGAGGGTGAGGGGTTTGAATACATTGCCAGCAACGTTGGTGCTGTTTGCGTTTTGGAAGAAGATTGAGGGAGTGACGTTCTCGACAACGGGAGCTTTTTCGGCGCGCTCGATCAGACGCTGGTAGGCCTCGTAGATGTCGATCTGGCTGCCATCGGCGAAACGCCCGATGCGGGTGTGGTTGCTCTCGTCGATCCAGTTGTTGGAGAGGTCAATACCGTTCGCGAAGTGCCAGATAGCCAGCTGGGTGGCGTCGCGCATGGCGCGGTTGAGGTCTTTTTCGCTGTAGGTGCTGCCGTCAGCATAGGTGGGTAGTTCCATGCCGAGTGAGGCGAAAACCTCACGTGCAGGCTTTTGGGGGTAGGAGTTAGCCAGGAGCCACAAGACTTTGTGTTTGTTCGCGGTCCAGGAAGCACGGCGTTCGGCGGTTTTTGCTTGTGAGGTGTAGGTTTCCCAGTCTTGGGCGGAGTAGGCGCCACGGACACCGGTGATGCTGTCCAGGATGGGGGTGTCGACTTCGATGCAGTAGGCGTAGATTTCCTGGTCAGAGTCGTCGCCACGCAGCTGCAGAATGAGGGGTGCGACAGCCTCGTTCATTGCTTTGTCTTGAAGGATGTACTGGTTTCCGTTACCGAGTGCTTGGAGGAATGTGGCGGTGTTGTCCGTGGCGGTGGCTTCGGCAGCGTGAGCGTGGGGCGCGAATTGGCTGTTCATGCCGACCATCGCTGCGGCGATGCTCAGGGCGGCAATGGCGCGTTTGCTGGTGGTGATGGCCAGTGCGTTGGTGGTGATGTTCATGGTGTTCCTCTTTCGTGCGGGCGGGTGGTAGCCCGCTGTGCTGAGTGCTCGGTGTCGTGGTAGCCACGACACCGTGGCTTCCCCCTGTGATCGGCGTGGAGTTCTCCGCTGCCGGTCGCTGCCTTTTCCCCTCTTGCGGCGACACCAACCTGATCGACCGTCCTAATCGGGACTTGAGCAGTCGTCCGACAAAAAAGTGGGAAAAGTTGTTCACTCGTCCTAATTCAGAGGATTAAAGATGTGCTTTTTCATCGAAATACCTTGTTTTTCAAGGTTTTTATTTCGACTTATGGGTTAGTGAGATGTGTCTAAGACGTACGTTCAAGTCGCGTACGTGCTCATATGGTGGCTCGTGTTGTACGTCTGTCTTACTTAATGAAGGTGGCGGTCGGCTTACTTCGAGGGGTCGGGGGGCACAAAGCGAGGGCGCCCATCTGGTAGTGGATGGGCGCCCTCGTGTGGTCCTGGCCGGAATTGTTAGGAAGTGGGCTGGCTTTGCGGGGTTTCTGTGTCTTTGTTGATGATGTTTTTGCGGACAAAGATCCAAGCCACGCCGAGGAAGATAAACCAGAAAGGAGTTACCAGGAGTGCTTGGAGGGTGTCTGTTTCTTGGGTGAGTAGGACAAGAACGAATGCGAAGAAAGCCAGCACTATCCAGCACATGGGTATGCCACCAGGCATTTTGAATGCAGATGCTGCGTGTGCTTCAGGGTGGCGCTTTCGATAGACCATGTAGCTGCACAGGATGAGTGTCCATACGAAGATAAATAGGACCGCCGAGATGGTGGTGACAACGGTGAAGGCTCCCATGATGGTGTCACTGGCGAGCAGGAAAACGGCGCAGGCCACGAGCGCAACGGATAGGAAAAGTCCGTTTTGGGGGACTTTGCGGCTGGAAAGTTTCCCGAATGCGGCAGGGGCCATTTTGTTGTGTGCCAGGCCGTAGAGCATTCGTGAGGTGGAGAAGATGCCAGAGTTCGCGGAGCTGGAGGCAGAGGTGAGAACAACAAAGTTCATGATGGAGGCGGCTCCGGCGAAGCCGACAAGCTGGAACATGTTGACGAATGGGGATACGGCGGGGTTGATCTGATCCCAGGGGGTCACGGTCATGATGGCCATGAGGGCGAAGACGTAGAACAGGACGACGCGGATGGGGATGGAGTTGATGGCTTTAGGCAGGCTGCGCTGCGGGTCAGCGGTTTCGGCAGCGGTAGTGCCTACAAGTTCAATTCCAACGAAGGCGAATACGGCAATTTGAAAGCCGGCGAAGAATCCTGGGAGGCCGTGAGGGAAGAAGCCGCCAGGGCGGTCCCATAGGTGGGTGAATGAGGATTTGATGCCTTCGGGTGAGGTGAATCCGACAACTGCGAGGAAGATTCCTAGCACGATGAGCACGACAATCGCGATGACTTTGATGATGGCGAACCAGAATTCAAGTTCACCGAAGAGTTTTACTGTCAGGAGGTTGAGGCCAAGCAGGCCTAGGAGAGTGATAAGGGACAGGGCAATTGCCAGGGGGGTGAGGACGTCTGGGTCGGGGCCATGAACCCAAAAGTTCCAGTAGCCAGCGACCGCGATGACGTCTGCCATGCCGGTAACTACCCAGCAGAGCCAGTATGTCCATCCGGAGAAGAATCCGGCCCAGGGGCCGAGGAATTCGGCGGCGAAGTCTTGGAATGACTTGTATTCGAGGTTGTGCAGGAGCAGCTCGCCCATGGCGCGCATGACGAAGAAAAGCATCACGCCGATGATGAGGTAGACGAACATGATGGAGGGTCCAGCAACGCTGATGGTTTTTCCTGAACCCATGAACAGGCCGGTACCGATGGCGCCGCCGATAGCGATGAGTTGGATGTGGCGGTTGGTCAGGCTTCGCTCCAGGGTTTCCTGGGCATCGCTGTGGCCACTGGAGTGGGGGGCGCTGTGGCTTCCCTGGGGTGGGGTATCAGTCATTTGCCGTCGCATTCTCGTGAGGGCACGGCGGGTGCACCGTGGTGGAGGTCACATCGTTGTGACACCAGTAACACGCATTAAATAACGAATGACTGGTTGGTGGCACGAAACTGCGCAATGAGCTATCTGGGTTTCAGTGGTGGCGTGCAGGCATGAGAACGGGCCCGGCTCGGGAGAGGAGAGGTGTTCTCCCTGGAGACGGGCCCGCGTTGTCGAGCGCGTGTCAGCGCAGTTTGTCGGCGGCTTTGAGAGCGGCCGGGGCGTTTACTTCACCGTGTCCGAAGTAGTTGGTGAGTTTTCCTCGAGCGCGGCAGGGCTGCTCAGTGCTGATCTTCCCAGACTTGGCGCAGGTACGGGGTTTTGCGCTCTCTTCGAGGATTTTCTCGATTTGGTCGGGGGTGGCGTTGGGCAGTTTCTGTTTGACCAGGGCAGCGACGGCTGACACTGCCGGGGACGCAAAAGACGTTCCTGCGTTCTGCTGGTATTCCCCTGGGTAAGTAGCAAATACGCCGGATCCGCGGGCGGTGAGGTCGACGATGCCTAGGCCGGAGGTTGAAGAGAAAGCGACAGTGCCGTCTTCATCGAGTTCACCGACGCCAAGGACGCCAGGCACCTCAGCGAGGAGAGCTTCCAGGCGCGAGGCTAGCCGGGGTAGGTTGCGTTCGGCGTTCGACGGCGGGATGTGAGGCTTGTCAGAAAGGTCTTCGCCGGAGTTCCCGGTGGCGGCGATGTTGAGCACTCCATGCTTGCGGGACCAGTCGTATGCCTTGTTTACTGCAGTGATGGCAGGGCCTTGGTCTGGGTCTTTGGGGTCCCAGAGGGCATGACGGGTGGCTTTGACGTTGTCCAGGCCGTAGGAGTGGTTGACGATGGGCAGTTTGTATTTGACTGCCTGCATCGCGGCGCAGATAGAGGCTTCGGGGTAAATGTCACCATTGTCGGAGACGACGCGCATGGCAACTACCTGGGCTTTGGGTGCGATGCCGATCATGCCAGCACCATCGCGCACGGCGGTCATGATGGAGGAAACCATCGTGCCGTGGGTGTCTTTCTTTTCGGTGGGGCGCCATAGGTCGTTGCCGCTTTGCCACACGCCTGCTGCGGTGCATGATCCGGAGCGAGTTTTGTCGATACGTCCGGCAAGTTCGTTGTGCTCGTCGAAGACACCGTCGTCGGCGACACCGATGGTCACGCCGGTGCCGTCAGCTCCCTTGGGCAGGGAGGTAGCGCCAACGAACTGGGTCAGTTCGCCGGGCTTTTCAGCTTTCTTGGGCGGTGCCACCTTTTTGCGGGGTTGACGTGGCTTTTCTTTCTGGACCGCTCCTACTGCACCGACAGACTGAATGCCGGGAACTTTGCGAATCTGCTGAACGACGCTCTTGACCTTGGCTTCGGGGGCGATGCCGACGGTCACACCGATTTCTGGCCAGGAAGTGGCGTATGTTGCGCCGGCTTTCTTGATGGCTTCGGTGGCGGTTTTTGTGCCTTTTTCGCCGGCTTCGGTGTTGATGATGAAGCTGTGGCCAGCCGGGATTTTGCCGGCAGTTTTCGTGGTGTGAGCGGCCGGAGGGGCCTGCGTCGTGTGGGAAGCAGCTCCGGCCGTCGGCGCGAATGCCAGGGGCGAGATGAGGGCGACAGCAGAGGCGATCACTAGGGATCTGCGGATCATTTTCATGAGGAAAACTCCTGTGGGAGAGTGCGAATGAGTATATGTTCGCCCACATTGCTCACACTATGTTCACAGTGGACTCACACCCGTGGGTCACACTGTTTCTTTGGTTGGTGCAGCTGCTGGGCGCTGCGCATTTTGCTCGCAGCGCCCGGTGCATTACTGCTCGATTGCGCGGTCTTCGACGATTTCGGCGTCGACAACGTCATCTTCGGTGTTGGGAGTGCTTGCTGTGGTTTCTCGGGGCTGAGGCAGGAGCACTAGGCCGTTGAATTCGTTGCTGGGATCGCTGTCCACGATGACGCGCTGCCCGTCTCGTACCTCACCGGCAAGGATGAGCCTGGCTAGTGGGTCTCCGATTTCTTTTTGGACGAGGCGTTTGAGTGGCCGGGCTCCGAATGCTGGGTCGTAGCCGGTGAGTGCGAGCCATTCTCGGGCGGCGTCGGTTACTTCGAGGACGATGCGGCGGTCTTTCAGGCGTGCGGCCAGGGAGTTGACCTGCAGGTCAACGATACTGCCGAGTTCTTCAGTGTTGAGGGGTTCGAAAATCACGACTTCGTCGAGCCTATTAACGAACTCTGGTTTGAACGCTGCCCGGACAGCGCTCATGACGGCGTCGTGTTTTGCATCATCAGTGAGGGCATCTTCGAGCAGGTAGTGGCTTCCCAGATTTGACGTCATGACGAGGATGGTGTTGCGGAAGTCAACGGTGCGTCCTTGCCCGTCGGTGAGGCGTCCGTCGTCGAGGACTTGCAGGAGAATGTCGAATGTTTCTGGGTGGGCTTTTTCGACTTCGTCGAGAAGGACGACGGAGTAGGGGCGACGGCGGACGGCCTCGGTGAGCTGTCCGCCTTCTTCATAACCGACATAGCCAGGAGGTGCTCCGATGAGTCGGGCAACTGCATGGCGCTCGGAGTATTCCGACATGTCGATGCGAACCATTGCGTGTTCGTCATCGAAGAGGAAGTCGGCAAGAGATTTAGCGAGTTCGGTTTTGCCTACGCCGGTGGGGCCCAGAAAGAGGAAGGACCCGGTGGGGCGGTCAGGGTCAGCGATGCCGGCGCGGCTGCGGCGTACTGCATCACTGACGGCGGCGACGGCTTTGTGTTGACCGATGAGCCGTTGACCGATGTGGTCTTCCATGTGGAGGAGTTTTTCGGTTTCCCCTTGCAGGAGGCGTCCTGTTGGGATGCCTGTCCATGCAGCGATGACTTCGGCGATGTCGTCGTAGGTGACTTCTTCTTTGAGCATGGGCTCAGGTGTTTCGGTGTTTTCTTGGTTGCGTTGGGCTTCGTCGATTTCGGCTTGAAGTCGCGGGATTTGGCCGTAGAGCAGGGGCGCAGCTTCATCGAGTTTGCCGTCGCGTAGGAGAATGTCGGCTTTGATGCGCAGGTCATCGAGGGTGGCTTTGAGTTCACCGACTTGGTTGAGGCCTGCTTTTTCGGCTTCCCAGCGGGCATTGAGTGCGGCGAGTTGTTCATTTTTGTCGGCTAGGTCACTGCGCAGGCGTGCGAGGCGTTCTTTGGATGCTTCGTCGTCTTCGCGAGCGAGGTGGAGTTCTTCCATTTTGAGGCGGTCGACGTTGCGGCGGAGTTCGTCGATTTCTTCTGGGGAGGAGTCGATTTCCATGCGCAGGCGGGAGGCTGCCTCGTCGACAAGGTCAATGGCTTTGTCGGGGAGTTTGCGGTTTTGGATGTACCGGTTGGACAGGGTGGAGGCGGCGACGAGGGCAGAGTCGGCGATGGCGACTTTGTGGTGTGCCTCGTAGCGTTCTTTGAGTCCGCGCAGGATGGCGATGGTGTCTTCGACGGTGGGTTCGCCGACAAAGACTTGTTGGAAGCGGCGTTCGAGGGCTGCGTCTTTTTCGATGTGTTTGCGGTATTCGTCGAGGGTGGTGGCGCCAACGAGGCGTAGTTCACCTCGAGCCAGGAGTGGTTTGATCATGTTGCCGGCATCCATGGCGCCTTCGCCGGATCCGCCAGCGCCGACGATGGTGTGGATTTCGTCGATGAAGGTGATGAGGCGTCCTTCAGATCGGCGGATTTCATCGAGGACGCTTTTGAGGCGTTCTTCGAATTCGCCGCGGTATTTGGCGCCAGCAACCATGGAGGATAGGTCTAGGGCAATGAGTTTTTTGTCGCGGAGGGATTCGGGGACATCTCCGGCGACGATGCGCTGGGCTAGCCCTTCGACGACAGCGGTTTTTCCGACGCCGGGCTCGCCGATGAGGACGGGGTTATTTTTGGTACGGCGGGAGAGAACTTGGATAACGCGGCGGATTTCGCCGTCGCGGCCGATGACGGGGTCTAGTTTTCCAGCGCGGGCGACGCGGGTGAGGTCGGTTCCGTATTTCTCGAGAGCGTTGAAGGTGTCTTCGCCTGATTCGGTGGTGACTTTGCCGCCGCCGCGCATCTGAGGGATGAGTTGGTCGATGGTTTCAGCATCGATACCGAATTGGCCGGTGCGAGCGATGGCCAGGAGTAGGTGGTCGGTGGCGATGAATGTGTCGCCCATTGATTCCATGATTTTTTGGGCTTGGTCGAGCATGCTCATGGATGCGCGGGAGAGGTTAGGGCTGGCGACACTGCTGCCGGTTGCTTTGGGAAGTTTAGCTAGTTCGCGTTCAGCGCTGGCGCGAGCGGCGCGTAGGGATGATCCGCTTGCGTCCAGGAGAGGGCCGGTGGTGGTCTCGGGTTGTTCAGCGAGAGCGAGAAGGAAGTGGGCTGGCTCGATGTGCGGGTGTCCCGATGCCGCGGCGTTGCGGGTGGCGGCGGAGAAAGCTTCTTGGGCTTTGGTGGTGAGTTGAAGGTTCATGAGCGTTTGGCTCCTTCTGGGGTGAAAGTTCTAGCCGCGCCGCTTCTGCTCGGCCAGGTCCTTCTGCGCCTGGTGTTTTGAGAATAGCGCTCCTGTTGACATCAACCTCAAGCAACTTGCGTCTATTCCACTCAACTTTGATTTTTTATGATCCGCTCCCCACACGAACGCGGTGTGGTGCAGAGGTTCCCCTCCGCACCACACCGCGTTCACCGCCACACGCCTCCTGTTAGACCGTTCCACTCACGAGCAGAACGAAGGCATACAGCGCTCCTGCTGTTGCGGGGACAAGCCCCCAGAGATTTACGCGGAATCCGTCCCATTCCTCATCACGCACACATACCCAAGAACGGTATGCGGCAATAACGAATGCGAGCATAAAAAAGATGACAGCGATTTTGGAAATACCGAGATAGCGCAAAATAACTGCCAGCGCTACCACAGTTATCGAATAAAGCCATCCGTGTTGGTTTTCCTGGACTGCATTTCTACTCATCACATTGTTTTCCACCGCGACCAAAACTCCCACAGCCTTCTTCAATTGAAAAAATTCAATTACCAAGAACCTGACGCGCAAATTTTTCGAAGGCTGCCTCTTGTCTCCTGCCCCGCATGCAACGACCCCACGCCACGCAGGCAGACACCCCCCGACTTGACATCAAACCTGGCAAAGAGGGGTTCAGTCTATCTAGTTCCCTTGTCGCCCATCAACGCTCCCGCCTTCCTTCTCAGCGCAACCCACCTCACCACTCCCCCTGCGCAACGCAGTCCACCGTCACCGCCACACGGCCTCTACAAACACCCCTCGACCCGCAAAAATCGAACTTCCAGTCCCCCAATACCGAAGAAAACACGCCAACCCTAAGAACAGGAATACACCAAATTCCCATGCATATATCAGGATAAAAACAGGTTTTCTACACAATGCCAGCTGTGCAAAAAATGCATCAACAAACTGATCAGAAATCTTCCATGCCCCACCCCCCACCCAGCATCAGCTAGACAAGGCGACTCCCACACCGCTTTAGGACGACCCCATAGCTGCACCAGGAAAAGTAGGCGCTTCATACGGCGTCCCCTGGTAAACACAGTGGTTAAGCCAGTTCGCATAAAGAAGGAAGGCATGCGCTCGCCACGAGACAATCGGGTCACGCGTCGGATCATCGCCAGGGAAATACCCGTGCGGCGGACGAATAGACAGCCCCCGGGAACGATCTCGCTCCCATTCACTGCGCAGGGTGTCACGCTCGTACTCCGGGTGCCCTGTCACGTAGAACGCACGCCCGTCCTTGCGGCCTGCCAAGTAGAGACCAGCTTCATCGGATTCGGCAAGAATCTCCAGCTCATCTATGAGCGCGACATCGTCGATTCGCGTGGTCGTATGCCGAGAGTGCGGGGCAGGAAAGTATTCATCGAACCCAGATAACAGCGGCGAGGTCGGTTTCACAACACGGTGTTGAAACACCCCAAACATCTTCTCTGAGAGGTCGTATTTAGGGATTCCGTAGTCGACATACAGGGCTGCCTGAGCACCCCAACAAATGTTTAACGTTGAATAAACGTTCTCTTTGGACCACGCGAGAACTTCGGTCAATTCACCCCAATAGTCCACCGCTTCGAAAGGCATCTTCTCCACTGGCGCACCAGTGATAATCAGACCATCGAACCACTCATCTTTGACCTGCGTGAATGTGCGATAGAACGCTCTCATGTGCTCTGGCGGAGTGTTGCGGGTGTTGTGAGAGCTCATGTTGAGCAGAGAAATCTCTACCTGCAGTGGCGTGTTACCCAGCAGGCGCAGCAAATGGGTTTCGGTATCGATTTTTAAAGGCATGAGGTTGAGGATCGCGATCCGCAACGGACGGATATCCTGGCGCGCGGCGCGCTCCTGGGACATAACGAACACGTTTTCCGCTTCGAGCACCCGGCGCGCTGGCAAGCTGTGCGGAATATTGACCGGCATCGTTCCCCCTCGACGATGCACCCCGTATCTCGGCGTGCAGTGACATCCCCAGTGTTCTCATCGGTTGCGAAGTCATTTTCCCGCGATCTATGGGCCACTTCGAAACCACATGTGTTTCGACCTGCTCCATCTTGCTTACCCCATGGATGCAGTAGAGCCCGCCTCGAATGTTCAAGGCGGGCTCTACTAGGGCACATGATGCGTGTTGTTATCGGGTAGGAGGCAGTTGCTCTCCATCGCTGTCTGGGTTCCTCAGAGAACTCTGGTGTTCCTGCGCAATGGGCGGCTCCACTCGCGGCTGGGAACCTGTTGCGGCGCGCTCTTCGTGCTCATCAAGACGAGCACGTGTCTCGGCCAGCTCAGCGGCTTGTTCACGCTCGCGGCGCTCCATTTGGCGACGCTCACGGTGCGACTGGTAACGGCGTTTAGTTGCAAAGAACGCCATCCACACGCCCAACATCATGAGCAGCATCGCGATAGCGCCAAGAACAAACATGGTGGCCGGGGTGATTGACAACGTGTTGCTGAACAAGTCAACGGTCACGGCAGGTGCTGTCCCACCTGAGGCAGCCCACAGGCAAAAACCAGCGATACCAAGGGCCAGAAACATGAGAACCGAACCAAGTACTGCCATACGTGTCTCCTTGCGAGGCTGCCCGAACATGCCGCATGTTCGGAAACGTGAGGTGGGCGATCGCGACCACAGTACCGACCTTCACGAGCAACATCGCAGACCGGCGGCTACTTCTTGGCGCCATCGTTGTGTTTTTGTTCAGATAGAGATGAAGACCTCCTCGAATGCGAGGCGCTTGTTTCGTGGGTGATATGACGCTGTGTCGGCATACCCAACGTTGGCAACGATGAGAGGGAACACTCGCTCGTCTGGGAAGAATTCTTTTGCGATGGAGGGAAAGTCCGCGCCTGTCATCGGGGCGACAGCAAGTCCGGCAGCACGTAGCGCCACGATCCAGTACGCAATTGAGAGTGTGGCGTTGAGATGAGCCGAAGGTGTTCTTTTTTCGCGTCCAAGTTTCTCGAACATGTCGTAGGCATCTTTATAGGCCGGGAACTGTTCTGCGGCGTACTGATGAAAGTCCAGGTCGGCAGCGAAAATGAGAGTCACTGGAGCGGTTCGTGTTTTTTCTTTGTTGCCACCAGACATGTGCTCAACCAGCGCGGCTCGGCGTTGCGGAGATCGTACAGCCAGGACACGCAAAGGTTGCAGGTTCATCGAGGTCGGGCCCCATTTTGCTAGCTCATACACCTGGCGGAGTTGTTCATCAGTGACTGGCTGATCAGTAAATGCGTTGGGGGTGCGGGCTTGGCGGAAAAGAAGATCTTGAGCAGCCTGATCGAGAGCGAAAGCAGTTTGGGTCATCCCCCACCCTAACTCTGGGTTTTCGGGCTGTTCTGCTTTGGAGGAACCGATTCCAAGTGGGGGATGACTATGGAGCTGGCTTTATGTCAGCTTTTTTCCTGCTTTCGCGCCGAGGAACCCGCTAATACTGCTGGCGAAGAACAGGGCGATGAATGCTGCGTGGAGCAGTACAGGAGGGCTAGTGGGGGTGATGGTGTGGTTCGGCGCTGCGTGGGCGACGCCGTGTCCCATGACCCACCATGTCACGAGAGTGAATAGGTAGACCGTGGCGGTGCGGGCAGCGGCGTCAGCAGCGACGCTGAACAGATCTACTGTCCTGGTGGCTCCTAGGGCGGTAGTCACTGCAGTGGTGCGGTGGAAGCTGGCGTTGAGTAGGTAGACCGAGGCAACGCTGAACAGCAAAGATAACGTGATGAGTGGGGCGAGCATGGGGCCGATATCTGCGGCACCAGCGCCACGTATCACGGCTTGAGAAAGGCCATTCTGCGCCCAGGAGCGAGCAGTGGTTACGTTGATGGCGGGGTCGGGCAGTGTTTCTGTCTTCGTAAAGACAGGCAGGGCACGCCATGTGTGAACGGATTCGGGTGGGGCTCCGTCACGAAGTTTTTGCCACGGAGAGCCGGTCAGCCCGTTGCTAGGCGAAGACCATAGCGTTTCTCCTGGCGTGGCAGCGGGGGTGTTGCTAGCCCAGGTGAACAGGGCTTCTCGGGTGTTCTTCTCGGCGTAAGCAATACCGGAGTAACCGCTGGCGTCGGGCCCGATATGGATTAGTCCTACACAGCTGGAAGTGCTGCGGCAGATATGGTCGGCGCTCTGATGGGGCAGTAGCATCCCGTCCGCGGTGGTAGCGACGGCTGCGCTGTGGGTGAACAGGTCTGCTAGGGATGCTCGCTGGATCAGTTCTACTGTGCTGATCATTGAGACCAGAGCAGCGAAGAGCACCACGGCGAATGTGGAGACAGTCACGCTAGATGACAGGCCGAAGATGCGGTCACGGGTCAGGGCAATCCTGGCAGCCCATGCTCCTGGCCAGCGGCGGGCCAGGATCGGCGCGCAGCATACAAGCGTGAATAAGGCTGGGGCGAGCAAGACTGCGGCGATCACCCATATAAGGGCGCCGCCGAAGAGTGCACCCGGGCCGTTGGTGGGAGCGGACAACAGTAAAGCGACTGCGCTGATAACGGCGAGGACACCGGCTGTAGCTCGCAGATAGAACAGCACTGTGTTGCGGCGGCGATGACTTTGTTCTCCGCGGAAGGGACGAGCGCGCCATCCTCCGAATATGGCCAGGAGTGCGGTGAGGGTGGTTCCGGTCAGGTAGGAGAGCGGCCACATTGCTGAGTCGTGGGGTAGGCCGTGGAATCCACCGGTGCGTAGCACGCCATAGCAGCATCCAGTAGGTCGGGACTGCTGCCAAGAGGGCCAGGGGTAGTCCCATCAGAAAGGCGACTAGGGATTGTGTGGCGGTGAAGATGTGGACGCGGGTTGGGCTGTATCCCAGGGCGGTTAGAGCAGCGAGGTCGTCGTCGAATCCGGCTCGCACGACGTCGGTGACGCTGCATGCGATGGCGAACAGTCCGATTGTGGTTGTGAGGAGGAAAATGGTGAGCGCGCCAGTGTTTCCACCACTGGTGATCGAGGCAGTGAGGAGTCCGGTTAAGGCGATCATTCCCGCGGTAGATGCGGCGTAGACAAGTATGGGTGCCAGGAATGCGCGCAGGGTGCGGGTGACGCTCAGCGCGGCTGGGCGTAGAGGTGTGCTCACTGCGGTGTGCTTTCTGTGCGGGCTTGTGCTGGTTCGCTTTTCTGAGTGTGGGTTTCTTGGATCTGTCCGTTGTCGATGGTCAGGATGCGGTCGGCGTAGTTTTGGGCGCGGTTAGTGTCGTGGGTGACGCACATGACGGTGGTATTGGCGTGATGGGCGAGGTCACGTAGACCAGACAGGACGAGGTCGGAGTTGGTGGCGTCCAGTGCTGAGGTGGGTCCGTCTGCCCAGACCAGTGGAGAGCGTCGATAGATGGCGCTGGCCATTGCCACTCGCTGGCGTTGTCCGCCGGACATATGTGAAATTCGAGAGTCGGCGTGGTTGAGGAGTCCTACTGTTTCTAGTGCGTTCCGGGCTGTGTCGGTGTCACGGCGAATACCGGCGATTTCACCGGCTATGAGAACGTTTTCCAGTGCGGTGAGGTATTCCACGACGGATCCTCGCTGGATGAGGTAGGTGCCTTTGCGGCGCACTTGTCGGCGTGCTCGAGCATGCCGAAGGTCCAGGCCTAGGACGTGGACTTGCCCGGAGGTGGCGGGGATAGTTCCAGCACAGACGTCTAAAAGTGTGGATTTCCCGGTTCCGGAGGGTCCGCATATGGCAATGAATTCGCCGGCACGGACATGGATTGAGGGTATGAGGAGCTGGAAAGACGAGCGCGGGTGTTTCACCACGACGCTGTGTAGGTCCACGATCATGGTTCATTCCTACCTGGTAGCGGCAGGGTCGAAAATTTAGTTGTGCCATTGGAGGGGGTCAGTCGTTGTGTGCTGCGGTGACAGTGGTGACGTCTACACCGCAGGAGCACAGTTCAGCGAGGGCTTCGTCACTGATATTGGCATCGGTGAAGACGCGGCCTACCGCTCCGGCTGAGCACAGATGTACAGGGGCACGTGTTCCGAATTTGCTGGAGTCGCTGAGGACGACGATCTCTTCAGCTTGAGCTGCCATGGCGCGGACTGCTTCGGCTCGGGCGATGTCACGACCGGAAAAACCCCGGCCGGTGTCGAATCCGTCGACACCGATGAAGCATGAGGTGACGTGGAAGTTTCTCGCTGCTGCAGCCAGGAGTGGACCCACCATGACTTGAGGTCGGGTTTGGTATTCGCCGCCGAGAACGATGACGCGAGGGGCGGAGGTGTTACGGACGTAGTCGGCGATGAAAGCGGAGTTAGTGATGATGGTGGTGCCGCGGTCTGCGGCACAGAGCTCTTCAGCGAATAGGGCTGCAGTGGATCCTGATTCGATCAAGATGGTTTCGCCGTCGGGAACGGTTTGCGCGGCGGCTCGCGCGATGTGGGATTTCACTTTGAAACCAGAGGCAAGGCGGGCGCGGATGTCATCACCAGCGTTAGCGACCGCAGCTCCATGTTCGCGGCGAAGTAACCCTTGTCGGGTGAGTTCGTCGAGGTCTTTGCGAACGGTGACTTGACTGACGCCTAGGAGTGCAGCGAGCTCACCGACTTCAACACGGCCACGTTGGGTAACGATGTCCAGTGCACGGTCACGTCGGCCGCCGAGGCTTCGGGTAGCGGAGGGGGCGGTTCCTCTTGTTCGCTCCATAGGAGAAGCATAGGCTTTCGTTTGAAATCAAAAAGATTTCGAGTGTAGTGACGTGTCGGTGTGGAAATGAGGACGCGGGTTCACTGCTCATGCAATTTCCCTACCCGATGAAAAGAGGGTTCCCACCGTGACCAATACCGCTCTTCCAGTGATCCCTGCCTCGACAGCACCTACTGATTTCGCTACGGCCGTCCGCACAGCCAAGAAAGACATCATTTCCGAAATCGGTTCTCCTCAAGCTGCTTACGCGTCGATGATGGATCATCTTCGTCCCGTTCTTGAGGAAATCATTGCGTTGCGGGACGCTGGAAAACAGGTGTGGCCGCAGATCGACTACGACCGGATTGCTTCTGGTGCCGTCACCGAGGCAGAACGAGATCTCATCCGGGCGCGTGGCTGCCTGGTAATCCGTGGCCATTTCCCCCGCGAACAAGCTCTGGACTGGGACGCACGTTTAGAGGAATACGTCGACGCTAATGATTTCGCGCGGATCTACCGTGGCGCAGGGGATGACTTTTTCAGCACTACCTCTGCTTCCAAACCCGCGATCTACCCGATCTACTGGTCACCTTCCCAGATGGAGGCCCGTCAATCCTCCCGTATGAACTGTGCCCAGTCGTTCCTCAATCGCCTCTGGAAATACGAATCAAACGGGACCCGGTGGTTTGACCCAGACCGCAGCATTATCTATCCCGATCGCATCCGTCGCCGCGCCCCCGGCAGCAGCAACGGTGGTCTTGGGGCGCATTGCGACTCTGGTTCGCTAGAGAGGTGGCTGCTCCCGGCATACCGCAAGGTGTATTCCGCTCTCTACGTGGGGCGCCCCGAGCTTTACGACCCATGGGATGCAGCTCACCGGCCCCAGATGCACGAGTACGAAGGCGGCACCACCAAATGTTCGGTGTTTCGCACTTTCCAGGGGTGGACGGCTCTGTCTGACATGCGCAATGACCAAGGGGTCTTACACACTGTTCCTGCTCCTGAGGCACTCGGGAGTGTTTTGCTTCGGGCATTACTGCCTGACGTGGCCCCAGACGAGCTGTGTGGTGTGCAGCCCCGTATGGTCTTGGCTGTTCTCGAAAAGTGGCACCCCGAGCTGCATGCCGCGCTGACTCCTATCCCTGATCTACGGGCTGGTGACTCGGTGTGGTGGCACGCCGACGTTATCCATTCTGTCGCTGCGGTGCAGAACCAGAATGGTTGGGGCAACGTCATGTATATCCCTGCGGCCCCGGCGTGTACGAAGAACCTCATTTATGCCCGCCACACGTACCGTGACTTTCTCGCTGGTCGGTCACCGCACGATTTCCCGGCAGAACATTACGAAACCGATTGGTCTGGCAGGTTCACTGCCGAGCAGCTCACTGATCACGGGCGCCGAGCTTTCGACCTGGACACAGTGAATGGGTAATTACTGTCTATCCCGGGCAGGCAGTGTTGAGCCGAAAGGTTTTTTCCTTCGGTAAGCGCACACCTGACAGAGTCCACCTGCATCAACAGGGGTGGGGGCGCAGCAACGCGTACACGGGGCAACTTCCTGTTGGGCAACGGGTAAGACACCTCCCCGCAGTTGATCGCTCCACCGAGCATGCCGACGCACCGTGAGCACGTGTGATGGGCACATCTGGACACAGTGACGGCATCCGGAGCAGGCTGCGATATTTTCGGTCAGCACAGCTGTACTTTCGCTAACAATCTGCAGGTCTAGGGCTTTTTCCGGGCACGTTCGTATGCAGGTGCCGCACGCGTTGCATCCGGGAGCTGCGAGCATCACCGCTGGGGCAGCGGTAGTGGCTGCAGCGGTTGCATCGGGGACGCGGTGCCCGGTGGTTTCATGCAAGTTCACCAGGGCGGTGATGAGGTCACTGTGCTCGGATGCCTGCCGGTGGGGCAGAGTGCTCTGGGATGGTGCGCTGATGAGGGTGCGGCGCGAGACCGGCATGGATTTGCCTTCGAGCAGCGGTATCGGTGTGACGGGGCGGCCAGTGGCAGGTGGCAGTGATGTCCACACCTGGAGCGAAGGGGTGCCTGGATTTTTCTGTTCTGTTTCGGGCGGGGTGGTGTTTGTGTCACGTATGAGGGCCAGGAGGTCATTCATTCGTGCATGCACGTGGTCAGGGCGAGCGCATCCGTTGATGAGCAGACGCACACCGGCGGCGCCATCGGCCAGGATGTGCACCACCTGGCTGCGGCGCACGTGGGCTAAGCATCCTGGTGCCCGGATGACTACCGCTTCTGGGCGGGCACGGGTAACCGCATATGCGGTGTCGTGCGGGTGTGGATGTTCTGCACATATCAGCACCGCTTCGATTCCGGCTGATCTGCTTTGTAGCCACTGTCGTACTGCACCGAGTTCTGTCGTCGCAGCAGGAGCTTGTGGGGTGGTGTGCAGAGTTGGCATCACAGTGGCCCGTTGGGTTTAAGGAGGGCTGGTGCTGCATCCAGGAGTGCAGCGGTGGCAGCGGCCACTGCTTGGTAGAAGGTGGTGTGGGCGCGGGCGCGTACTAGTGCACAAAAGTCTGGTGCCCACGGCAGTAGGTGGGTGGCGGTGAATTGGCGGGCGCCTTGGGCGTAGATGGCTGCGGACTGGGTGTCGTCTTCTTCTAGGCAGTCTGATGCCCATGTGGCTAGGGTTGCGAGGAATTCTAGTTCGAGGCCGATGTGGTCATCGGGTTCTTTGCCTTGTCTGGGTGCGCTGAGCCCATAGTGCTGATACCAGGCGCGCACATCGAGGGTTTCTGGTTCGAACAGCAATCCTTCGGCAGATGTGTGCACTGATTCGTAGGGGGCGGCTTCCATATGTCCCGGGCCAACGAACAGGCGCTGGTGGTCGGCGGCTACGGCGTCTACGTCATGCGGACCAGCGAGGTCGTGTAGTGCCGCCTGGCTTGATGCGTCTGTAGGCGGTAGTGGCCAGGTGTGGGGGAGGTTTTCGGCGTGGAGGTTCTCCAGAACGTCAGCGCCAGCCGGTGCCAGGAACCAGCGAGATAGGGGTGTTGCTGTGGCGGCGAGTTGGATCAGGTTCTCAAAGGCAGGTGGGGCGGGCAGCTGCCTTGTGGGGGTGGTTGAGCCGAGCGTTGGCCAGGGTAGCGGTGTCGGGGTGTTCATATCCCGACCCGGAACATCGAGGTGTAGAACTGCGATCGGGCGATGAACTCGGCAACGAATACGAGGACGAACGCGACAGTCATGACCACTGCGACCTGCTCAGCGTGCCCCCATTGGAGCTGTGCTTTCGTCGAGGTGAGAGTGTCTCCTCCTGATGAATAGGTTCCTGTGTTGGGGTCTGCTAGGCGGAAAAGGAACAGTCCGAGCAGCCCTGCCCCTAGCACAGTCATCGTGAATCGGATGATGGCTGCTGCTCCGGTGTAGGCCTGTGCGCTGTTTAGAGCGATCTGTTTGGGCTCAACTGTCAATAGGTGCGTGAAGATGAGCACGTACCAAGCGATTTGCAGAACGAGTAGCACGATCCCGGCGACAGCGATGCCGCGCAGGCAGCTGAGAATGAGGCGAGTGCCCGCTTCGGAAGCGGCTTTGCCGCCGAGGCGTTCAACGATTGACAGGTGGGCCCGCTTGCGGGAAATCTCTTCCAGGCGAGTCATCATGGGGCTGCTATACATTCCGCGGCGACGCAGCATCGTGACCGTGACGAATGCGGTACCGATAGCGAAGGCACCCAACAGCAGTGTTGTTGTAGCGAATTGAGCGAACGTCAGCCATGTGGCCCATACGGGAACCGTGGGCAGAGAGATGTAAACCATGCTCATCGAGATGATGAGCAGCACTCCACAAGCCGCGGCAACGAATGCGAGCGTCTGCCGTAATGCGGCTGATCCGATTCGGAAAAGTTGGCAGGCTGTGTAGAGGAACCCGGTGCTGGCGAATAGCATGCCCGAGACGATTTCTCGGCTCAGCCACGATGTTTCTAGGTGTCGGAAGACGTTGAAGACGTGGAATACGTCGTTCATGTGGAACGTGGAGGCTCCTAGCCCAAGGAGCAGGGCTGCTCCGACAGCTAGTACGGCTGGGTCGCTGATTTCTTCGACTGCGTGGGTGTCGTAGCCGCGTAGCCGGGCAGCGGTGTTGATCACGCCGAGCACAATGAACGCGCCCACGGACATCTGTGCCAGGACGGTGAACGCGATCATGGGCAGTTCGTGCATGTTCATCGGTTCAGATCTCCTCGAGGTTGGCTATCTCACCGGTTCCGGCGTTCCATTCCTGCGCGTTCTTGTGAGGTTTGACCACGAGGTTGGGGCGGGTGGTCGAGGGGTCGGGCAGGGGTGCGGTGGCCATGCCTGGCCCGAATTTCTTTTTCAGTTCGCTGATTTCTCCCCATGCCAGTGCTCGGGATGGGCAGGCTGCCACGCAGGCGGGGTCTTTGCCGGCTTGGCGGTAGTCGTAGCAACCGTCGCATTTGCTCATGTGGCCACTTTCGGCGTTGAACTGGGGTGCCGAGTAGGGGCAGGCCCATTCGCAGTATCGGCAGCCGACGCATTTGCTCCCGTCGACGTAGACGGTGCCGTCCTCGCGCACTGTCATGGCAGTGGTTGGGCAGACTTCAACGCAGATGGGGTCGGCGCAGTGGTTGCACGAGATTGAGGTGTAGTAGGAGAACACGTTAGGGGTCAGGGTCTCACCCTGTCGGGACCAGCTTCCTCCGGTGTATTCCACAACTCGTCGCCATTTCACGCCTATGGGCAGGCTGTGTTTGTCTTTACAGGCGATTTGGCACGCCTTGCAGCCGTTGCAGGCGCTCTGGTCGAACGCGAATCCCTGCATGAGAGGCCTCTTTTTCTTTCAGTGCTGCGGTTTTAGACGGGGGCGCCGTAGCGCGGTGATGGTGCACCGGCTTGTGTGGGAGCATCGGTGGCTTTAGCGACTTGGGCTAGCACTGTGTGCTGGGCGTTACCTTTGGCGTAGGGGGTGCGGTGCATGCTGGTCAGGATATTGACGGCGCCGCCGTGGTCGGTTCCCTCTGGTCCGCGTTCTAGCCAGGCGCCTTGGGGGACGCTGAGGACGCCGGGCATGATCCGTGGGGTCACCATGACGCGGAGAGTGATTTTTCCGCGGTCGTTCCACACTGCGATGCGGTCATCGGTTTTGATGCCTCGCTCGGCTGCGTCCAGCGGGTTCATCCACGCTTTTTGGGGGTGGGCTTCGCGGTTGTTGGCGAGGTTTCCGTAGGTGGAGTGGGTGCGGCCTTTGAAGTGGTGGCCGATGACTTGAAGTGGGTAGCGTTTGTCCGTTTTCGCGGCGGTCGCGCCCTCCCAGGTGTCGATGTGCATCGGGATGGCGGTGATGACGTCACCGGGTAGTCGAGGCTCGGGGAAAGTCCAGGTTTTCGCCATTTCCCATAGCTGGGTGGAGAAGATTTCGATTTTCCCTGATGGGGTGGGGAGTTTGTTCTTCTCGGGGTCTTCGCGGAAATCTTTGAGCGCTACGGTCATGCCCTCGGGGTTGTGGTAGCGGTGTATGCCTTTCTTACGGAGGGTGTCGAAGTCAGGGAAGTCGGGGTGTTCTTTGACTGTTTCGGCTTGCATGTGGCGAGCCCATTCTTCGAGGGTGCGGTCCTCGGTGAATTGTTTTTCGATGCCCATCCGCTTAGCGATTTCGGTGCACATTTCGTAGGCGGGTTTGGAGTCAAAGAGCGGCTCGATGGCTTTCTCCGCCATGATCAGGTAGGCCATGTCGCCGGTGTATTCGCTGGGAACAAGGTCCCAACGTTCTGCCGTGGTGGTGTCTGGCAGGACGAGGTCTGCCAGGTGCGCCGAAGCCGTCATCTGGTTATCAACAACGCAGATGAACTCTGCAAGTGACTCGTCGGTGAGGATTTTTTTGGTGCGGTTAATGTCGCCGTGTTGGCTGGCGAGCATGTTGCCGCCGTAGGAGAGGATGAACTTAATGTTCGATTTCAGGCGTTCACCGCCGCGTACGCCATCTGAGGTAGCAGTCATTTCGGTACCGCGGGTGATGGCGTCGGTCCAGCTGTAGAAGCTGATTGACGTTTTGACAGGGTTATCGCCGTCGGGGAACCACTTCGTGATGGGCCAGTAGTAGCCTTCGCGTCCGCCGGTGCCGCCGCCGGGGATACCGACCTGACCAATCATGGCGGCGAGGGTGTAGATGGCGCGGGCTTGGTTCTCGCCGTTGGCGTGGCGTTGGGGTCCCCAGCCTTGGGTGATGTTGGTTGGTTTGGTGGTGGCAACTTCCCGGGCGAACGCGATGATGGTGTGTTCGGGGACGCCAGTGATTTTCGCGGCCCAGGCAGGGGTTTTAGGGGTTTTGTCTGATCCTTTGCCCAGAATGTAGCTCTCGTAGGAGTTCCCTTCGGGGATACCTTCGGGCATGTGTTCTTCATCGAAGCCTTGACAGTAGGTGTCGAGGAATTCTTTGTCGTGGAGCTTCTCGGTGATCATCACGTGCGCCATCCCGGCCACGAGGGCGGCGTCGGTGCCTGGGCGCGGAGCGATCCACTGGTCAGCCAGGACGGTCCCTGAGTCGGAGTAGCGGGGATCCACGAGGATTACTTTGAGTCCCTTTTTCTTGGCCAAGAGTGAGGTGTAGGTGTTTCCGCCTCCGGACATGCGGGTTTCTTGGGGGTTGTTGCCCCACAGCACGAGCAGCCGCGAATGTGTGGCTGCGTCTTCGAAAGAGTTCGACATCTGCTCATCGGTGTTACCGAATTGGAAGATCGAGGCCGAGTTGAGGTTGCCGTAGCTGTAGTTGGCGTAATAGCCCAGGTGCCCGCCGAGTAGGTTGAACAGGCGCGGCCACCCGCCGGAGTAACCGAGATGGGCGTTCCATGTACCCGATCCATAGGTTTTGAAGATTGCTTCGTTGCCGTAGGTGTCGATGGTGTATTTCAGCTTCTTGGCGAAAAGGTCAAAGGCCTCGTTCCAGGAGATTTCTTGCCATTTGCCTTCGCCGCGTTTGCCGACGCGTTTGAGGGGTTTTTTGATGCGATCAGGGTTGTAGATGCGCTGGCGCATGTTGCGTCCGCGTACGCAGGCCCGGATCTGCCGGTTGAGTAGTGAGTCGTCGCCGGTGTTGTCGGGGAGAACCCGCATCACTGTTCCGTTCTCTACTTGCAGCCGCAGTGGGCAGCGCGAACCGCAGTTGATCACGCACGCTGACCAGACAGTGCGGCCGTTGACTGCTACGCCTTTAGCTTCGTCTGGGATGGGGGCGGGGCTGGCAGGGGCCTGCGGGCGTGCGCACCCGCTCATCAGGGCGACTCCGCCCCCAGCGATCGCTGACCATTTCAGGACAGAGCGCCGGGCGATTGGCGTTTTTAATGGGCGGGTCTTGTCCATCTGTCCGCATCCTTCACTGACCAGATCGCTGCGTGTTTGCACGTCAAGCTTTTGTTGAACCTGTGAGAGGTTTCTTGATTCTGAGAGTAAAGATGCCCCGGGGTGTAAACCCCAGGTGGGAGGGTTTTCAGGGACTGTTGAGAGATTATTCACAGGCACCAACTGCACAGGCAGCCTGTCTGTGTAGTTGGCCGCTCAGGAGCGCCTTGCTCACCCACACTTCTGCACGTCTCATACTCCTCATACCCCTGTTCGCTCGTTGAACATCACCATCAGCAAGGAGAACTCGATGACCGAAACCACCACCACCTCCACCGGCGAATCAGCAAAAGGTCTCTCGCCGGACGGTAAAGCCGAGGTCGGCGTCATCGGTATGGCTGTCATGGGCAGCAGCCTTGCCCGGAACATGGCTCGCCACGGCTACGCGGTCGCTATCTATAACCGCACCTTGACCAAAACCGAAGAGGTTGTGCGTGAGTACGGCCACGAGGGCACTTTCGTAGCTGCGCAAACCTTGGAAGAGTTCGTTTCTTCGCTGGCCAGCCCGCGACGGATCGTGATCATGGTGCAGGCTGGGCGAGGCACGGACGCCGTCATCGATGAGTTGATGCCCCTGCTGGACAAAGACGACATCGTTGTTGACGGCGGTAATGCCTTTTTTGAAGACACCCGCCGCCGTGAGAAAAAGCTCGCCGATGCCGGGTTCCGTTTCATCGGTGCTGGGATCTCCGGTGGTGAAGTTGGTGCCCTTGAAGGACCTTCGATCATGCCTGGCGGCCCGGCCTCTAGCTACGCGCTCATGGGCCCCATCCTTGAAGACATTTCCGCCAAAGTTGATGGGCAGCCATGCTGCACCTACATCGGCGCTGACGGGGCTGGCCACTTCGTGAAAATGGTGCACAACGGCATCGAATACGCCGACATGCAGTTCATCGGCGAAGCCTACGAATTACTCAAAGCTCTGGGCCTATCCGCCGATGAAATGGCTGACACTTTCGCTTCCTGGAACTGCGGCGACCTGGATTCCTACCTCGTTGAGATCACCTCCGAGGTGTTGCGCCACAAAGACCCGAAAACGGGCACGCCGCTGGTGGATCTGATCGTTGACGCTGCCGGGATGAAAGGCACCGGCACGTGGACTGTCCAGTCCGCTCTGAACCTGGGCACGCCGGTCAACTCCATCAGCGAAGCCGTATTTGCTCGCGCTATCTCCAGTCACGGTGAGCTGCGTGAGCATGCACAGGCAGCTTTGGAAGGCCCGGACCGGACTTTGCCTGCTGACCTGGATCGAGAAGCTTTCATCAATGACATCCGGGACGCCCTATGGAGCGCCAAAGTCATCGCTTATGCCCAAGGCCTCGACGAAATCCGCACCGCTGCCCACGAATACGGGTGGCAGATTGATGTGGCTGCGGTTGCTTCGATTTGGCGAGCCGGGTGCATCATCCGTGCCGCGCTGCTCCAACGCATCTCCGATGAGTACGCCGCGAACAATCTCACCACCTTGCTCGAAGCTCCCTCTATCGCCGCTGGCCTGGCCAAAAACCAGGACGCGTGGCGCCGAGTCGTCGCAACCGCCGCGAGCGCTGGAGTACCTATTCCTGGCTTCAGCTCTGCCCTGGCCTACTACGATCAAGTTCGTTCCCCTCGCCTCAACGCTGCGCTCACTCAGGGGTTGCGTGACTACTTCGGGGCACACACCTACCGCCGCATTGATGGCGGTGAGGCTTCGTTCCACACGTTGTGGTCTGGTGACCGCAGCGAGATCAATACCTCCACCAGCCACTGATTCCCCGAATTTCTCGCATCCATAATCCTGCGCATATACGAAGGGCCCTGTCCGTGGTGGACAGGGCCCTTCGGGCGGATGAACTAGTGCACGGCTCAGCTAGAGCGACGTGATTCCACACGAACCGGCACCGGCTCGGGGCGCGGCGCGGCGGCAACGACAACAACTGCGGTCGCTGTCGCGACGACTGCGGTAATGACTGCCATGTCATGTCCTTCGTGTTTGGTCCGCGCGGCGGTCATAAGCACACGCGGTATCGCGTCCAGAATATCGCGGCCGCCGCACATCTTGTGTACACAGGAAAAAGTTATTCAGCCACGCCGAAGGCGAACAGCACCTTGTTCTTCCCTAAATCTATGGCCGACTACCCCGTCGTAACAACGAAATCTGCTCAGGTACAAAAATGTTCGCCCGATGAGAGCAGCAGGGGAAAGCTATGTCACATCGCGGGGAAAGGTCGTCATGAAACAATCCACCCTCATCAGAACTGGATATTTGGCGACCCTCATACTGACCGCACTTACTCTTTTGGCCATCGCCGCACTACTACTCAACACCGGCACCCCTATCCAGGACGGCGGCACCCCCACCGCCACGGCCACCAGCTCCTCTGGCACCTCCTCAGAAACAACAACAGGAATCAGCGACGCCGCCACCATCTTGGACACGATGCGTGCCCTAACCGCTGACGCACGAGGATTCGCCACCACCGGTGACCGCGCATGGCTTACCGACTACTTCGCCATCAGCGAGAACTCACGCACCATCGACACCGCCCTGGAATCCCTGCGCTCAACCAAAACTGCCCCCACCCTGGCCGCCGCAGCCGCTACCGCAGCTGAGGCACACAAAAAACTCACCATCGCCGATATCCGCTCCATGCGGCTACGCCTGGAAGCAGAAAACGTCCCCGAAACTCAAATGCCTGTCCGGGTCGCCGAATACCAACTGATCCCCGCAGATAAAGAGCTCACCGCCACCGCCAAACGCGAACTCGCAGCCACCGTCGTATTGGGCCGCGACTACCGCAACGCCTCCGAGGCCGTCACTGCCCCCCTCAAAAAAGCAATCACCAGCGCCAGCACCACTACCACCCCAACTGCAGCTTCAGACCCCATCGCCCCGGCTGCCAGCGAAACCACCTGGGTCAAGAGCTGGGCCACGATCCCCGTGACTGTCTGCGCAATCGTCTGCCTTATCACCCTGATTGCTCTCGTGCGCCTATGGCACACTCGCACCGCAGCACCACTGACCCGCTATGCCACTGCACTCACCAGCGCAGACCCTCACGATCTCAACCTCACTCTCACCCCCGAAGGCACTGACACCACCCGCACTCTGGCCCACCACTTCAACACCCGCCAAGCCGCGTTAACTACCTCTTTACATCTCATCACCAGCGACATTGACCGCATCGCAGCCACGGCAGCTGAACTCGATACCAGCGCAGACCGGTTTGCTACCACCTCCGCAGCGACCAGCTCAGCTGCAGAAAACGCCGCCGGTACCGCCACCCAGCTGAGCGACAACGTCAACACCGTCGCCACTGGCACTGAAGAAATGAACGTCTCTATCCGCGAGATCGCCACTGCAGCTACCCGCGCCTCTGAAGTGGCTTCCGAGGCGGTCACCTCTGCCCAGGGCGCGGTAAGCATCGTTGAAAAACTTTCTGAATCCTCTGTCCGTATCGGCGAAGTCATGAAAACCATCACGTCTATCGCTGAACAAACCAACCTGTTGGCCCTCAACGCCACCATCGAAGCCGCCCGCGCCGGAGAAGCAGGCAAAGGCTTCGCCGTCGTCGCCAACGAAGTCAAAGAGCTGGCTTCCCAATCCGCGGCGGCCTCCGATGACATCTCCGAACGGATCCTCGGCATTCAAGGAGACGCTGAAGCGACCTCGGCAGCGCTGACCAGCATCGGCGAAATCATTGCCCGCATCAACGAAACCCAATCAACAATTGCCTCAGCTGTGGAAGAGCAGACCGCAACCACCACAGAGATGCGCCGTTCGGTCCAGGAGGCCGCTACCGGAGCCAGCGGCATCGCCCAGACCGTTTCTCAGGTCGCCGATCGTGCATCTGCAGGTTCAACAGCGGCGACCGAAACCCGTCAAGAGATCGCTACCTTGAGCGAAATAGCCGCCTCTACGGCCCAATCTCTGCGCATGTTCAATACCCATTAGGGAGCCGCGACACGCCCCTAGGCACCCCGCAGGTATGTT
The DNA here is from genome assembly GCF_900447215.1 of Dermatophilus congolensis. Lineage (NCBI taxonomy): Bacteria > Bacillati > Actinomycetota > Actinomycetes > Micrococcales > Dermatophilaceae > Dermatophilus > Dermatophilus congolensis. Next base: position 1,875,872 of record NZ_UFYA01000001.1, read on the forward strand.
CTCTTCATTTTTGCGCATATCGTCGATACCCCCACCAATGGGCTCAGACGGAACGCGAAGGAAAATCCCATGTCGCCACAGGACATCGAAATACCCGTGGATACCGGCGTCCTCGCCGTCAGAGATCATGGTGGCAATGGCCAGCCGCTCATCCTCGTGCACACGCCCGGTTGGAGCCTGGAACTGTGGACGCCACTGGCCGAGCAGCTCACCGACCAGTTCCACGTTTACAGCTTTGACCTGCGCCGCCACGGCCACTCCACCGCCGTGCACCTGCCCGCTTCTGCGGCGTGGCACGACCTCGAAACTATCAGCAACTACTTCAACCTCGCCCCTGCCATCCTCATCGGCCATGACATGGGGGCCTTCTTGGCGTGCGTGGCTGCTATCAAACGTCCGGATCTGTTCACCTCGATCATTGGCATTGACGCAGCAGCAACACTGGCTCGCCGTGAAGTAATAAAGACCTACAGCACTATCACTGACCCCGAATTCCACGCTGGACTCAACACCCGGTTCGCACTGGACACCAAATTGCACAGTAAAGAAGATGTCGAGGCATGGGCAGAAAAACAGCTGGATCGATACCGGAAAGACTGGACTCTCAAAGGGTTCGATGAGGACGCGATGCGCGCTGATATCGACCGAGGTATCCGTTTGCACCCTGATGGAACATTCCGGACAGCACCTAGCATCGAGGAGATTCTGGCTCTCTACATCTTCTCTCTCGCCGACGAGGTGTTCCCCTCAGTCGACCTCTACGAGAAACTCCCCTGCCCCTCGTTGACGATTCACTGCCGAACTGGTTTGCACAGTGAAAGCCACCAGCGTCTCCTCAAACTCACAACACAGCATCCTTTGATGGAAGTGGTCACCATCAACGCTGGCCACATGGCAATTCATTCATCACCACGGGATGTCGCCACCTTGGTCAAGGAGTTCACCGCTGAGGTCTGCGCAGCAGAAACTCTGTGCTTGTCGTAGCTTTATCGCTTAACAGCACACTCATCGCGCATCCAACGCCGCATCGACATGTCTATGCAGTATTTCTCGCACTGTCTTGGCGTTGAGTCGCTCTGGGCCGTAGAGCAAAGCCACCGCTAGGCCATCTACCGCCACCGCAAGACATTCGGCACGCAGTTCAGCCTCAGGGACACGCGCATACTCCACTAAGGGACGCGTCACTATCCTTGCCCCTTCGATCATCTCTTGGGCTTGTGTCCGCAAAGACTTTTGAGTTCGAGAGCGCTCACTCAAAGCTAGCCAGACGGCAACTTCACGACGCCGCGTGGCGTCCAGCGGCAGCAGTTCTTCTAAAACATCCACGGCCATATCTCGGAATGCAGGTGAAGCAGCGATAACTCGCTCAGCTTTGGGCGAGAGCTCTTTGAGTGAATCTTTTGTGTTTTTCAGCTGTTCTTTTTGGAAAACCTCTACTCGTGCCCAGATGCGTTTCTCAATGCGTTCCTCCATGACCTGGAGGGATTCAATAAGCATTCCTTCATGGCCATCTATGTAATGACGCACTGATCCAACGTTAAGTCCAGCCTCGGACGCGACGTTACGTAATGACGCTGCTTCCACTCCGCCTCGCTCAATAAGGGCGAAAACGGCGTCGGCAATGCGCTCTCGCCTGCGGGTGACGTCGACGATTTTGGGCACGTTCCTTGTCTATCACCTGCACACCAGATCTTTTTTATCTCAACTGTGATAAAAAAGCCATGACCTCACCTAAGCCTCGCTATGCCGCCCTGGACATCGCCCGCGGCATCGCGATCTGTGGCACGCTAGCCACCAACATATGGATCTTCTCCCACCCCGGCGGCCTACTCGGCTACTTCGACTCCCCCACCAGCGCCAATGCCGCCCCCTGGCAGCAAACAATCGAAGCCATTCTTCAAGCTCTGCCCAACGGAAAATTCCTAGGTCTCCTGACGCTTCTTTTTGGCATCGGCCTAGCACTTCAAGCAGAAAGCGCATGCCGGCGCGGCCACACCTGGCCTGGTCCCTACCAATGGCGCATGTGCATCCTGTTCCTCGACGGAATCCTGCACTACCTACTCGTAGTCGAATTCGACATTCTTATGGGGTACGCAGTAACCGGCGGTATTGCCGCCTGGGTTATTACCTTCAGCGAACGCACCCGAAAAGCGTGGTTCACATGCGCACTAGCTGTGCACGCTTTACTCGTTCTCATAGCATCGATGCTCCTCATGGCAGCCATGAACACCCAGAGCACCCCCGCTACCTATGGGCACAATCCTTACCGCGATGGCTCCTGGTGGGACCTGGTGCTTCTTCGCATTGATTCAGCATTTATGTTCCGGATTGAACCAGTTTTCATTCTTCCGATGAGCATTGCGATGTTCCTGCTTGGCCACCGCCTATACCAATCAGGAATACTCACCGAAAAAGCCACACAGCTACGCCGGCGATTAATCATCATCGGACTCATCACCGCGCCAATTGACCTGGCCCTATCCCTGTCTTCCCCCGCCTTAAATATCCTCACCCGCTACGGCACTGCACCAGTAGTAGCTGTAGGAATGCTCGCACTGATTATCAGCACCGCACATTCACTCAGCTGTGGAATATCCCGCTACCTAGCCGCACTCGGGCGCGTCTCCCTCAGCGCATACATGCTGCAAAATCTCGTTGCTTCAGCGCTTTTCTACGGATGGGGCCTGAACGTGGGGGCGATGGATCCGCAGTGGCGACTGCCAGTCACAATCGCAGCGTGGATAGGCATCAGCGCACTCATGCTTGTGATGGCTCACTGCTGGCTGCTTCGTTTTCGCCACGGCCCCATGGAAATGGTCACTCACAAGTTGTACCGCAGCATCGCTGGAACTCCGGAAGCGACCTCAACGGCCAGGAACACGCCGCGGATCCCACACCACAAGAGCACGTGAAGCAACGTTGCGGCGCGGGCGTTGCCCAGCCCGCACCGCAACAACATCACCACTGCTTGCCGCCGCGAAAACCCGCCTGGCCTGATCACGGCGGTCCCGTGCCTGCTCAACCTCGCGACGCAGCTCCTCGACCGTGGCGTTGAGCTCTTCAATACGGTTTTTCAGCGCCAGGATGTACCGAATCCCCGACAAGCTCACGCCTTCATCTTGCGAAAGCCGTTGAATTTCCCGTAACTCCATCACATTCCGTGCTGAATAACGTCGCCCTCCCCCGCGCGTACGCGCAGGTACAACCAGCCCAAGCCGGTCATACTGGCGCAGAGTTTGGGCGTGCATTCCCGCCAGCTGCGCAGCCACGGAGATCACGAACACAGGAGTGTCATCATCAGGGGAAAACGATGAGGAGTTCACGGCGGGCACTTTCACTCACCTCGCGCCCGAGTGAGCAGCTCCGCCCTGGGATCGAAGTCGCTTTCCTGAGCGCGCAAGGCTTCAATAGCTGCACGTGCTTCATCTGTGAGCCGCTGCGGCACCGTCACCTGGATACGTGCCCGCAAGTCGCCCGGAGTTCCTTTAGCTGGCACTCCCCTGCCCCGCACACGCAAAGAACGCCCACTGGGGGTTCCGGCAGGCAGTTTCAACTTCACGGGGTTGCCGCCAAGAGTCGGAACAGAGATCGTGGCCCCTAGCGCGGCCTCTGCGAAAGTAACGGGAACATCAACGACGAGGTCGTTTCCTTCGAGCCGGAATACCGGGTGCGGTTTCACGGTCACTTTGAGGAGAATGTCGCCTGCTTCTCCCCCTGCCATAGGCGAGGATTCCCCTTTACCGCGCAATCGGATGGTCGCTCCGTCTTTAACCCCGGCCGGGATGCGCGCGGTGATTGGTTTACCGCTGACTCCGTTAACAACAACCGTGTCACCGTTAACGGCTTGTTTGAAGCTCAGTGTGGCGGTGGCATGCACATCACGTCCTTTGGGTGGACGTGTCCCAGCGGTACCGAAACCCATATTGCCTGCGCCTGAACCTTGTTGACCGAACATGCCCAAAAGATCTTCGAGGTTGGGTGCTGCTCCAGCAGTGCGACGCGCCCCGCCGAATCCTCCCGCATTACCGAACAGACCACCGAGCAGATCGTCGAATCCGGCTCCCCCTCCCGGCATACCGCCGGGTCCGCCAGCTGTGAAACGGGGACCACCGCCCCCCATGGCGCGGATAGCGTCATATTGACGACGTTGTTCGGCGTCGGAGAGCACTGCATACGCTTCGCCGATTTCTTTGAACTTGGCCTCGGCTACGGGATCGTTTTTGTGGGTATCGGGGTGATACTCACGCGCCATTTTGCGGTACTGCTTTTTGATCTCTTTGTCGTCCGCGCCCGGTTTCACACCGAGGACAGCGTAGAAATCCTTGTCCAACCAGTCTTGACTGGCCATGTTCCCTCCTTGACGTTCTGTGTCGGGTGAGTTGTGCCCGAAGCTGCTGTGCGAGGCGCCGTGGCGGGCGCCACTACACGAGGGCGGCGCGGACGACGATCAGCGCTGGGGTATCCCCAGTCACTTTGGGTCAGCGACACCCACTATTGCTGGGCGCACTACCCGATCACCGATGCGGTAGCCGGGCTGCATGACCTGCACGACAGTGGTGTCGGTGACGCCTTCGGGCAGTTCTCGAACGTCGTGCGAAATAGCTTGGTGAACGGTGGGGTCGAAGACGTCCCCTTCAGCCCCGAATCGTTCTACGCCTTGTTTGAACAAGGAGGTTTCGAGTTTCTCTGCGATTTTCGCCAGCGGGCCAGTTTCGAGGTCACCGTGAGCTCGGGCGAGCCCGATCTCGTCAAGAACTGGAAGTAGCCCTTCGAGGACTTTGCTGGTGCCACGCTGGGCTGCTTCTTCAAGGTCGCGTTTCGAGCGCCGCACGTAGGCGTGGTACTCGTTTTCAAGGTTGGTGTACGAGGCGCTTACGCGCTGTAGCTGGTCGATGAGTTCTTGTTCGCGTTCGCTAGTTTCGTTTTCGAACGCGGCAGCGAGGCCTTCAGGAGAGTCGTCCATGGCTTGCGCTTGGTCAGACTCTGGCTGCTCGGCGGCTGTTTCTTCGCTTGCCTGCTCCACGGTTTCTTCACTGGTTTGCTCGGCGGGCTCTGGAGCCACAACGTGTTCTTCTTCAGGGATAGCCGTGTCGGGGCGGTTCTTTTGGGCGCCTTCGTAGGCGGCTCGGGCGGCGGCTTGCCCCCCTGGCCCGGAGACCGGTGATGTCGGCCCTGGAGCGAACTCAGTTCCTTGTTCGGGTGCGCTGTGGCGGGCTTGGTATGCGCCGAACTCGTTGTCTTGCGGCTGTTCCTGCGACACGTTCCATCGCCTCCTGTTGAGGAAAAACTACTGCTGCTGCACGCCGTTTGTGGTTGTAGGGCATCGCTTGGCGTTGGGTGATACCCGGTGCGGCTCTGGGGCCGCCGCGTGTTGCGGCGGCCCCAGAGGTTACATTCGGTCGGCGACTAGCAGGTCACTTCTTGTCGTCTTCGACGACCTCGGCGTCAACGACGTCGTCGTCTGCCTTGGCCTTGGCGCCCGTGGCGGAACCTGCACCAGCACCAGCGTTACCTGCCGCACCAGCGTTACCGGCCTGTGCGCCCTCGGCCTGGGTAGCCGCGTACATTGCTGCGCCCATCGCCTGAGAAACCTCGTTCAGTTTGGTGACCTTGGTGTTGAGCTCTTCAGGGGAGACTTCGTCGTCACCGGTCTTCGCGAGAGCTTCCTTGAGGTCCTTAACTGCTTCTTCGACCGGGGCTTTCGTCTCGGCAGGAACTTTCTCACCATTGTCGGCGAGGAACTTCTCCGTGGAGTAGACGAGTTGCTCAGCCGTGTTACGGGCCTCAGCGGATTCGCGGCGCTTCTTGTCTTCTTCGGCGTGCGCTTCAGCTTCCTTGACCATGCGGTCGATTTCTTCCTGCGGAAGAGCCGAGCCACCAGAGATCGTCATGGACTGCTCTTTGCCCGTGCCGCGGTCTTTAGCGGAGACGTTCACGATGCCATTGGCGTCGATGTCGAAGGTGACCTCGATCTGCGGGACGCCACGGGGCGCTGGGGCGATGCCGGTGAGCTCGAAGGTACCCAGAGACTTGTTCGCGCTAGCGAGTTCGCGCTCTCCCTGGAACACCTGGATTAGCACCGAGGGCTGGTTGTCTTCAGCAGTGGTGAAGGTTTCGGAGCGTTTGGTGGGGATGGCGGTGTTGCGCTCGATGAGCTTGGTCATCAGGCCACCCTTGGTCTCGATACCCAGGGACAGCGGCGTGACGTCAATGAGAAGAACGTCTTTGCGCTCACCCTTGAGGACACCGGCCTGCAGGGAGGCTCCCATGGCGACAACCTCGTCTGGGTTGACGCCCTTGTTGGGCTCTTTGCCGCCGGTGAGCTCCTTGACGACCTGGGTGACGGCTGGCATACGGGTGGAACCGCCAACGAGCACGACGTGAGCGATGTCGCCTACGGAGATCCCTGCATCCTTGATGACCTGGTGGAACGGCGCCTTAGTGCGCTCAATGAGGTCGGCGGTCATCTGCTCGAACTGGGTACGGGAGAGCGTTTCGTCCAGGTGGATGGGGCCGTTCTCGCTCATGGAGAGGTACTGGAGCGAGATGTTGGTGGTGGTGGCGCTGGAGAGTTCTTTCTTGGCCTGCTCGGCGGCGTCACGCAGACGCTGCATGGCGATCTTGTCGGTGGCAAGGTCGATGCCGGTGTTGTTTTTCACCGTGGTGAGCAGGTGCTGGACGATGCGGTCGTCCCAGTCGTCGCCACCGAGCTTGTTGTCACCGTGGGTGGCGCGGACCTGGATGGTGGAGAAGCCATCTTCGGGGTCTTTGCCGACTTCGAGGAGGGAGACGTCAAAGGTTCCGCCACCGAGGTCGAAGACGAGGATGAGTTCGTCTTCTTTGCCCTTGTCCAGGCCGTAGGCCAGAGCGGCGGCGGTGGGCTCGTTGACGATGCGCAGGACGTTGAGGCCCGCGATTTCACCGGCTTCTTTGGTTGCCTGGCGTTCGGCGTCGTCGAAGTATGCCGGAACGGTGATCACTGCGTCGGTGACAGTGTCGCCGAGGTAGGCCTCAGCGTCGCGCTTGAGCTTCTGGAGGGTGCGGGCGCTGATTTCCTGGGGCGTGTATTTTTTGCCGTCGATTTCGGTGGTCCAGTCGGTGCCCATGTGGCGCTTGACAGAGCGGATGGTGCGGTCGACGTTGGTGACGGCCTGACGTTTGGCGATTTCACCGACGAGGATTTCGCCGTTCTTGGAGAACGCAACGACGGACGGGGTGGTGCGGCCGCCTTCAGCGTTAGCAATGACGGTGGGCTCGTCGCCATCGAGGATAGAGACGGCCGAGTTGGTGGTTCCGAGGTCAATACCTACTGCACGTGCCATGTGTTGGCGCTCCTTCACGTTGGGTGGTGGCCTTAAGGGCCAGCGGCAACCCGGTGGCTGCTTGTTGCGTTGGCGGAATGCCACCTGCTCGGGGACGTAGCCATCTCTGCGCGAGAGAGGTTCGTACCGGCGTTGTTGCTCGGGTTAATGAAAGACGGACCCGAACGAGAGGCACTCCGCCCTGGCAGGTCAAGCACCTGCTTCGGGTTGATTGCTACACACTCAACTTTGAAACTTGAGTTGAAGGTTGTCAACTGCCACACCGAAAACTTGCGCATACTCGACTCAACTTTGAGCTAAGCGCTACCCCGTCTGCGAGATGCACACAGCAGGCAAGAACCCCTGGATGGCATTTTGTTATTATCTGCGTATGAATGCAGGTAATAAGGTTTGTGGTCTCTCTCCCTCATCGGAATACGTTGATCTAGCAGCTGAAGTCTTCCGCCTGCTTTCTGACCCCACCCGAATCAAAATCATCCTGGCCCTGCGCGCCGCCGAAGAGCTCTCCGTTAACTCTTTGGCCGAAATCGTTGACAAAAAACCTTCCGGCGTTTCTCAACACTTGGCTCGCATGCGTATGGCCCGCATCGTCACCACTCGTCATGAAGGCACCAGCGTGCGCTACCGACTCACGGACAAGCACGCTCTGGCTCTGGTCATCGAAGCTGTCAAACAAGCCGAACACGCCACCGCCAACGGCCAAACACCACGGCGCTACCACTCCCCCGCCGAGTAACCCACATACATCACCTCAGCGAACGACTCACCCCATGCTGCGCGTCCTCACCCACCACACCTACGCGAAGCTTTTCAGCGCCCACGTCATCGCATTAGTCGGCACTGGACTGCTCACTGTCGCGCTAGGCCTACTAGCTTTCGACATTGGCGGCGGTAACGCTGGCCTCATCATGGGCACCGCCATGACAATCAAAATGGGTGCCTACGTGTTCGTTTCACCCATCGCTACCGCCTTCGTTTCTCGTCTTCCCCGCAAGCCTGTTCTCATTGGGGCAGAGCTCACCCGAGCCGCAGTAGCTATCTGCCTGCCTTTCGTCACTGAAGCATGGCAGATCTACATCTTGATCTTCTTGCTTCAATCAGCTTCGGCCACATTCACCCCCACCTTCTCGGCCACAATCCCCGCAGTCTTGCCTGATGAGAATGAGTACACCCAAGCGCTTTCACTCTCTCGCCTCGCCTATGACCTGGAATCACTGATCAGCCCGATACTGGCTGCAGCACTGCTAACCATCACTGGTTTTCATAATCTGTTTTTTGGCACGTTTGTTGGGTTCATTGCCTCTGCTGGGTTGGTCATAACAACTCACATTCCTGCCACTGCACCCTCATCGATAGAGAAATCTCACGACAGACTCACTCATGGATGGCGGCTCTTCTGGTCAACTGCTGAATTGCGTGGCCTGATGGGGATGAATCTTGTTGTTGCCGCAGTCACGCCCTTGGTGATCGTCAACACTGTCGTTCTGGTGCGAGCCGAACTTGGTAGACCACAGCACGATGTTGCGGTGCTTCTGGCAGCGTATGGAGGCGGTTCCATGCTGATCGCACTTGGCATACCGAAGCTGATCAACCGCCTCACAGATCGCAGCATCATGCTTGCTGGAGGGATCTCACTACTTCTGCTTTTGATCGCCGCCGCGGATGCGATCGCTTGGACGACTCATTCTGCCCAATGGGGTGCACTTCTACTGGTGTGGACGCTGATGGGTGCCCCCACCTCGGCTGTGCTTACACCCTCGGCACGAATCCTGCGTAGGAACAGCACGGATGAGAACCGAGCCGCTGTGTTTGCGGCTCAGTTCTCGCTGTCTCATGCATGTTTTTTATTCACTTACCCGCTAGCTGGGGCATTGGGAACGGGTGCGGGGGTCTCGACAACCGCTTTGACACTTGTTCCGCTGGGATTGATCGGCGTGCTTACCGCAGCAGGGATGTGGATGCCTTCATCGGTGGCGAAGTTAGCGGCTAGCTAGCAGCCACATCCTGGTGCAGATCAGCACGATGACGTCGGGCAGTCCTTCTGTCAATTAGGTGGTGGCCGGTCACGTCATCACAACCGGCCAGCGGTCAGAACATGTGGCCATGGCGGTATTGCACGATCTCACTGCTCTGTAGGTGCATCCGATGATGCTTTTTTAGGAAACAGAGCTACTCGTGGCGCATTCGGCGGCTTGTTGGCTGGCGTCTTGGCGAGCGCGCGACAGCCAGCGGCGGGCAGTGCGGTCAGCGACATGGTGGCCTAGGTGCGACATAGCTTCCTGGACGTGACGACCTGTCGCGGCATCGCCGTACAGATCGAGAACTTTTGCAGCGACGGTGCTGATTTCTTTGTCGCTGTCCGCAACGACAAACTGTGGCACCCAGCCAGAACCTGCGAGTGCCAGCTGAGGGGCTGTTTGGGGTGTGTTTTCAGCGTCTTCGTTAGGAGCGAAGGAGGCATGTTTGGTCGTGGCCAAGGCAGGTAGTGAGTCAACAGCTGCGACCTGGCGCATCGCGGATGCGAGTGCTGCTTGATCCAAGTTGGGTTGACTCCGGCAAAGGCGTAGGTAGATGGCCTCCAGGCGGGCGCTAGCTTTGACGCGTTCACGGTTGGTTGCAGATGCGGCGGCCTGCCTTGCAGCTACTGCCACATCCAGGGTGGCGTTATGGCGGATGCGGTCGTCCCAAGGCCAGGCTGCGCGCTCTTCGGCGTCGGCAAGGACGTGGTTGTGCCACAGCCAGGCGGCGATCAGTGGCGCAGCGAATCGGAGGGTGATAGCTAGAAACACCGTGATGGATATCGTTTTGGGCGCTGCGGTGGTGAGGATTTCATGAAGGGCGGAGAAAATACCTGTGACCAGGGCGATAGCCCAGGTTGCGATGAGGTCATTACGTGCGCAGCGGCCGGTGATGATGGCTTCGCGCGCAGACAGCGCTGAGACAACGAAAGCAAGCTCGCAGAAGATGGCCATAGCGATAGCTATTTCAACGGGGAAGTTGAGAGCTTGGATGCCAACGAGGGCGATTCCGTGAGCGGAAAGAACGAGGGGTATCGCGATTGTCAGCACGGTCACGGTGAGCACGGTGCGGGATCGTCTGGTGGCTGTTGAGGTAGCTGCCTGTGGTGGCTTGGCGTTTGTCATGGGACTAGGTCCTTTGGGTTAGCGATGGTTTAGGTATGTATTCGTTGTGCGGCGGCCAGATCCAGTAGCGCTCGGTCACGGATGTTTTGTATGAAGAGCTGCGCGTGTTTGCCCTGAATCGGTGTCGCCGTGTTGTGGTTTTGTGGGTGAGCTCTCTGCGGGCTCGCGACGCCGGAGCGCTACGGCGACAATTCGCTTCCGGGATACGGATGCAATTGACATTCGAGGTGACCATCGAGCCATGAAAGAGGCTCAGCTGGTTTCGGCGTTGTTAGGCCTCGAAGGGTTCGTGGAACGGAAGTCAGCGGTGGCGCTGCAGTCATGCCGTATGCACGACTGCGTCGTGGCCAAGCCAGCTGTCCGCCCGACCGGCCATTGCTGTGAGGGTGACCTGTATCGCAGGTCTTGATGTTCCGAGAGCCGTTCACATGAAACGGTTTCGATGCCTTTTGGAAGGATACAAGGGTGATTGAGGGACCACTGAAAAAGTGGTAGTCCCACATGAGTGGCCACCACATCGCAGGCATGACCACACGTGAGGCAAAGGCATGCCGCAGCTGACTGGAAGAGTTTTCTACGACATTCAATAATTTTTGCCAGATCCCTGAACTCGCAATGTTTTTCGAGGTCATCGTGATGTCTGCACGCATGCGGGGCAACTGCCGCTTCCGCAGCCAAAAGGGTGCTTTTCTTAGGCGTGAAAAACAGCACCCACACCAACCACATCGCGAGACTTGCAGGCCTCGCACTGCCTGAACCTTCCCCCACTACCTTGAACCACCACATGAGCAGCGCGGGGCATCATTGCGTTCGTGACGAGAGCAAAAAGAATTCGGGAAAAGCACCTCAGTGTCCTGCTCGCCGCGACACTGACATTGACATTAGCGGCATGCGGATCAGAGCCTGCAGAAGAATCAGCACAGCCACCGGCTGGAGTAACAGCAGACGTCGCCAAGCGCATTGACGAAGAAAAAGCTCACAAAGAACAGACGGAAAAAACTATTCCGGGACTTTCTGCAGCCCAAGTAGCAGATGATGACCCTAATCGCCCAATATCTGTCAAATATCCACAACTTAATAATTACAAACCATTTAACGACTGGATATCTAAGCAAGCCGAGCAAACCGCAGAAACTTTCCGCTCCGAAAATCCAGCCAAAGGAGGCGTCGTAGCCCCAGAACTCACCCAAAATTGGAGGCTCCTCGCAGCCTCAGAGACCACCGTCGGCATACAGCTTGAAACACATACCTTCTCCGGGGCCTCTGGCTCCACGGAAAGTCGAACGGTATGGGTTGACTCCGCCAACAACCAACCTCAGGAAGGATCAGCCCTTCTGACCCCCGAAGGTCAAACGGAAGTCCGCAAACGCATTATCGAGGCAATTAAGAAAACAGGCGCTGCCGCCAACGAGCCAGACCCCCAGCACACGGAAGCCGTGATCGCCGGAACAAGCTTCACTCCCGCTGGTGACCTGCACATTATTGTTTCTCAAGGAATGGTCACCTCATACTCTGAGGGACGATTCGAAGTCACCCTTCAAGGAGACCCCACCTCCAAACTCACCCCGCTCGGTCAAGCAGCCCGCAAAGCCTCACTCCAAGGCGCCCCTGGGTTCACTGAGCCAGCAGGAAGCAAACCTGCCGCACCAGCTACCACCGCAGCCCCCGCCCCCAAAACAGACTGCAACGTCGAAAAGTGTGTCGCCCTGACCTTTGATGATGGCCCTGGTCCCGGAACGCACAAGGTCCTTGATGCCCTTGATGCTCACCAAGCCAAAGGCACGTTCTTCATCCTCGGCGAGCATGCACCACTACACCCTGACGCACTCAAACGCATGGCTGCCGAAGGGCATGAACTGGGCAACCACACCCTGGACCACAAACTTCTTACGAAACTGTCCCCCGAGGAACAGCGCCGAGAAATCGAAACTACAACCGAGACGATCAAACGCATCACTGGGCAAGCCCCTAAGACCTTCCGCCCACCGTACGGTGCCTACAACAAAGACACCCGCGCCGTGAAGATACCGATCATTCTCTGGAACGTTGACACCCAAGACTGGAAAACCCGCAGCACCGCAAAAACTGTGGAAAGCGCAGTCAACAGCGCACGTCCAGGCGCTGTGATCCTCATGCATGACATTCACGACTCGACCGTTCAAGCAGTACCTGAGATCGCGCAGAAGCTCACCGAAAAGGGCTTCAAGCTGGTCACTGTTTCTGAGCTTGGCGGAGAGAAAGTCCGCCCTGGAGAAACCTTCTCCGGCCGCTAAACACCTCGCACGCTCTGGAGGCCTTCGACGATTCGTCGAAGGCCTCCAGAGCGTCAAGCACCTACACGCTTAGGGTTGCAGCGACTTTGTTGGCTCCGCTTCACCTTCTTGCACAGCCGTGACCGCCTCGCGATCCAAAACCTCGACAATCACCTCATCTGGCACGTTTGATTCGCGCGCAGCCGTGCGCAACGCCGCCGCCTCCTTACGCCCGAAACGACGCTTTGGGTGTGCACGTGAAGTCAACAATGCTTTTATGCGGTGCCGACGTCCAGTCTCTTCACGAATAGGGGTGCGACTACGTATCCACGCAACCAGCATCACAGCAATCATCGCTAATCCGATGTATCCGATAACGGGATACACGTAATTCATCAATGTACTGAATCCGACAAAGCTCACACCGTAGCCAACTACACACGTGGCAAGAAAAACTATTCGATAACGCTCAGGGCACGAAGCTGTTAGACGCCGCCCTAAGGCATAAAACATCCCGATGGCAGTGTTGTATATCATCGCAAAAACAACAAAAACCATAATATATGCGAAAGCCGGATGCATTTCTTCAAACAAACGCAACATAGGAACATCCGCGGAACCAACTCGCGCAATATTCAGATATAGAACAATTGCAGCCATGAGCAAAAGCACCATGTAAGCGGCGCCGCCAGCCAACCCACCCCAACCAGCTTCACGAGGATTGGGGTAATTGCCACCAATAACCAAACACATTGACACACCGAGCATCAATGCCAGCCCCGTGTAATTCAGCGAGGCGAGCCACCAAGGCTGCACCGGCGATTCGGTACTCAATGCTACGTCCTGCAATGCCCAAACATCCGCTGGCATGTGAAACATCGTGTAGCAGAACGCAATCACCACAGCCACGATGATCAACGGCGTAATTCCCGAGATAATCCCAGAGACCTTATCTACATCCAGCATCCCTGTAGCCATGACCAGCAGCAACATCACCCCTGCCCCCACCCATGATGGCAGAGAGAACTGCTGCTCCAACGTAGATCCCGCACCAGCGAGCATCACAAATCCCACCGCAAATAGCGTTAATGTCACTGCACCATCTAAAGCAGCAGAAACTATGGGGTGCGCCACATTTCGAAAGACCATGTTGTGTTCGCGCGCCAAAAAATAACTACCCAGTTGAATGATGACCGCACCCATGACCGTCATCAACACGCCTGACAGAACCGCACCCCACAACCCCGTGAGGCCAAACGACACGAAGTATTGGATCACCTCCTGACCGGTCGCGAACCCTGCCCCAATCAATAGGCCCACAAAAGCTAGGGCAATCTTCACAGTCGTACTCGGTGACACGTCCGCTCCTCCGCGGCTCGACGACAAGTGTCCGCCCAGCACGGTAACCGTCTGTGATCGAAGAGATGGCCTCCAACGACGTTCGGCACATTTTTTAGCACCATCCAACCAGCACCATCGAAGGCCTTGAAAAAACTTTACTTCCCAGCTCAGAGAGGTTTCGCTTAGAGAGAACTTGGCTACTTCATCACAAATTACATTCGTGTCCCACGTAGTGAGCAAAACGCATCTTCACGACCCCGCAGAGAGAACCAGCATCGGTAGGGCTAGCCACTCATTTGCGTGCTCGATACCACGCACTCCACACAATCGATCCCGCAATAATCCCCGACGAAGCCAGCATGCCCCCCACCAAACGCCGCGTGTCCCGGTCACGTTGCCGCCTCATTTTCTGCAGCGAATCCCCCGCAACCGTCACCTCACTCTCACCAGATTCGATCACATCCAGTACCCGACTGACCCGCGCTGGCAAGTCATGAGCGAAAACCATCGCATCACCAAGCAAGTCAGTCGCGATCTGCCTGAGCTGCTCTGGGCGCATATCAGCACCGAAAGCCTCTCTGGCCTGCACTGCAGCCAAATCGGGTAACGACAAATGTGGAGACAGCCTGCGCACCAACCCCTCTGCCACGCTCATGGCCCGCAAAGCCACCGGAATCGAAGGATCCAGTCGAAGCCGATGTGCCCTCACAATGCGAGTGATCAACCCACCAACTTCAGCAGCTGAAAGCTCAGACAATGTCGTGCTGCGCAGAATATGGACTAACTCGCCGACATCGCGACGCAACTTCGGGCGGTCAAGATGACGACGTGGCGTAGCCAAATCCAACAGTGCAGAAATCAGCAACCCTTCATGCGGAATCGCGAAACCAGCGATGAGCCGCAACAGCGCACGCCGCGTAGCTGTATCGACATGTCCCACCATGCCCCAGTCAATAAAAGTGAGATGCCCATCAAGGTGCACATAGACATTGCCTGGATGAGGATCAGCATGGAACCGCCCGAAGGTAAGCAACATGCGCATCAAGGCATCGACATAACGTCGTCCTGCACGGTCAGGATCAATACCCGCTGCGCGCATGGATTCAAGATCATCAAGCCGAATACCGCCAACTATCCGCTCTTGGGTGAGCACGTCAGCGGTGGTCAAATCGCGGTACACAGCTGGAATAGCTATCGCTTCATCACTAGCAAAGCGGGAACGCATTTCTTCGCAGTTGGAGGCTTCGGTTCGGAAATCAAGTTCGGCGCGCAAGGTGGCGGCGAAGGTTTGCATTGTCTCGATAACACCGAGTTCTTCGAGTTGAGGACGCGCCCGGCACATCGCTTTAACTAGTCGTTCCATCAGTTCCAGATCAATATGCACATTCTCGAGCACCCCTGGTTTGCGGACTTTGACAACAACCTCACGCCCGTCACTAGTAGTAGCGGGGTGAACTTGACCAACGGAAGCCGACCCCAGCGGCACGGGGTCGATGTGGCGGAAAAGAGCACTCGGATCGGCCCCTAAAGAGGTAGCTATCGTGGCGCGGATATCAGCAAAAGGCGCTGGGGCAGTGTGGTCGGTGAGGGCTTCGAGTGCGTCGCAGTATTCGGCGGGAATGAGATCACGGCGGGTTGCAAGGGTCTGCCCCAGCTTTATCCAAGCGGTACCGAGTTCAGTGAGGGTACTGACCAGGACTTCAGGACGGGTATTTTCAACTGCGCGAATACTGGCGTCGCTACGAGGTGGGTCGCTGGGGTGTCGAGAAAGCCCAGCACTGTCGGCTAAGGCACGCAGTCCGTTGCGGGCGAGTATTTCTCCTACTTCACGCGACCGGGCGAGTCCGCGTTTCACCGCCACCTCCATGCGTTCGTATGCGTACTTCCCTGTTACATCTCCTTCTTGTTTACATGTCTTGGCGAGGATGAAGGCATGTGAGTGGGCCTATCAGCCTGTTTCGACTGGTGCCGTGAGGATCTGGGCTGACGGGACGGGACGGCCGTAAAAGAACCCTTGAACGCGGGGGCAACCGAGCTGGGCGAGGGCCTGGGATTGTTCAGGGGTTTCGATGCCTTCGGCGGTGACGCGGTTGATTCCTACGCTGGCAACCAGGTCAAGCACTGCTTTGACGCGTGCAGGGGCGGCAGGGTCGTCATCAAGACGTTTAACGAGGGATCGGTCAAGTTTGACACCATCAATCGGCAAGTTCAGCAGCGTAGTGATTGATGCGTATCCAGTGCCGAAGTCATCCAGACTGAGGGCCAGGCCTGCCTGACGGAGGCGGTGGAGCGTATCAAGAGCAGGCGAGTCGTCGTCGACGAGCATAGATTCGGTGATTTCCAGGACAATCCGACAAGGGCTAAGACGCACCTGGTCGAGAGTTTCTAGAACGGTGTCAACGAAGTTGGCTTGGAGGAGTTGAGCGACAGAAACATTGACGGAGAGGGAAACATCTTCTAGCCCTAATGCACTGATTAGGTCACTGAATTCGGCGGCAGATTTGCGGAGTATTAGGTCGCCGAGATCGCAGATAAGGCCAAGTTCTTCGGCCAGAGGGATGAATTCATTGGGCGGAATGGGACCTAGTGTGGGGTGCTGCCAGCGGGCAAGAGCTTCCCAGCCAGCTAGTTCGCTGTAGTTGTTCCCGCGAAAGATGGGTTGGAATGCTACGGAGAGCGCGTTACGACTCAAGGCCTCGCGCAAAGCCTCGGACATCACGGCTCGTTTGACGGCTTGCTCTTTAAGGACGCTGTCGTAAAGGGTGCATGTACCTCGGCCGGTGGCTTTGGCTCGGTGTAGAGCTAAGTCGGCGTTACTAAGCAGCTCGGCGGCAGTGTGCTGTTCGTGGGGGCAGGCCAAGGCAATCCCCATGGAAGCGGTGACAGTGTGGCCGCGGCGGGCGCCAATGGCGACGGGGGCGCTAAACAAGGCTTGCAGCTTGGCGGCGAGGGCAAGCGCTTCTGCTTCGTCGGTGACTTCGGTGACGAGTGCGAATTCGTCTCCGCCGTGGCGGGCGACGGTGTCTTCTGGTCCGGTCGCTTCGCGCATTCCGGCGGCGAGGTGTTGCAGGACTTTGTCTCCGACGTCGTGTCCCCAGGTGTCGTTGACGTCTTTAAAAGCATCGCAGTCCAGGTAGATGAGGGCGATTGCTGGGCTATTGGAACGCTGGCGGAGTAGGCGACGGTTGAGGTCGTTGTGCAAAGCGAAGCGATTAAGTAGTCCGGTGAGTTGGTCGTGGGTGGCGCGGTAGCTGCTGTCGCGTTCGGAGAGGGCTAGGTGGCGGGTTGCTGCGATAAGTCGAGAGATGAGCAAGAGGAGTAGTGCGACGACGAGCAGGGAGCGGATGCGGTAGTCAAAGGTGGAGAGCATGGGGGTGAGCAGGCCGAAAGACGTTGCGGTGACGGCAACAATGACGTACACGTTACGAAGTGTCATGTTGTCTGCGTCAACGGGTTTAACTACGTGTTTTCCCCAGTCTTTAATGTGTGGGTGGGTGATGCCTGCAATGAACGATGCCCAAGAAAATAGGTTGAAGCCCATGATCCAGGAGGGTGGCCAGGAGTCGTAGTTAAGGGCGTAATAGGTGACTACGCCGTGGACGGCCAGCATGATGAGTACGCCAGTAAGGAACCAGTTGAGGCCGGGCGTGGTGCCTTTAATGCGGAAAAGCACCTGGCCAGCGAATCCAAGAATGGCCAGGTCGACAATGGGGTAAATAGCCCAGGCGAGGTCAGCGGTGCGGCCGGTTGGGTGTATTTGTTGGGAGATGGCCCAGGTGGCGATAACGATACCAATGGTGGCTGCGCTGGTGTCGAAAATGGCGTAGGTCAGGCCACGCAATCCGGTGAGGTGCCAGGTGGCGTAGAGAACCCAGATTCCGGCGATGACGTAGCTGGCGAGGCTGAGTATGTCGAAAAGGGCAATATTGGCGATGTGGGGGTCAGGTGAGCCGGGGTAGTTCCTGACGAGGGTAGCCCCGACCGGGCAAAGCCAGGTGAGAGAGAAAAACACCCAGAGGCGGCGGGGGCGGTATGCGGCTAGCAGTGGGGTGGCAGCCACGGTTGAGGCCAAGACCAGCATGAGGGCGTTGGTAGCGATGAGCTGGGTGGCGTTGGCTCGGTCGCCTAGCCAGATGATGTAGGGAATGAGAAAGACAAAGAGGAGAATGAGGGCACGTTGTCGGTGGGTAGCACGACGTAAGAGCGGAGGTTTATGCCCCGCTCTTTCCGCCTCTTCCACTATCGACACACCCATCTCCTCGACCTGGTACCCCCGAACCTAAGCTCAAGCGTATTGAAATGGTGCTGTTCGGGATAACGGCGCGGGTTGTGCAGTTGTATATGTGAAGTCGTGTTGTGTTCATCCACGTCGGTGGTGTCGGTGGAGCCCCCGGGGTGCGCCGCGCTATGACTTGTGTCAGGTGGCGTTAGCTGCGCCGTGTGGATCACCAACCAGTTTGTCCCACGTTGACGGTGACATGAATTTTCTTCGGTGACAAGGCCATTCTTGGTCAAGCTGAAAGGTCAGTTCGTTTCATAGCCTCAACGGTTCCTCAGTGACGCTTATCGCAAGGTGGCTAGCTCGACATCAGGGCGACTTTGGGTGGTAGCTATCCAGTTCAAGGCGCGAGTGCGGTCGCTGCCTGTAACCCAGGCGTCACGACTGCTAGGGCCATGTGTCCAGACGCCTGGACGCTCGCGCAACGCTCGGAAGGAACGCGAGACGGAATATTTCCAGCCGATGGCGTAGCGGCCGTTGTTGGGGTCCCATCGTCGGTACTCTTCAGCGGCCTGGAGCACTCGCCCGTCGGTGGAAGGAATCCATGCACCGATAGGAGTGGCCACGGCAGTGGTAATGGCGTATGAGGGAGCGTCGGGCTGGTAGGAGCTGTACTGATAAAAGTGGCATTCAGGGCCGTTGCCGTCGCGGCACCGTCGGTCGAGATGGTCAGCGAGGTGGTAGTGGGCAGGATTTTTGTCGAGCCAGCTCATGGAGTTGTATGCGGCGTGGGGACCGTAGGTATTGATGATCTGATCCATGGCGGTGCGGAAAGGTTGCGGCTCATCAGTGTCTTCTACGCCGAGGAAGTGAACATTCTCGGTTTTTATGCCGAGTTTTCTAGCAGCGGAGACGAACTCAGCGTTTCGTCCGGCTTGGTATTGAGCTTGTGTGATGGGAGGTAGCCCCGCACGGGTTAGAGCGTTGTTCACGACGCGGTGACCGCGGGCATTGTTTCCCCGTGTAACCAGAACAAGGTGAACGTCTTTGCCTGCTGCGGTATCGGTGGCGATGGCTGATCCCATGGAGAGAGTCTCATCGTCTTGGTGAGGAGAGATGTAAACCTGAGTGTGAGCACGGTGCTGCAGGCGAGAACGAACGCTCTCTCTTTGACGCGCTGAGTCAGCGCTGGCGGTGCTGGGCGTGTGAGCGGGTGTATGTGCGTGGCTGGGCGCGATTGCCGCATCTGTCGGAGCTGACCCGGCAGCAGTCAGGCTTGTCGTACCCCACATGCTGAGGAAAAGAACAGCGGCGAAGGTACGTACGGTGGGCGCGGCCATGCAGGACTCCGTTCCAGACGGCCCCTTGAATGTTCACCCCGACACGGACTCCATCCGTGCCGCATCGGTGCGTCCGCCTCGTTAGGCAGTAAAACGCCCAGTTATGAGCCTGCGCACATCATGTGGGCTGCTTATTCATGCATCGAGGCAGCCCCGCATCTTTGTATTTTCGAATTTTTATGTGACAGCTATTCACTGCCGAACATGGCGGAAAAGTCGTGGCCACCTCGTCCAGCGCGCTGTTGGCTCTCTAACGAAGCAAGCGCTGCTCGCAATGCTGGAAGGTCTAATCCTGCGCGATGGTGGCCGTGGCGAATAGCCGCGTCCACTTGGGCAATCATCAATCGAGCATCTTTAGTGATGGCATCAACAGTGAAGTCACCCTGGGCTGTGTCTCGTTCTCCACGAATAAAGGGCGCCTTCATGTTGGCAATGAACTGCAATCCCGTTGACTGCAGCATTGTCAAAACGTCTTCTTCCCCCACGCCCAATGCATCACCTAACGCGAGCGCTTCTCGTAATCCTTGGGCGGATATGGCTAGGGCGAGATTGGCCAAAAGCTTTCCAGTGGCGGCGCGGGCTGCGCTGTCAACGCCGATGAGACGATCTGGATCAGCCCATGGGCGTGCAATGTCTAGGGCCAGGGCGCGTAGTTCAGCATGGGGGGTGCCGACGTAGACGCCGAGTTTGCCGGCGCGGGCTGGGCCGAGTGTACCGATCACTGGAGTGGCTATGTAGGTGTCGCAGGTGGCGGCGAATTCTTCAGCATCGTGTGGAGAGACGGTGGTGGCATCTAGCCAGGGCGTTCCTTGGGGGACGAGGTGAGTGTCGATGACGATGTCACGAACGGTGTCTGGTCCAAATAGTGCCGTCACGACGGCATCTGCGTTTTTGACTGCTGCCTGTGGCGTGTGTGCCCATTTGGCTCCTGCAGCCAGCACACGTTGGGCGTTGGCTTCGGTGCGGTTCCAGATGGTGAGTTCATGGGTGCGCAGTAGGTGTAGAGCTAGTTCGGTGCCCATGCGGCCGGTTCCGAGAAAAGCGATCCTCATACCGGTTAGTCTCCCACTCCGTGCAGCCTATATACCGGAATAGTGAGCTTCACACTCTTACAATTGAATTCATAGTCCAGATGCTTGTAGTGCCATATCCAGGTAACCCTCCCGGCCCAAAGCCATACAAGGAACGGTGACGGCGGTGACCTATCCCATCGCAGGGAAAACCACTCCACCTCATGACAGGTGTGCCGAATACTCTCTTCTTACCGGGCTGGCTGTCGTTGCAGTCGTTCTCTATCTTGTTCTGCCATCGGATTTGGCCACCCCGGTCAAGAATGTGTGGATCGTTCTTTGCGGGCTCATCGCTGTTTTTAGTCCTCTAGCGAAGCGTTTACGGAAAAAACGATTGTGGGCCCAAGTGCCTGTCGTGCTGTGTTTTTACCTCTACTCGATGATTGACCGGGGGAACGGTCACAACATCGGCCCTTTCCAACTCAGTGACGGTACTTACATCGCCGGATACGTCATCTTGTGCCTGTGGCTCACCAGCCTTAACGCGCAAGTGGTGGGCAGGCATCTTGCGCTGCGTGTTTTCCTCGATACTGCAGCTTCAACCAGCGCAGCCGTCTTAGCGTTGTGGACCTTCGCGGTCACTGTTGTCCCTACCCATTCGCTGCCTCCCAGCCTTATCTGGACCGTATACCCGATCCTGGACATCATTGCCCTATCGCAAGCAACGCACCTGACATACCGCAGCAGCGGCACTCCTTCAGCGTGGCGATGGCTGTTGCCTGCTTTTGTTCTCCTCTTCATCACAGATGTGGCGTATGTTCTCCTGACCGTTTTCCAAGCCCAAGACGGCATTGAACCCATTGCCGTCAACTACATGATCGCCGCCTATTTCCTCGCTGTTGGCGGCCATCACCCCTCAATACGCGGCCCTCTTCAACCACCTGCCGCTAAAGAGCTACGTTCCACACAGTTCCTGCGCATCTCGCTCATCTTCACAGCCGTCCTACTCGCCGTTATTTCATTGGCTTTCCCTGTACACCGCCACGAGGACGAAGTCGCTCGATCTGGCCTCATCGCGTTCCTCCTCATCGCTCTATTCGCTCGACTCCTCATGACCATGCGTGACCTCGCCCGAGCTGAACAAGAAAGCCGGAACCGCGCCACCTACGACGCCTTAACCGGACTTGTCAGTCGGCAAGAATTCATCGACCGGCTCCATCACCGACTCACTTCAGACCACCACGACGGCCTTCACACCGCACTGCTTTTCATCGACTGTGACGACTTCAAACTCGTCAATGACACCTGGGGACACGCCGCAGGAGACTGCCTCCTACGCGAAGTCGCGTTACGCCTACGCAACGGAATCCACGGAGACCGCGTCCTAGGGCGACTCGGAGGCGACGAATTCGTTGTCGCCATCTCTTTAACCGACCCAGACGAGGCCAACGACCTAGCCCACACCGTGCAGGCCCTTTTCGACGACCCAATCCCCGTCCTGCCACACCATCTACACAGAGTCCGCATCTCCCTTGGCGTCGCCACCACCGCAACCACATCCGCTATCCACCCCGACCTGCTCAGCATGGCTGACGCTGCTCTCTACGAAGCCAAAGCCCGTGGCCGCGCCCAATTCGTGGTGTACGACGAAGAGTTAGACCAGGCAATCCATCAACGAAATGCCCTAGCCACATCACTGCGCGAAGCAATCAAACACGACAACCTCACCATCACCTACCAAGAAATACGTACCGGCCCCGGCTACACCCGTACCGCAGGGTGGGAAGCCCTCGCCCGCTGGCGTCACCCCACACTTGGCGACATCCCTCCAGCAGTTTTTATTCCACTTGCCGAGGAATTGGGCCTCATCAACGCTCTGGGACAGACAATTCTCTTACGCGCCTGCCGGGAATTCGCGACCCTGCGCACCAGCCTAGATCTAGCTGGCACCTTCATCTCCATTAACGTTTCGGCATCACAACTACACGAACCTGGTTTCGCTACAACCGTTCTTGATGCTCTTAACCTCGCTGGGCTCCTACCCGAAGATCTCAAACTCGAAATCACCGAGACGATGATCGTGACCGAAGATTCCCCAGCCATCGAAACCCTCACTACTTTGCGCGCAGCTGGTGTACGCATCTGTATGGACGATTTCGGCACCGGCTACGCATCCTTAGCCACGCTCATCCGGCTCCCCCTAGACACAGTCAAACTCGACCAATCCATCACCGCACGACTCCAGCACGATCCTCAAGCCCCCGCCCAAGCAACCGCCATCCTCGCCCTGGCCAGAAGCCTACTCATCGCAGACATCGTCGCCGAAGGCGTCGAAACCCCTCAACAAGCTGCACTTTTGGAATCAATCGGCTGCCCCATGATTCAAGGATGGCTCTACGGGCGCCCGCGCAGCCTCACCGACATCATCGCTTCCCGAACCCACCAAATCCCCACCCCAGGCAGGCACACCTAACCAGGTTCTACCAGAATCTTTTCACCTACAGGACGCCCTCTTCTTGACTGGGGCCTGTTTGGAATACTGTCGAAATGCCACCCACAAATCAGCCCAGCCGAAGTCTTAGTACCGGCAACTCACTCCTGGTAGGTTCACTGCTCTTTGGACTGTTTTTCGGAGCAGGAAACCTTATTTTCCCTGTTCAACTCGGCCGCGACGCCGCTGGAGCCACTCCTGCAGCCACCGCAGGATTCCTCATCACCGCGGTAGGACTACCCATCATTGGCGTGATTGCCTCCGCGCTATCCCGCTCTTCCTCCATGCTCCAAATGACCAGCAATGTATCGCGCTGGTACGCCATCGCATTCACTTGCGCGCTCTACCTGACCATCGGTCCTTTGTTCGCTGTACCACGAACCGCGACCGTCTCCTTCGAAGTAGGTTTCGCCTCATATCTCTCCGAAGGCTCTGAGCACCTCTGGCTGGCCGTCTTCACCATCGTCTTCTTCACCTTGACCGGCCTGGCAGCCATCCGTCCTGGCCGCCTTATCGACTGGGTAGGCCGCTATCTCACGCCCGTCTTCCTTGTTCTCCTTCTTGCGGTCATCGCCGCAGCCGTCATCTTCCCCATGGGACCCGTCGAAGGAGTCCCCAGTGAGAAGTACGCCCAGAACGCCGCAGCCGTCGGATTCATCGACGGCTACGCCACCATGGACGCCCTAGCCTCCCTGGCCTTCGCCATCGTCATCATCGAAGCTACCCACCGCCTGGGCGTCACCTCACCTGGACGAGTAGCCACCGAAACCGCCAAAGCAGGCATCTACTCAATGATCGCCATGACTGTTATCTACGCAGCCCTGGCTTACATCGGCGCTACCTCACTACACCTAATCCCCACCGCCAAAAACGGTGGCACTGTCCTAGCAGCTGTGTCCTCTCACTACTTCGGCCCAGCAGGGACCGTCCTCATCGCCGCGATCGTGCTAGCTGCCTGCCTGAAAACATCCATCGGGCTTGTCACCGCCTGCGCCGAAATGTTCTCCACCATGTTCCCCACCGTGCTTGGCCACAAAGGCTGGACCATCCTGTTCACTGTTTTTTCCGCTGGCGTTGCAAACATCGGCCTAGCCAGCATCGTGAAAATCTCGGTACCAGTGCTGTTGTTCCTCTATCCCCTAGCAATCACCGCGATCATTCTCGGATTGCTCACCCCCTGGCTAGAGGGACGAGCACTGGCAGCCCAATTGATGACAGCTTTCACAGCCGTGGCTGCGCTCTTTGACATGATTAAGGCGTTGGAATTCCCCATCCCGGGCAAAGACGCTCTCGTCAATTTCGCCTCCACCGTACTACCTGGCTACGACCTCGGTTTCGGATGGGCTCTACCTGCCCTCGTAGGACTAGCTGCTGGCTTTGCTATCACGCATTTCCGTAACAGCCCACACGTAGCATCTGCCTGACCTGCCATCACCAAAACCTCACTCTTGGTGATCAGCAGAGATCCCCACACGCACCCGCCGCCCGGCCTCCACTCGGGCGGCGGCGCGTTCATCAGCACGATCAGCTGCCACCGTGGAGCGAGGAACAAGCTGCAACTCATCCTCAGCTGGTAACCCTCGGTTCAGCTGCCTGGTTCGTTCAATTTCGAAATCCACCACTGCCCCGAACAACATCGCCACATTAAGAATCCACAACCACAGCAAAAACAGCACCGCCCCGGTAAGAGTGCCGTACATAGCGTCGTACTGCGCGAAATTCGAGACGTACACACCGAATCCTCCCGACGCGCACACTGCCGTACCCAACGCGATAAAAGCCCCTTGAGACGGAAACCGTTTGCTTCGAGAATGCACATTCGGGGTGAATCGATATAGCAAACTCAACGTCGCGACCACCAGCATCACCAAAACCGGCCACTTTGCCACGGCATACATATCTATCCCAGCGCGGTCCAAACCAACCAACGTACCGACAGCCTCTGCCACCGGACCAGAAACCACCAACAATGTCAGCACCGCAGCGGCCAAAACAAGAATCACTGCCGTCAATAGGTACATGTCACTCCAGAACCGCACGAGCGTGCGGCCCTCTTTCACCCCATAGATCTGGTTGACGAACCGCGCGAAAGCACGCACGTACATCGAGGCTGTGAAAAACGCCACCACCAACCCCACCCCTGCACCTGCCCCCACCCCCTCGGTGGGCATCACAGCATCGATCACAGCGAGTACCGCCGTAAGCGTTTGAGGAGTCACCACATGAGACAACTCCCGCAGCAGCTCTTCCACGAATGAACGAAGCAGTTGCGGATCTTGCCCCAACATCGTCCCAACAGACACAAGCGCAATCGCGGCCGGAAAAATGGATAGCACCGCGTAATACGTCAGTGCCGCGGCAGCATCAATAAGCCCCTGCTCCACAAACAAGGCTGCCGCGCCGCGCAGCACGAACCGCACCCGTTCCCTGCCATGCAAAGCAGTTGGCCGCGGATCTGCATGGCAAGGCTCAGAAGCTTCAACGGCCTCATCCATGACGGTTCTCAGCAGATGCACCCCGCGCCTCAACACGACGGAACACAGGCATGTCCGGCCTAGAGACCTCCGGGACAAACTGATATCCCCCCTCATTGAAGTCTTTCAAAGCACGCACTGACCGAACCCGGTTCTGCACAATCCACCCGGCCATCAAGCCACGCGCCACTTTCGCCGAAAAAGAGATGACCTTCCACTGCCCACGAGAGTTACGGTCCTCGAAACGAGGAGCAACAACCCGAGCATCCAAACCATCCAGATCAACTGCCGTTGAATACTCGGCTGAGGCAAGGTTGATAACAACATCGGGCCCCGGCGAGGCAGCCAGGTCCTCGACAACTAGATCAGTGATCTGGTCCCCCCACCAGCGATACAAGTTATGACCTCGTTCGGTTGCCAAGGACGTACCCATCTCGAGTCGATACGGCTGGATCAAATCCAAAGGACGAAGCAAGCCATACAGGCCCGAAAGGATGCGCAGCGTCTTTTGCGCCTCGGTGTGGTCACGAGCATCAAACCGCTGTGCGGCATTCAATCCCCGATACACATCACCTGCGAACGTGAAAATCGCTGGTCGTGAGTTATCTGGGGTAAAAGGAGTGCTGAACCTGGCGTAACGCTCGGCATTGATCTGAGCGAGTTCAGAGCTAATACGCATTAGTTCAGCCAGATCTTCTGGCGCTTTTGTGCGCATCACGTCAATGAGGAGTTCAGCCTCCTCAAGCAGCCGCGGCAAGGTGTATTTACGTGTAGGTAGCGGTGATTCAAGATCGAGAGATTTTGCTGGAGAAATCAGGGTGAGCACACACAGAAGGTACTCTGCCCGCGTCTGAAGTTACGTTGCTGTGAACTGTGTGCGAGGGCGTGCCGCTGCACGTGGACGTTGTCGATCTGGGACATGAGCTGGCAGCAAGCGAAGAAGGAGCGAGTATCGAGTGCGAAGCGAGGAACAGGTGGCAACTGCGGCGGTACCCGACCCAACAGGTTCCCCGGACGGGGGTGGTCTCCCGCGAGCAGCCTCGCATGCAGTGATGCTGCGCCAGTTCCTTACTTTCGGGATCATTGGTGGCTCTGGGGTGCTGGTGAACATGGCTGTGGTGATTTTGTGTAACCGCAGCGGTCCTGACGCCACCGGCATCGTGTGGCCGATCGTGTTCACGCCATGGTCCGTGCGCTGGTATCACGTGTACTCAACGTTGGCGTTTCTTGTCGCGAACGTCTCGAACTTTTTCCTGAACCGGCGCCTGACGTTTTCCGATTCACGCCATATGACTGTCCGTTCTCAGTTCTGGCCGTTCTTTTGTGTTGGGGCGATCGGGCAGCTATTTGTACTCGGCATCAATACGCTCCTATTGAATCCAACCTCTCCCCTGTTCCTGGATTTCGCATGGATGGACAGCACCACAGGGCTTCGCAAACCCGAGTACTGGGCGCAATTGACGTCACTAGTGTTAGTGACCCCGCTCAGCTTCATCTTGAACAAGGTGTGGAGCTTTGCTTCCCATCGCGCACACCGCTACCCCACAAGCCCACAGACTCCCGATGAAAACACCTCCGACCAGGACAACCCAGAGCACTATTGACCTCGACACCCGTGCCGATGAGAGTGCGTGAGCGTTTCCGGCATTGAAGGACCTGACCCTGGCCGGGCAAGCGGCGTGAGTCCTGCCCCGGCTACCTCCGCGAACCTGCCCACCAGCCCAGTGCAACCTGTGGCACGCACAGCCGCAACTACCTCTCGCGAAGCTCGGGCAGGCCGCGAACAGTTCTACTCCCCCGAACTCACCTCTGGTCTACTTTCAGACAATGTGACTGGCTGGCAACGAGAATCGCTTGGCAGATTGGCACGCATGCTGCGGATGCAACCTCGAGCCGTATTAGCTGCTTTGCGCGGCGGACTTCACGCTTTGCCATCCCTTTTGGCATCTCGACGCATGAATGTCGCCGATCTCAATGGCATGTTCGATAAAGGTCTTCTTGTCGACGCTATGGCGTGACCACGGCAATCACGCCACAAAAACTACATATACAGTGCCTCTGCGCTGGCTTTTTTCAGCCTCCATGGGACGAATGCCCAGTTAGCGCTCAGTTATGGCACTCTGCTGCCACGCCGTGAATACCGGCGGTCCCTCTTCCCTGAAAGGGCCTCGATGGCTGATTTTCTTACCGCCGTGAGCGACGTGTTGTACCAGTACATCCTCATCGCTCTGCTCATTGGAGCTGGACTCTATTTCAGTGTTCGTACTGGATTTGTGCAGCTGCGACTGCTGCCCGAATCAGTTCGTGTTGTGACAGAACCGAAAGAAGAAGGCGAATCGCTTTCTTCCTTCAGCGCCCTTATGGTTTCCACCGCTTCGCGCGTTGGCACAGGAAATATTGCAGGCGTAGCAGTCGCGATCGTCTTAGGCGGTCCTGGCGCATTGTTTTGGATGTGGCTCATCGCTTTACTTGGAGCTTCATCGGCGTTCATCGAGAGCACTCTGGCCCAGATCTACAAGCGCCGCGGTGAAAACAATGTCTCTTATGGGGGACCGGCCTACTACATCACCACCGCACTGAAGGCACGCTGGCTAGGAGTGGTGTTTGCCTGCGCGTTGATCTTCACGTACATGGGTGGCTTCAACATGGTTGCCTCGTACAACACTGTCGACTCATTCCGCACTTACGGCTTTTTCTCGGAAAGCACCACGCCATTGATTCTCGGTGCTGTCCTAGCCTTGATGGCTGCGCTACCGATCTTCGGTGGTGGTCAGCGTTTGGCTCATGTCACTTCGATGCTTGTTCCCTTCATGGCGATCGCTTACCTACTCGCTGGGATCGCAGTGGTGTTCACCCACCTGCACTTAGTTCCTGGCATGTTCGCGGCGATTTTCTCCAGCGCCTTCGATTTCCCGGCAATCTTTGGTGGCTTTGCAGGCTCAGCAATGATGCTTGGCATTAAGCGTGGCCTTTACAGCAACGAAGCTGGAGTTGGTTCGGCACCTAACGCTGCTGCGTCAGCATCGGTTTCACACCCGGTTAAGCAAGGACTCGTTCAGATGCTGTCGGTATACATCGACACATGGTTCGTATGCACCATCACCGGTTTCACAGTGCTGGCCTCAGGCGTGGTCCCGGACGAGAAGATGGCAGGCGTGGCTTACGTCCAGGCCGCGGTGGCTACCGTATTTGGCGCATGGGGTCCGCCCTTCATCACCACATGCCTGGTGTTGTTCGCCTTCACCACTCTCATCGGCAACTACTACTACTCGGAAGTTAACCTGCGGTTCCTTTGCCACGGGGAACCTGCTGTGTGGCTGCTACGCGGTTTCCGTGCCGTCGCAGTACTCATCGTGTTTTGCGGTGCACTCCTAGAGTTTGAAATGGCCTGGAGCATCGCCGATATCTTGATGGGCTTGATGGCTCTGATCAATATTCCGGTGATCATCTTGCTGGGTAGCCACGCCATCAAAGCCAGCAAGAATTACATCGAGCAGCGCAAGCAGGGCGTGAACCCCACGTTCTGCGCCGCCGACATCGGTATTACCGAAAAAACTGACTACTGGGGGCCAGAGCCGCAATCGGTTAGCAGCTCACCTACTACTGCCTGATTCTCTACAAATCCGTGGCTACGCAGATTGCCTGGGTCATTGTGAAAACGACCCAGGCAATCTGCGTACCCAACGCGTGACTAAGCAGGAGACTTAGCTGCGCGGATATCAGAACAATCCGGTCGGCTTACCGAAGTTAGTGTGCGTATTGCCCGCAACAGTTGAGTCGACGTTTTGATCGTTAGCGTTGGGGGTATCACCTGGCAAGCGACCCTTTTGAGTGGTAACGATTTTCTGGATGACACGGCCCTCACGAGTAGCGCCGATACCGAAGTAGAAACCCGCGATGTTCATACCTTTAGTGCCGCGTTCCACCGGGTTAGACAGGATCACGCGGTAGGTGTGCGTGGAAGTTGCTTCATCGAACCCAAGATCTTCCACGTGCGAGCCGTGAAAACTGCGGGTGCCGATATTACGGTTCACTCCTTGGGGCCCCTTAGCCGTGATGATTTTGACTTCAAAAGTCACCAAGGGGAATTCACCGTAATACCGGTCCGTTCCTGCATTGGTCAGGCGAAGCGTCACTAATCCTGGATACCCAGGAATCTTCGCTCCTGATACGGCATAACTCACCGCG
The DNA here is from genome assembly GCF_900447215.1 of Dermatophilus congolensis. Lineage (NCBI taxonomy): Bacteria > Bacillati > Actinomycetota > Actinomycetes > Micrococcales > Dermatophilaceae > Dermatophilus > Dermatophilus congolensis. The sequence goes on from NZ_UFYA01000001.1 coordinate 1,905,652, forward strand.
AGGTCACGTTTGGGAGCGGTATCGGCAGCTGAGGCGGGCACTGCTACCGATGCCACTACCGCCGCGGCAGCACCGGCTGCGAGGAACCTACGTGTCATTCTTTTCATCGCTGTGACGTCCTTGTTTTTCACTTGGTTCCGGTCGCCTCAGAGGCGCTGTTCTTGTAGACCTTCACGACGACGGCGTTGCTCAGCGGCGCCAGTCCCGAGTAAGTCCAGGGGTTAGACCATGTTCCATTGGCGCGGCAGCGCTGCTGCGTTCCTTTAAACGACAGCTGCCGGAACCCGTACGTTGCTTTGCCTGTGTGGCCAGCAGGGACAGTGAACGGTCCGATTGTTTGTCCAACCGTCCAGGCAAGTGAGTACGAGACGCTGGGCCGGATATTCAGTGACTCTGTGGGTGAGGTGGCAGAAATGTTGCCGGTAAGTTTGCCCGCCACAGCGCTCAGGCCCGAGGAGATGCTGCCAAACGTCTTGCCGTAGTCACCGCTGACAGACAGGCTGATCGTTTGAGTTCTGCTCAACTGTTGGCTTAGAGGGATGTCTCCCTTTGAGTCGTTGCGGGTTTCGATCGCCCCCATGGGGGTGAAGTGATCCTGTACGCGATAAATGACGGTGCGGTAGTCCTGGTGGGCGTTACATACCGGGTGCGGATTGAAGATGTTGGGTTTGAGGCGGGTGTTGGGGCGCTTGACATTGACCAGCGGCAGGAGAGGGTTGTTATCAGGTGTGTTAGGTGTGGTGATGTTGCCAGTAGAAGGATCTGACCCGTTACTCTCTGGTGCGGCGTGGACGGTAGGTAGAGCTGTGACCATCAAAACGAGAGCGGTCAGCCCAGCCCCCGCGACACGCGCGACATTGCGCTTATGCATTTGTGCTCCTGGGGAGTTGAGGTGAGGCATGATGTTCCTCACTGCGAGAGTGCTGCACAGTTCGGCTATAAAACGAAAACCGTTGTGCCGAACTGTTTTTGACGCTAAAGCGAGCGTTAACTGACTTCAATACCTCACCCACACGTTGGGATTTTTTCCAGCAATCACTGGGGCAAGTCACAAATACAAAGAGCTTGCAGCTCATAGCTTTTTCCGCATGAAACACTCACCCAAACACACTCATGTCAAGATGAGATAAATCACTTTCTGCGCGTTCCAATGGCGCCTAGAGAATCACCTATTCCACACTGGCCCACCCCAACGCGGCCACGCCTGACACCCGCAACTCTCACGAATCCGACTCTTCCGCGCCTAATCTGACCGCATGAAGATCGCCGTAGCAGGACTTGGATACGTCGGGCTCGCGAATGCGGTAATCCTGGCACAGCACCACGAAGTCACCGCCGTGGATCTCGACAGCGCCCGCGTAGCCGATATCAACGCCCGCCGCTCCCCCATCGTCGACCCCGACATCAGCGAATACCTCACCAACCATCCACTCAACCTCACCGCCACCACCGAGCCCACCGCATACACCGGTGCTGACTTCGTCATCATCGCCACCCCCACCAACTACGACCCCAACCTCAACTTCTTCGACACTTCAAGCGTCGACGCAGTCCTAGACCTGGTGGCCCGCCACAACCCCGGCGGCACAGCAGTCATCAAATCCACCGTCCCAGTGGGATACACCGACCAAGTACGCACCACATACCCCGACATCGCCATCCTTTTCTCACCCGAATTCCTTCGTGAAGGTCGAGCGCTCCACGACAACCTGCACCCCTCACGCATCATCGTCGGATCCGACCCCAACTCCCCCACCGCTAGCGACAAAGCAAAAACCTTCGCATACCTACTTCACGCAGGCAGCCTCGAAGAAGACACACCTGTCCTACTCACCGGAACCACCGAGGCCGAAGCCATCAAACTCTTCGCCAACACCTACCTAGCCATGCGAGTGGCCTACTTCAACGAACTCGACACCTACGCCGCCCGCCACGGCCTAGACACCCGACAAATCATCGAAGGCGTCGGGCTAGACCCTCGCATCGGAAACCACTACAACAACCCAAGTTTCGGCTACGGCGGCTACTGCCTGCCCAAAGACACCAAACAACTCCTAGCCAACTACGACCAGGTCCCCCAAACTCTCATCCGCGCCATTGTCGACTCCAACACCACCCGCAAAGACTTCATCGCCTTCGACATCATTGACAAAAAACCACACGTCGTCGGGGTCTACCGACTCACTATGAAAACCGGCAGCGACAACTTCCGCTCCTCCTCCATCCAAGGAATCATGAAGCGAATCAAAGCCAAAGGAATCCCCGTCATCGTCTACGAACCCACCCTGGAGGCCACGGAGTTCTACCGCTCCGAAGTAGTCAAAGACCTCAAGGAGTTCAAAAGCCGCGCCGATGTCATCATCGCTAACCGTCGCTCTCCAGAACTAGCCGACGTCGCTGAAAAGGTCTACACCCGGGATCTCTTCGGCTCTGACTAAACCCCAGCACCTCATCAGCTACCACCCATCGGCGCCAAAAGGAGCCCCGAAACCACGCTGATAATGATCGAACCGATCAACGCACTCCAAAAACCATGCACCGCAAAAGCCAGCCCAACCGCGTTAGACAACCAACTACTCAACAGCAACATGCACGCGTTGATCACCAACAAGAACAGCCCCAGCGTGAGAAACACCAGGCAGCCAGACAAAAACGTGACAATCGGTTTGATCAAGGCATTCACCACACCGATCACAATCGCCACCCCAATGAGGGTGAAGAGTTTGTGCCCAGTGGAGACCCCACCAACGGCGATACCCGGAACAACCCACGCAGCCACGGCCGTCGCGGCAGCAGTGGCTCCGACTCGCATGAAGAAATTCATGCCCCACATCCTGGCACCCGTGCAGCACACATCCCACACCACGCAGCTATGCCCTCTACTGAATTGCGACCCACGCGGGCAGGGAAGATGGTTCATACATGCCGTATATGAAGCCACGCACCTCACACCCACCCAGCGAAAGGCCACCCATGGATGAGCGACCTACCGCCAACGACAGCTACTACGTTCGCCGCCACAGCGACCCGATCGGTCCGTACTCCTTCTCAGATCTGGCCATCATGGCTAAAGACCGCACCCTACGCGGCAGCGACACCGTGATCCTGCCCGATGGCCGTCAAATGTTCGCTTCACACGTACCTGGCTTGTTCTCAAATAAAAGCTGGCTAGTCGCCATCTTGCTGTCGATTTTCTTTGGCGTCTTCGCCCTGGACCGCTTCTACCTAGGAAACATTTGGCTAGCTATAGGCAAACTGCTGTTCGGCTGGGCAACCTTCGGTATCTGGCACATCGCAGACATCGTCCTCATCGCGCTGCGCCGTGCCCACGATGGCCGCGGAAAACTCCTGGACTGAGTTACTGCGCTGCCCACGCACTAGTGGCTGCCAAATTATTTACCCCACGCGCGAATGCTCTCGCGCAGCAGAAGCATCCTGGACAAGAACGAGTTCGCGTCCTTGACGTTGCACCTGTCCGCTCGCCACGAGATTTTCGATAACCGGCCAAAAAGCTGGCCGCAACTGCGTTGCCAGGAAACCGAAGCCGAATATCTCCTTGACTCCTCTGAGCACGGTGGATTCTCCTGCTTTCCCACCTGACTCAGCAAGTGCAAGTAGGACAGCGTTAGCGCGTTCTTCAGGCGCAATCTCGGTGGCACGACGCTCAGCCCGATTCTGTCCCCGCACCACGCGGTATTTATCTCGGTCGACCCCCTCGCCCCATACAAACTCTCCGGAGGTGTCAACAACTCGTTCTAGCTCAGGAGGCAACGCGGCAACGATGGCGTCTCGTTCCACTCCCGGCATACGTCGCCACCCAAATCTGCGGGCAACGATACGGGCCGCACGGTCGATGTGGACGGGGCCCTCAATCTCGACAATTTCGCGCCATTGCGCTGCCACCTCTTCAACAGCGGCGTGGTCTGGCAACGCGTTGATTGTTTCACGCGAACCACGCTGCTCTGCCTCAGCAGCTTCAAAACGAGTGAGCACTGGTGCCTGATAACCGATGGGAGTGGCGCCCATGCGCTCAACAATGTCGGCTTGTGTTTGAGCTTGGGCTGCTGCAGCAGCAAGGAGCGGATCAGGTTCGGCTCCTGACCCACTGGTTGCTGCTGTGCTGTTAGCAGCGTCGGCGATGGGTGCTTCATCAGCAAGACGAACAAGATCAGCGATGACCTGGTCGGGGCTGTTACTCCATTCGCTGCGATACAACTGGTAAGCCGCAGCCCATCCCATCTGGCCCACAAGTACACGTTGAGGGATCTCGTCACGATCGGTGGTAGCTGGCCTGGAGGCCCACTGCTGGGTGTCCAGGCCAACAGCAACCCAGCTTCGCCCGGGTCGACGAAGTGCCAGGTCTACCCGGAAAGCACTGACGCCCACGTCTTCGACTGCTTCAAGGCCCTCAGCACGTAACCGCGCAGCAATGGGGGAAGCAAGGCAAGAGGGCTCCGTTGAGGTGGCAGGTTTTTCTGCAATCTGCCCACAGCGAGCAGCGCATAAGTAATCACGCAGGTCAGCTAGCCCCTCGGGGAGGTCATCAATCTGGTCGAAGACGTCGGGGTCGTAGCTAGCAAAAAGCACGTTGCGTACGCGGGCGCGAGTGATAGCGACGTTGAGGCGACGTTGGCCGCCGTCGTGGCGCAAAAGGCCGTAGTCACGAGAGAGCCTGTCTGCATCATGAAGGGAGTAGGTCAAAGAGAAGAGAATGTGATCGCGTTCATCACCTTGGACGTGTTCGATGTTCTTGACGAAGATTGGTTCGTTTTCTCTTCGCAGCGCGGCCCGTACTTCGGGTGCGGATTCATCGGATTCGAGTTTGTCGAGGATGTCGTCGCGTTGAGCTGCGTTGAAGGTGATCACACCAACAGAGACATCTGGATCTAGGGCAACCATCTCGCGGACTGTGGCAACGACTTCGTTGGATTCAACGATGTTCAGTGGCGGTTTCCGTCGGGCTGCACCGAAAAAGCCACCTTCGACACGACGGAATTCAACACCAGAGGCAGTTACGCCCGGAGGCGTGGGGAAGCTGGCAAGTTCACCGCCGTAATAGCGCTCGTTTGAGAAGGCAACGAGTCCTTCAGTGCGCGACCGGTAATGCCAGGTGAGCCGTAGGCATGGGATGCCGCGCCGTACAGCTTCGAGCAGGATCGATTCAGCTTCATCCGGGCGGTCGGTTTCGTCTGCTGCGGCAGCGCCAAACAGGTTAGTCGGGGGCATTTGTTTGGGGTCGCCGACGATGATGGCCGAGTCTGAGCGGCCCAGGGATCCAACAGCGTCAGCTACGCGGATCTGGCTGGCTTCGTCAAAAATGACTAGATCGAACAGGTGTGCGCGGGCGGGTAGATAGCGGGCAACGGTGGCCGGACTCATGAGCAGACAGGGGGTGAGGGTGAGGATGGCGTCGATGTGTGTGTCGACGAAGTGGTGGAGGCCTTCAATTTCACCTGCGGTGAGTTCGGTGGATAAGGCGTCCATCGCGGCGGGTGGAGCAGGGTGGGAGGGCTGCATATGGGGCAGGGCTGCAGCCAGTTCGCTGCGCAGTGTGTCTGCGCTGTGGCGGAATTGTTCAGCTTGTTCCCGTCTAGCAGAGGCGTCCACGGCAATGGGGTCGGTTCCGTGCTCGCGGATGGCTGCGGGGTGGCGAGCTAGATCCGTGACGATCTCGCGGTGCAGTTCCCGGGCTGCGATGAGGTCTTCGCTGGTGGGGATGGCGTGCTGAACTAGGCATGCAGACAGGTGGGTACGGATGCCGCGCAGGGTTTGTTCTTTGCTGCGTAGGTCTAGGCACCGTCCGTGCAGGCCGATGGCCGCTAGGCGGCGAGCAACAACATCCAGAGCAGCGTCTTTTTCGGCCACGAACAGGACGCGGCGTCCGTTGGCGAGTGCGTCGGCGACGATGTTGGTGATGGTCTGTGATTTTCCAGTGCCAGGTGGGCCTTCGAGGACAAAGGTGTGTTGGTCGTGGGCCCAGGCGATGGCGCGCTGTTGGGCTCCATCAGCTGGTAGGGGTGCGGTGAGTTCGGTTTCAGCTTGGAGTGGCCGGGTGGCTAGTCCGTCAGTGGGATTGGCTGGTGGGGCTGTGTCTTCACTGCTGGTGAGGTGGGTAAGGAGTGGATTAGTGAGGTATGTGGCCCAGTTGTCGTGCAGATCTCGCCACATTTCGAGAGTGGAGTACTCCAGCAATGCGATGCGGGCGTCGGTGGTGACCTCGGCGTCGATTCCTGCTTGAGTGATGGCCTGGCGGATGCGCTCCAGCGCGCCGGGCAAGTCGAGGGCATCGTCGCTGGTGTGCAGGTCGCGCAGGGCTTGGGGGTCGATACCGTGGTTGCGGCGCAGCCGTTCGAGCAGGCTTTCGTTGATGCGTAGGGTGCCTTGGGTTTCGAGCTGCATGGTCCAGGACCCGTAGCGGCGGCCTTCAAGCGTGATGGGTAGGAGGTAGAGGGGGGCGGTGTCAGTGCTTCCGTTGGTGTGGGTGGTCAGCGCCCCCATGGTGAGGTAGAGCGGACTGGCTCCGGATTGGTCACGGATGACGTGGGCGCGTCGGCGTAGGTCGGGGAAGCGTTTGCGGATGGTGGCGGTGTCATCGACAGCGAAGATGAGGTTTTCCTCGTCGAGGAGGGTGGTGTGGGTGCTGCTGTCGAGGTCAGTGGATTGGTGCGCGCCGGTGGGTAGATCTAGTTCGTCGAGGTCATCAGAGCCTCGGATGACGATGGGGGTGCCTGAGGTGATGGCAGTGATGAGGGTGGGGAGGGTGTTTTCGCTGGTGTGGAGGGCTACAGCGGTGTTGGGCAGGCAGATGAGGGGGTTGCGTCGGGTGAGGTCGAGGAGGTTGGAGAGCCAGGTGTGGACGGCTGGTGGTGGGGTGGTGTGGTGCCCGGTGGTGTTGGTGGTGGGCTCGGCGTTGTCGGCCACGTGGTGTTCTCCCTTGTGTCCTCCCAGGGTGCCCGGGGGTGGGCAGCCAGGTTTGGTCGTGTATCAGAACAGGTGTGAAGGCAGATGGGGGCAAGGAGGGCACACGGGTTTGGGGAAATTTTGACTGATTAAGGAGGGTGTTCTGGGGCGGGTTATACGTGTTCGTTGGGTGTGCGTTTTCGTTGTCGGGATGTATTTGGTGTGTGAATTCCATACTTTTTTGGGGTGCGGCAGGTGCAATGCCGTGATTAGCATGTGGAAGCCTTCGCGAAAGCCGTGATGTCGTCGATGGTGCCTCTTGGGCATCTGCTGTGCTTGCTGCAGGTTGCTGACGCACCACTTCATCGCGCCCGTTTCCTTGATGAGAAAGGCCACCTTTATGTCCGACACCAGGGCTCTGTATGCACAGATCGATGAGATCAAGGGCTGACAGGAAGAGTTGTATAAACATCTGCACGCCAACCCTGAATTGTCGATGCAAGAGACCGCCACTTTGGCGCAGATCACTGGCCAGTTAGAAGAATTCGGGTACACCACGCATCAAATCGGTGGCGGCGTCGTCGAGGTTTTAGCTAATGGTGAAGGGCCCACTGTTTTGTTCCGCGCCGATTTCGATGCCTTACCTGTCAAAGAAGAGACTGGTCTTCCCTACGCTTCTACAGCCACGACGAAAGACCGTGACGGCAACGAGCAGTTCGTCATGCATGCCTGCGGTCACGATTTCCACGTCGCTGCTCATCTGGGTGCAGCGAAAATTCTCGCTCATCATCGTGATGCCTGGTCAGGCACTTATCTGGCTCTTTTCCAGCCTGGAGAGGAGACCGGCGAAGGCGCAGTTTCGATGATGGAAGCAGGCTTGACCGACACTGTTCCTACCCCTGACGTTGCTCTGGGACAGCATGTTGTTCCACTGCCTGCCAGTCATATCCAGATCGCTGCGGTTCCTGTCTTATCTACGGCAGCGATGATGAAGATTGTCGTCCACGGCAAGGGCAGCCACGGATCTATGCCGCATTTTTCTGTCGACCCCATTGTTCTTGCTAGCGCTATCATCACCCGGATTCAAAGCGTTGTCGCTCGAGAAATTGATCCCAGTGATTTTGGTGTCATCACCGTTGGTGCGATCCACTCGGGCACGAAAGCCAATGTGATCCCCAGCGAAGCAACCATGCTGCTTAACTTCCGCGCCTACAGTTCAGAAACCCTCAACACTCTCATTGATGCGGTTAAACGAATCGTTCACGCCGAATGCACTGCTGCGCGCTGCCCACGCGAACCTGAATTTTTTCTTTCTGATGTAATCCCACCCACCGAAAACGACACCACTGTCACTGAGGCTCTCACCTCAGCATTCACTGAACATTTCGGCGCCGAGCGAGTCAGCCCGATGACACCGGCAACCGGTTCAGAAGATTTCAGCACCATCCCGCAGGCCTTCGGCACGCCTTATTGTTACTGGTTTTGGGGTGGATTTGACGCTGACAGTGAACCCCACCCCAACCACAGTTCACGCTTCGCCCCCGCTTTACAACCCACTTTGAGTACCGGAACCGAAGCAGCTTTGACCGCGCTACTGACCTTCCTCAAAAGTAACTAACAACCTGTTCCCTCCCTTGTGCTAGCCCTGTGGGTCATCCCCACGGGACTGCACACCATCACGGCAGTGACATAAGGTTCCGGCAGCCGGGGGGCAAGGGGGTACGAGCAGAGCCATGAACTGCATGTACATACATGCCTTTCGGTGCCCGCCACACCGAAAGGCATGTATATGACACTTCGACGAGCTTTCGTAACGCTCACTTCAACAGCCCTCCTCGCCGGAGCCGCCATTACCGCCACACCGGCTAACGCCATCACAACACCGGCGAATAACAGCATTAAAAACACCGCTGTGGCCAAACCTGCTCCCAATAATCTGGCCAACCAATACTTGGGTAAACCCAGGTCCGGAAATAAATGGCACTCTGGAGCATGGGTCGGCGGCTTCATGTCCGGTGAACGCGCCACCCGCTGGGGCGCTTGGCGCGGCGCTCCCAGCGACGTCACCCCTTCCTTCCCCGGCTGGGATACCTGGAAAGACCTCAACGACCCCAGCTGGGAAATCAACACCTTCAAAGACTTCAAAGGTGTCCTTCTCTGGGGGCAACCCATTTTGCCCCGCGAGGCCAAGCCCAGCGACCTGAAAAATGTCGCTGCAGGAAAATACGACGAAACCTACCGCCGCACCGGACGTGAATTACAAAAAGCAGGACGCGGTAACTCGGTGGTGCGTATCGGCTGGGAAGGCAACGGCACCTGGATGCCTTGGAGCGTGACCGCCTCAACCGCTGGCGAATACAAAACCGCGTATCGACGCATCCATGATTTGATGAAAAAAGAAGCTCCTGGCCTTAAATTCAGCTTCGACATTAACTGCGGCACTGTGATGCGCGGCCAGAAAAACCGCCTCGACAGCCTCAACCTCATGTACCCCGGAGATGACGTCGTCGACATGGTCGGCTGTTCCCACTACGACTGGGGCCCTTTACGTGCCCGCAACGAAAACGAATGGCGCCGCTCCATCGCCCCTGACTCCAGCGTTGGCCTTTCCGATTTAGCCCGATTCGCACGCGAACATAAAAAAGGCCTCTCAGTTTCCGAATGGGGCTTGGCTAGCCCAGGCCGTGACGGCAACGGCGACAACCCCTATTTCATCCGTAAAATGCGCGAATTCTTCCAAGGAAACAGCGATGTTCTCGTTCTAGAGAGTTACTTCGCCGAAGCTGGCACTGATATGAAAAACCACATTTGGGACGCTGACCCTCTTAACCCCAAATCGGGAGAGGTTTATCGCAAGCTTTGGTGACCTTCGGTGACCTCCTCGCGCCCACGCTTTTGGATCAGCGCGAACTGTGAATAAGCTGATCGAACTTCGCGTGGGCGCGAGGCGGGCCACAGGAGGCTCTACCTCCTGCCCTGCCGGACCCCCTCGTTAGGAGGCCACCTTGAGCAAAACACCCCCCACCAAGGCCGCAGGACACGACCATCATGAACTGCACCGGGTCATGGGCCCTGGGCTGCTTCTCCTGTTCATCCTCGGAGACATTCTCGGAACAGGTGTATACGCCCTCACTGGCAAGCTGGCCGCCAACGTCGGCGGCGCTGCCTGGGCCCCCATCTTGTTCGCCTTCGCAGTAGCAACACTTTCTGCTTACTCCTATCTCGAACTCGTCACCAAATACCCAGGCGCCTCCGGAGCCGCCCTCTACGCGCACAAAGCGTTCCACAAACAATTCCTCACCTTCATGGTGACTTTCGCCGTGCTGTGCTCCGGATTGACCTCGGCTGCAACCACCTCCATGGCTGTGGCTAACAACATCAACCTCGGATTTGGCCTGAACTGGAGCAAAACCGCAGTCGTTGCCTTAGCTATTGCCTTCCTCATCTCATTGGCAGTCGTAAATTTCTGGGGTTCCTCCGAATCTGTGAAACTCAACATGGTGCTCACCCTCATCGGGTTCCTCGGACTGGCACTGGTTATCGGGGTCGGTATCTGGGCCACCATCAACGGCAACGTCGACTTCTCACGCACCGTCATTTTCGAAGCCCCCCAAGACAAATCTATGTTCCTGGTGCTCTCCGGAGTCACCGCACTGGCCTTCTTCTCCTTCGTCGGTTTCGAAGACTCCGTCAACATGGTCGAAGAAGTGAAAGACCCCCGCATCTTCCCCAAAGTCATGCTCAGCGGCATGGGAATCTGCCTAGCTATCTACATCGCCATCTCACTGTTCACCGTAGCCATCGTGCCTATCGGTGTTCTTGCCAACTCAGACACGCCACTTTTCGAGGTCATCGCCCGCGGCGCACCTGGCATCCCTATCCACACTCTCTACCCGTTCATCACTATTTTCGCTGTCGCGAACACCGCGCTGCTGAACATGATGATGGCTTCCCGACTCGTTTACGGCATGGCTAAACAAGGCGTCTTGCCACGCCCCCTAGGAAAAATCCACCGCGGACACCGTACCCCATATGCGTCCATCATCTTCACCACTGCCCTCGGAGTGGGGCTGTTAGCCCTTGTCGGACTAGCACTGGGCGCCGACACCACTTCTGCCCTCGGAAGCACCACAGCGCTTCTTCTTTTAGCCGTATTCACGGTAGTGAACATCGCTTGTATCGTGCTACGACGCGACAGCGCAGCCGAAGCACATAACCACTTCCGCGCTCCCCGGTGGGTTCCTTACCTCGGCGCAGCCTCCACTATCTTCCTCATCGGCCCCTGGGCACAGAAGCCAGTGGTCTACTCCATCGCTGCTGTACTCCTACTTATCGGAGTACTCCTATCTGTGCTCAACTGGCTCTACCAGCGCAATATCAAACACACGGATGCCCACCTCACCATGGGCGATACACAAGTGATCGCGCAGATTGTCGCCGACATTCCACCAGAAGACACACGCCGTTAAAAACATGAAAAGTGTTGTGGCCCCCACACCAAATGGTGTGGGGGCCACAACACTTTTCATGCGGAAAACCGTTACTTACTCACCTTTAACAGCTGCATCAAGCGGCTTCTCAATGTGGTCAAGCACATACCCCAAGCTAAGGACTGTCTGCCACCCGAAGGCCTTCTCGAGCTGGTCTTCAAGGAACAGTGCGTGCTTATCTTTCATGGCTGGCAGTGAAGACAACGACTGCTCAGATTCGATCGTAGAACGTCCCTTCGGGGCGTAAGAGATCTGGTCCCAGACCAGTACGTCGGAATCGAGCTTGCGAGCTTCTTCCAAAGAGAGTTCTGTGTAGAACTTGCCCTTTGCTGCGTCATTAACTTCTTTGTTCGCTTCAAATCCAAGCGAGGTGAAGAACCGCGTGCGCATGTCATTGGCAGCGAAAGCAGACAGCGCCTTGCCGTCATAGGTAGCAACAGTGGCGCTCTTCCCCTTCCACTCAGGGTGACGGGCAGCTAGCTCACTGATGCGCACCTTGATACCGTCGACCAATTTCTTGGCCTCGGCAGGGCGCCCCACGGCAGCGCCGATCTCTTCAGTCGTGACATCCCAGGGCTGCTGGTAGTCCTCATAGTCACCCTTTTGCACAATCACTGGGGCAATCTTGGAAAGTGCCTCGTAGGTGGGCTTGTCGACGTCGGAGTAGGTGGCGACGATCAGGTCAGGCTTGGCTGCTGCCACTGCCTCCGGGTCAACGGTTTCTTTGGTGTACACCTGGGGTTTTTCACCCTTGATGCGGTCTTTGGCCCATGCCCCTGCAGCCTCACCAGAAGGGGTCATTCCGTCCCAATTGCGCACCATCACCGGAGTGACACCGAGAGCCAGGAGAGCATCCTGGTCGTTATACCCCAGGGATACCACCCGAGTAGGCGCTTCTTTAACCACCGTTTGGCCGAACTTATGGGCAATCGTGGCTGGGAACGCGCCAGCCTCCGTGGCCGCAGACGCTGGCTTGGAGCTCGCCGAAGTCGAGGAGTCAGATGTGGAGCATCCGACAACTCCGCCGGTCAAACACAGTGCAGCTGCGAGCAGGAAAGCCCTCCGGCGTAACGAGGACAGTTTTGTGGGCATGGTGTAGTAATCCCCCGGATAGTTGGTGCCTTGGGTTTCCCCATGGCTGTGTGGGTTAGGGCAAATCGATGTAGCCGCCATCACCGAGAATTTCGGTTGCGGCTACTTCACGACCGTCGTCAAGACGGAGCGTTTCTAAGATGAGCGCAGGAGCTGGCGCGTTGCGTTGCGCAGAACCACAAACTACGGCTACTCCCCCCTCATACGGGACCGTGACACGGCCCGGAGTGCCGCCGAATCGGCTGCGTGAGACGTGGGCTCGCAACACACGCAACCGCTGCCCGCGGTAGTTGAAGTACGCGTTCGGGTAAGGGTCGCTGTGGGCACGGACCTGCAGCTCCAGGTCGGCAGCGCAGGCTCGGAAGTCAAGATATGCCTCCCGCTCGGAGCGCTTATGAAAATAGGTGGCGCGGGTTGGATCTTGCGCGGTAGCGGTGAGTGTGCCTGCGGCCAGGTCGGCTAGAGCACGGGTGACCAGCGGCTCGATCAAAGCGACGGTCGCGTGGAAAAGATCAGTGGTGGTGTCATTAGGACCAACGGGTACTGCCTGCTGCGCGACGATAGGGCCAGCATCCAGGGTTTCGTCCATACGGTGAACGGTGACCCCCACATGGGTTTCACGGTTCAGCAGAGCCCACATCACTGGCGAGAAGCCGGCGTATTCAGGAAGTAAGGAGTCATGCACGTTGAGCGTGCCGTGCGGTGGGGCGTCGTAGATCTCCGGAGGTAGCCAGGTGCGCCAGTTATTGGCAACGATGACATCTGGTTTTGCTTCACGGACGGCATTGATTAGGGCTTCATCGGGGCGGCGCGCTTCGTAAACAGGGATTCCGTGAGCGGTGGCCAGCTCGGCTACCGAGTCGCTCCACATCTGTTCGTAAGGGTTGTTGCTCGGCGGGTGGGTGACGGCCAATGGCACCTCATGTCCGCCTGCGAGAACAGCCTGCAAAGTCCGGTGGCCCCAGGTCTGGTATCCGAAGGTAACGACGCGCATAGATTGAGGTTAGGCTCACCTAATATGACTGTCAAAGCAGTTTCATCACCACAAAAAAAACACCACAACCCCACCCCCAAACCCGGCCTACACGACGTCCCCCACCGTTCCCCCGAATGGCCCCTCTACCGACTCCTACCCGACGGCTCAGCCCTAGGCATCGTCACCGCCCCCCACGGCACCCACATCCTGTGGGAACACAAACAATCAACCCCCATCACCAACCCAGACCCCACCCTCGCCCAAGAACTAACCACAGCAGGACACGAAATACCCCCAGGCTTCGGAATCGCCCAAATACCAATCCCACCCCAAGCCTGCGTAACCTACCGACTCAGCAACAACGACGGCCCACCCAGCGCCGACCCACTCAACCACGACGCCACCGGCGAACTCGGGTCACTTCTCACCCACCCCACAACTCCCCGCGACGGCGCCGCTGGCCTAGACCGATGGCCACCACGCAGCCCCCTACACATCTGCCCCCACCCCTCAGAGCGACTACGCCTAGACCGCAACGTACTAGGACGACGCTGCACACTACGCATATTCACCCCCGGCCAACTCACCACAACAACACCCGTCCTCTTCCTCCTGGACGGAGACCACTGGCTCCACCTACACGACGCCCCTAGCACCCTCAACACAGCCGTGGCCGACGGGCTCCTGCCGCCCCACGTTCTCGTCTTGATCCCCTCCCCGGTAGACCCGCAAGCACGCACCGACTTCCTCACCAGCCCTACCCTGGCTACAGCACTACCTGGACCAATCCTGACCATGTGCGACACCTGGCTATCCCAGCGCGGCTCCCAACGAACACACACAGTCATAGCTGGACAAAGCCTCGGCGCCCTCGCCGCAACCCGAGCCGCAGCAACAACCACCCAATTCAACGCACTCCTAGGACAATCCCCCGCATTCTGGTGGACCGACACCAACCCCACCGACCCCCTGAACGCACCACCCGGAGGAGACACCGCACGCCACCTACCCGACCTACACAACATGCAGATTCGCTTCACCGTCGGTGAAGACGAAAAAGCAATGCACCAACACGTCAACGCAGTCACCAAAGCACTCACCGAAGCCAACATGGACGTGCACACCCGAACCGTCCCCGGCGGACACGATCACGCCTGCTGGCGCACCACCCTCATTGAGGAACTGGTAACCCTCTGGACATAACCCCCAGAGGGTCACCAGACCCACTCTGCTGTCTTACATCACCAGCTTCTGGGCCATCCTCTCCACGGTACGCAGCGCATACACATCACGCACCGCCAGCTCAAAAGCACCCTCAGCACGAAGCAACGCCACAAGACGCACCGCCGCCATCGAATGCCCACCCAGCGAGAAGAAATCAACATCCGCTGGCACCTCATCCTCATCCAGGTCGAGCACCTCAGCCACGAGCTCAGCCACCAGACATTCCTGCTCACCGCGAGCAGGACGCCCCGTGCTACCCACCGGGCTACCCGAACCCAGCTGCGCCGTATCCACCTTGCCATTAGCAGTCAGCGGGAATTCCGGCACAACCGTATAACGGTCCGGCACCAACGCCTCCGGCAACACCGACCGCAACCCATCACGCACCGCACGCGCCACAGCCTGCGAATCAGCCACCCGAGCAGCCAGATGACACACCAACGCACCATTGACCACTGTTGTGACACAGCCATACACCTCAGCCACATCAGAGGGCGCCTGCGCACCGCGATCCTGTTCAGCCAAAGCGAGCACAGCCGCAGAGACCTCACCCGGATCCACTCGATGACCTCGAATCTTCACTTGGTTGTCCGTACGACCCAAGTACTCCATGAGCCCATCTGCAACACGACGCCGGACTCGGTCACCGGTGCGATACATACGCGACCCTGGCTCACCCCATGGGCATGCCACAAACGACTCAGCTGTACGTCCCGGCATGCCGTGATAACCACGAGCCAACCCAATTCCCGTCAGATACAGCTCACCAGGAACACCATCAGGAACAGGACGCAACCAACGGTCAAGCACCAACGCCACCGTATGATCCACCGGCGCACCAATCACTGGATCAGCACATTCATCATCGCCCACCCCCAACGCGTTGATCGTGTACTCCGTAGGGCCATACAAGTTGTAGCCACGCACACCAGGCATCTGGCCCAAACGACGCCACAACCGCACAGACACAGCCTCACCACCGAGCAAGACGAGCGAAGGAGCATGCATCCCCTCGTCCAACAACCCTTCAGCAATCAGCTGCTCTGCCTGCCCCGGAGTCACATTGATGACATCGATGCCGTTCTGACGGGTGTACTCAACCAGACGCTGCGGATCACGACGCAGATCCTCATCACACAAATGCACCTCGTGCCCATCAGCCAACCACAGCAGCTCTTCCCAGGACATGTCGAAAGCAAACGACAACGCGTGCGCAACCCGGAACCGACGATCACCTGCAGCATGAACAGCCGGAGCAAAAATCTTTCGCCGATGGTTGACCAACATCGAAGCAAGACCATCATGTGGCACAACCACACCCTTAGGACGCCCCGTCGAACCAGACGTGTAGATGACATAAGCGTCACCTGCGGCACTGGCGCGCGACACCAACTCAGCAGACATCTGCACCGATGCAAGAGAATCAACCTCTACCAGCGGCACATCTGGAACGATTCTGGCCATCCGAGAGCGTGACTCTCCCGTGACCAGCACCACCTCAGGATTCACATCACCAAGCACCGCCGCCAAGCGACCATCTGGATGAGACAGATCCACAGGAACGTACCTAGCACCCGTGCGCAGCACACCCATCAACGCTGCCACCACATGCGCTGACCGAGGCAACCCCAGCGCCACGGTGTCACCAGGACCAACTCCCCGCCGCAGCAGCTCCTGCGCCACGGCAAGACAACGCCCTTGGAACTGCGCAAACGTCCACCGGTGTTGCTCATCGACCAGAGCCACTGCATCGGGGTTGCGTTCAGCTGCTGCATCGAGGGCATCAACCACAGTGAAGTCCACCCGAGCGTTCTGAGCGGCCACCACATCACCGTGATCTGGTCCAGCCTGCCATCCAGGCAAAGACGCCACGGGGCGTCGGCCACTCTCAGCTCCCAAAACACTGTCAGTCAATGACTGCAGCGCAGACACCGCCAGGTTCGCCGCTGTCTGCGCCGCACCAGCGGGAAGCAGTTCGGAGCGGTGCTCAAGCGTGAGCCTCAACCTCTCCCCCGGCGTATACACCCAGGTCAATGGGAAGTGAGTGGCGTCCACGGAAGACTCCGCCGTGATCCCGTGCATACGTCGCGTTTCTTGCGCCGCCTTGGGGTCCAGGAAGTTCTGCACCACCACGAGCGAGTCGAACAGCACCTCCATGCCTAGGCCTCGCTGAACCTGACCAAGATCGACCCCGTCGAAAGGCATCGACTCCAGCCGCTCAGCCTGAATTCGGGTTAGCAGATCCATTACCGTCTGCTGGGCTTGCAACTGCACCCGCGCCGGAACGGTGTTGAGCAACACACCCACGACCGAATCCACCCCGGGGTCCTCCACGAGGTTACGGCCAGAAACCGACAGGCCTACGACAACGTCGTCTTCACCAGTGAGAACCCGCAACGAGAGCGTGGTCGCAGCCACGATCAAAGCGGTCAGGGTCACCCCGGCGCGGGACGCCGCTGCGTTCAGCGCGTTAGTGCTCTGCTCATCCAGATCGATCACTACCGATTCCGGCAGCGTCGGTGTCGTGGCCAGCCGTCCATCACCGACAAGCGTTGGTCCGTTCAGTCCTTCCAAACGGCTTCGCCAGTGGGCCAGCGCGGCTGCCTCATCGTGCGATGTGGTTTTGCGAGCAACCTCAGCGAAGCTTGGAAGCGCTGGCTCTGGTAGACAAATGTCCTGTTCAGGAGTGTTCTCACGTAGGCGGAGTCGCTGAAGGAAACTGTTCAGTAGCAGCGCTCTCGACCAACCGTCCATCAGGACAAGGTGGTAGGTGAACACCAGCAGGTCACCTTCGTGCGGGGTACGGATGAGCAGGAACCTAGCCAAGGGCCATTCGCCCAGGTCAAATGGCAGTCGTCGCTGCGCGTCAAGCAGCGCATCGATCTGGTCAACACTGTTGACTTCGTGCACCGTCACCTCAGGACAGATGCGCTGGGTCGCTCCGGGAAGCCACTGCGTCGGTGTGCCGTCCTCGTCTACGAGGAAGCGGGCACCAATGGCTGGGTGAATCGTGACTGTGTCAGCGAAGCTTTCGGCCACGATCTTCGGATCAAGACGCCGATCGAAGGCCAGCGTGGTTTGTGCCGTGTACGTACCTCCGGGGGCGACCTGAGCCTGGAATAACAGTCCTCGTTGCAGCGGAGTCAGTGCTGCTTGTTCGCCTTGTTCGGCAAGCGATTCTGCCAGGTCAGCGACGGCCTCTTGCCATGCTGGGATGAGGTCAGCCGGATCGACTCCTAGCTCGCTCCAGGCTGGTTCAGCCACACGGAACTCGGCTCGCAGTTCTTGGCTGCTCATCGCCCATATGTCTACCTCAAGCAGGTGCGGGGTTCGCGGCGGAGCGGCTGGGGTAGGCACGCAGAGCACTGCGTCGCTTTCGGCGCGGCCGAGATAGTTGACCAGTACCTGTGCTCCACCATTGCTGAGCATGCGTGCGCCGTGTGGGTGCAGGTAACGCAGCGCTGTATAGCTGGTTGCGGGGACGGTATCGCTCCCGCCTTCTACAGCGTGGATTACCCGCTGTGGGTCGCTCGATCCAGGTACGCGCACCGGCGCTAGGCAGGTGAACCATCCAACGGTATGTTCCAGGTCGATGTTGAGGCTGCCCCCGCCGTTACGCCCGTGTGTTTCCATCTCTACCAGCATCTCGGGCCGCTCGCCGATACAGCGGGACAGCGCTGCGACGACAGTGGCGGTGAGCCGAGCCGCGACCTGGGGGCCGGAGGTCGCTGTGAGCAAAGCTTTTGCTGCGCCTGCCTCTAGTCGGGTGGCTAGTAGACGCACCTGCTCACCTGGCCAGCTGTCAGCTGCCACTAGCTGCGGTATGTGATGCATGCGTTGCCAGTGCGGTAGCCATTGGGTGATTTCGTCGGTATGGGTGCGGCGCAGCAGTTCCGTTGCGTGTTCACCGGCCGAAACAGCTTCAGGCGCAAGGGGCTTGTTTTCGAGAGCGCAGCGTAGGTCGTTCTCGATCACCAGCCAGGACATGCTGTCTACAACTGCGTGATGCACGGCCATTACTGCAACGCGTCCTCCCTTTACTACTGCGGCGGCAAGGAGCGTTCCGTTTTCGGGGTCGAGGGTTTCAAGCAGTGTGGGTAGTGCGTGTTCAGCGGTGTCTGCCTGTAGCACGGGGATTGTTGGCGTGGTGGCTGGTATTTCGATTCCTAGCGGCAGTTGGTGTGACAGGCCGCTGAGCCGGGCCCCGAGCAGCGGGTGTGCTGTGACCACGTGACCTAGCGCCTTACTCAGCTGTTCCGTGTTGACGGTTTCATCGAGTTCGATTGTTCTGGCCTGTGCGAAGTCTCTGGGCATACCCAGTGTTTGCTGGCGGTACAGCATGGGCAACGGCACCAATGGCCCATGCGTTGTTTTCGCGCGAGTCGCTGATGTCGCGGGGGTGGATTGCAGGCATAGGCGAGCGATTCCGGCAGGGGTGCGTCCGGTGAAAACCTCGCGCGGGCTCACTGCGATGCCTTCGCGACGCAGTCGGTGGCACAGTTTGAGCGCCAGGATCGAATCTCCACCGAGCTGGAAGTAGTCCGCGTTCGGTCCTACTGCTTGGGGGTCGAGGTCGAGCACCGCAGCTAGCGCTGCCGCGATCGCTGCTACCGCTGGTTCACTCTGTTGCCTAGCAGCAGGTGCGGTGTCTGCTTCTGAGCACATCTCGTGTTCGTTGGATGCCTCGAGCATTGCGAGCAGGGCTGTTTCATCGCGTTTGCCGTTGATAGTCAGCGGCAGCTGTTGTGCTGCGATGAGTAGGGTGGGAACGAGATAGGCCGGTAGCTTGCGCCGTGCGGTGCGTCGAGCTGTTGAAGCTGCCTCGGCCAGGTCGGTGCCTTCGCGGGGCACGACAACGGCGGCCAATTGGCGTCCTTCAGGCCGATCGAGGGCCAATACTGCAGCGTCGGCCACTCCGGGCGCGGTGAGCAGGACTGTTTCAACTTCACCGGGTTCAATACGGAAGCCTCGCACCTGTATTTGACGGTCGGCGCGGCCGATGTACTCCAGCCCACCGTCGGCCCGTACCCGCATAACGTCACCGGAGTAGTACATGCGGGTGCCGTCAGCGGCGAAGGGGTCGGCGACGAATCGTGCGGCGCTGAGCCCTGGTTGTCCGAAGTAGCCACGGGTGACTTGTGGACCGGCTACGTAGAGGATTCCGGTGCCCCCGGGGTGTACTGGGCGCAGCTGGCCGTCGAGGACATAACCACGTAGCCCATCCAGTGGGCGTCCTACTGGGCTTGCGGTGGTGCGGGTTTGCTGGGCTGTTTGCAGCAGCGTGGTGGTGAGTTTGAGTGCCGTGACATGCACTGTGGTTTCAGTGATGCCGTACATGTTGATGATGTGGCAGTTGGGGTGCCGATGAGCGAATTCGGCGACGCGAGCTATTTCGAGTGCTTCTCCGCCGAAGATGAGGTGGCGTAGCGCTGGCAGGGTTGCTCCGGTGGCGTCCAGGGCGACGAATGCTGAGGGGGTCTGGTTAAGAACCGTCACTTTTTGTTCAGCGAGTACGCCAGCGAAGTCGTGGGGTGAGCGTGTCAGGGCGTAGTCGAGGAGAACGACGCAGGCCCCGTACCGCAATGGTGCCCACAGCTCCCAGACGGAGAAGTCGAAAGCGAACGAGTGGAACAGACACCACACGTCCTGGTTACTCATCTGGACGTGGTTGTCGGCTGTGTGCAGTAGCGCCAGCACGTTGGCGTGGGTGACTACCACTCCTTTGGGGCGGCCGGTGGAGCCGGAGGTGTACAGGATGTAGGCGGGATCGTGGGGAGATGGGGTGCGGGGCGAGAACTGTAGTTCTGTTGTGTTGTCTTGTTCCTGGGGATCGGGCATCACCATGACGGTGGTACCTTCGGGGGCGATTGTGTGGGCGCGTTCAGCGTGCTGAGGCCCGACGAGTAGCACTTCGGGCTGGCAGTTATCCAGGATGAGGTCGATCCGGTGGTCAGGTGACAGCGGGTCCAGTGGCACGTAGGTGCCGCCAGCAAGGACCACCGCCAAGATACCGACTACTTGCTCTGGGGAACGGTCAAGCAGGAGAGCTACCCTGGCGGGCTGATCGCTGCGGGGTAGGGCTTGGCTGAGTGTGGCGGCAACGCTGCGAGCGCGGGCGTGCATCTGTGTGTATTCGATGCGCTCTGGTGTGCCTTTATCAGTGGTGACGGCGACGAGGGCTGGGCGTTGTGGGTGTGCTTCCACACTTGTCTGCCACAGCTGGGTCAGTGTTGCCGGTTCGTTGGTGCTCTGGGCGCCTGCGGCGGCGATGTGTGCGGTTACGTGTGCAACCGAATTCGATGAGCACAGTCCCTCGACGGCGGCGGCAAGCATCCGGGTGATGCGTTGTGCACGGGAGTGGTTGATGGATGCGGGGTCGTAGAGAACCCGCATCAGGGGTTCTTCGGTGGGGGAAACCACTAGCGTCAGTGGGTAATGAGGGGCGCCGTCGTTGATGACTGCGCGGATTTCCACTTCTGCTCCGGGCACGTGTAGTTGTGCTGGGTCGGTGGGTAGGTCCATCACCACGAGGGTGTCGAAGAGGTCACCGACGGTGCCGCCCTGGGGGACGGTGTCTGCTAGTGGCACGTGCATGTGGGCGCGTACTTGATCTAGGTGTGTGCTTACACCGGTGAGCAGCGTGTGTGCTGGGTCGGTGGGGGCTGCCCCTGGAGCTAAGGATGGGACGGTGTTGATCACCATGCCGACCGCGTTTTCGAGGTCATCTACAGGAGCGTCGCGTCCGGAGACGGTGGATCCGAAGATGACGTCGCTGTGGCAGTCCAGGCCAGCGAGGTCGCGCAGTACTAAGCCCCATGCTGCGTGGGCCAGGACGGGTATTGACCATCCGTGGTTGCGGCAGTGTTCCAGCGCAGCGTCGATGTTGTCGGCGATGACAGGGATTTCTTCAATGTGTGTGGGGATTGCTGCGCCTGGAGCGACTACTACGGGGGTGGCTCCTTGGAGTGCTGTTCGCCAGAGTTGTTGGTCGGCGTGGCGGTCGCGGGTGTCCAGCCACCGTACAAAGCCTGGGATGCCGTGTTTTGGCCGATATGCGGGTTCTGGTAGGTCGGGGTTGGTGTAGCACTCGATGAGGGTGCGCAGCATGAGGGGCACTGACCATCCGTCAGCCACGAGGTGGTGGACGGTTTGGATGAGCACGCAGTGTTCTGGTTCGAGGGTGACGAGCGTGCAGCGCATCAGCGGTGCGTGTGTTGGGTCGAATCCGGTGGTGCGGTCGGTGTGTGCCCGTTGGCGTAGCCGTTGTTGGGCTTCATGTGGTTCTACTGCGGTCAGATCGAGTTCGGCGAGGTGAAGCCGGTCGGCGGCGGCAGTGTCGATCACAGACACTGCTTCTCCGGAGGTGGTGGTGAATACGGCTGCGGATAGGGCTGGGTGGTGGCGTAGCAGCGCGCGTAGAGCGGTTTCGAGGCGGTGGGCGTCGATGGGGCCGTGGAGGTGGACTAGTTGTTGTTCAACGTAGGCGTCGGACTGTTCGCCTTCGAAGACGGAGTGGAAGTACATGCCGTTTTGCACTGGGGTCAGTGGCAGGATGTCGACCAGGGTGGGGCTGTCGAGGTGGTCTAGGTCTTCGAAGCTGATGGGTGCAGGTAGGCCGGGGGCGGAGGCAAAGTCTCCGGGCGAGCGTGATCCTCGGTGGGCTAGGCCTGCTAGTGCGGTGAGTGCTTCGGTCCACAGTTGTGCCAGTCGGGTGATGCTGGTGTCTTCGAGGACGTTGGCTCCCCAGGAGAAAGTGGCGCGGAGTACGCCGCCGTCGGGTTCTACGGTGGTGACGGCGTTGAGTTCTAGGGTGCGTGGCAGTGGTTGTTCTGGGTCGCGGCGCTCGCCTAGCAGGTCGGTGCCTGGTAGAGGTTCGAACTCTGCGCCGTTGCTGGATCCCACGCGGCCTAGGTAGTTGAACAGGATTTGTGGTTCGTGGTCGAGGCCGGCCGCGGCGCCTGGGCGTTGGTCGAGTCGGCGTAGCGCACCGAATCCGATTCCGCCGTTGGGTACTTCGGCGAGCTGGTCTTTGACTGTTTTTAAGGCTCGTACAAGGGCGTCTTCATCGGCGTGCAGGGTGATTCCAGGGTCCAGGATTACGGGGAACATGCTGGTGAACCAGCCCAGGGTGTGGCTGAGGTCGGCTTCGCCGCCGGGGGTGGGGACGAAGCGTGATTCGCGGCCGTGTCCTTCGAGGTCTATGAGTGCTGCGGTTTGGTGGGTTCCGTTTTCTTCTCGCCAGGTTGCGAGTGCGAGTGCGAACGCGGTGAGGAGTACGGTGTTGACGCCGGTTCCGAAGGCGGCTGGTACTGCCAGGGTGATGGCTTCGGTGGTGGTGGCGTTGATGTGGCGGGTGAGGGTGCGTTCGTTTGCGACGGTGGGGGTGGGGCCGGTGGCGTTGGTCAGTGGTGCGTCTGGGGTTGCCAGTACCCGGCGGTAATAGTCGGCGTCGGTGTCGAAGTGTCCGGAGGCGACGGCTTCGGCGAGGCATTGGGTCCATCTGCGTAGGGATGTTCCCTCTGGCTGTACGGGGTGTGTTTTTCCTGGTGTTGGGGTGCCGTCGGGGTTGAGCTCTCCGGCGCGCCATGCCTGCATCGCTGCGGTGAGGTCATCGGTGAGGATTTGCCAGGAGATGCCGTCCATCACGAGGTGGTGGATCACTACTAGTAGTACGCCGGGGCGTAGGCGGGCGCGTACGAGCACTCCGGCTGCTGGGTCCAGGTCTGCGATGAGTTCGTCGGTGTCTGTGTTTTTGTCGCCGCCTGGTCCTCGTTCGTCTACGTAGACGGGTGTGGCATTTTCTGGGGCGGGGATGTCTAGGTGGAGGCCGTTGTGGTGGCTGACGCGGGCGTGGAGTGCTGGGTGTTGGTGGATGGCTGCGTTGAGGATGGCTTGGGCGGCCTGCAGGTTGAGGTCGTGGGGGGCGCGTAGGGGCACGGCTTGTACGAATCCGTCGATGGCTTGGGTTACTTCTCCAAACCATCGCAGTACGGGCAGGTCGTGCAGGGGGCCGTGGGGTTTGTCTTCTACGTCGATGGGGGTTGGGAGGTTTTCGACGGTGTCGGCTAGGGCGCGGGGGGTGCGTGCTTTGAAAATGTGTGCGACGCCTATTGGTAGGCCGGCAGAGCGTAGTGCTCCGGCTAGGCGGACGGCGATGAGGCTGTCGCCGCCGATGTCGAAGAAGTCGCAGTCGGGGCTGACGCGTTGTAGGTCAAGGACGTCGGCCATGGCTGCACATACCTGGGCCAGGCGTGGGCCGGTTATGTCTTCGGTTGTGGTGGTGTTGTTTTCCCATTGGGGTTCGGGGAGGGCGGAGCGGTCGACTTTGCCGTTGACTGTGATTGGCATGCTGTGGAGGATCACGACGGCTGCGGGGACCATGTATTCGGGCAGCTGGGAGCGGGACCAGTCTCGTAGTTGTTCTCCGGTGAGGCCGGAGTCAGCTGTGGTTACTGCGTATCCGATGAGTCGTCCGGATCGGGCGATGACGCAGACGGAGCGCACTTCAGGGTGCTCTGCCAGGCCGGCTTCGACGTCTTCGAGTTCTAGGCGCATGCCGCGGATTTTCACTTGGTTGTCTGCGCGGCCGACGAATTCGAGCGAGCCGTCATCGAGGCGTCGTACGAGGTCGCCAGTGCGGTACATGCGGGATCCGTCAGCGGCGAAGGGGTCAGCGACGAATCGTGAGGCGGTCAGTGAGGGGGCGCCGACGTAGCCTCGGCCGACGAGCATTCCGGCGGCGTAGAGTTCGCCGGGTTCACCGATGGGGGCTGGTCGTAGGTCGGGGCCGAGTACGTATAGCCGGGTGTTGGGGTTGGCGCTTCCGATGGAGTGCCCCATGCGGTCACCCTCTGCGCGGTAGACCACGTGTGAGACGCCGATGGTTGCTTCGGCGGGGCCGTAACCGTGGTAGAGCGGGATATCTAGGGCGCGGCGGAATCGGCGGTAAAGCGCTTGGGTGAGCAGTTCGCCGCCGCACCAGACGTGGCGTAGGTGGCGTAGGGCTCCGGTGGGGGTTTGGTCGGTGGTGTTGGTGTCTTCGGCATCGAGGGTGAGGAGCATTTCGAGCATCGATGAGACCAGGTAGGCGAAGGTTACTCGTTCGGTGCCGATGAGGTTGAGCAGGTAGGAGGGGTCGCGTTCTCCCTCTGGGGCTGCTACGACTACGCGTGCTCCGGAGATCAGTGGCAGCAGGATTTCGTTGATGGAGATGTCGAAGGCCAGTGGTGCTTTGAAAAGGGATGCGTCATCGGTGCGGAAGCCGAGGATTTCGTCGCGTTGCCACAGGAGGCGTTCGACGATGGCAGCGCGGCGGATCATGGCGCCTTTGGGACGGCCAGTGGAACCGGAGGTGAAGACGATATAGGCCAGGCTGGAGCCGTTGATTTCTTCTGGTAGTGGCTCTGGTTTGGCTTGGGGTAGGGGGTTGTTGAGATCGAGGGTGATTGTTGGTGTTTCTTCGCTGGTGGTGGGGTCTGCCACGAGCAGTAGTGAGACGGCTGCGTCGGTGATGACTGAGGCTCGTCGTGGTGCTGGCCATGCTGGGTCTACGGGCACGAAGGCGCCGCCGGCGAAGAGGACACCGAGGATCGCGACGACCATTTCGGCGCTACGTGGCAGTGAGATGCCGACGACGGTTTCGGCACCTATGCCGTGGTGGCGCAGTTGTGCGGCTACCGCGTCTGCAGCTGTCACGAGTTGACGGTAGGTGAGGCGGTGTTCGTCGCTGATGACGGCTTCGGCTTCGGGTGTCTGTTCGGCCCAGGAGCGGATGAGTTCGGTGATGTCTGGTCGGTGTCGGGGTTGGTCGGTGTCGTTCCACATGGCCTCGAGTGCCACGCGTTGGGTGTCGCTTTGGGCGCGCAGGGAGAGCAGTGTGCGCTCTGGGCGGGCGATGATGTCGGTGAGCAGGGTGTGTAGGTC
This sequence comes from Dermatophilus congolensis, assembly GCF_900447215.1. Taxonomy (NCBI): domain Bacteria; kingdom Bacillati; phylum Actinomycetota; class Actinomycetes; order Micrococcales; family Dermatophilaceae; genus Dermatophilus; species Dermatophilus congolensis. Next base: position 1,931,257 of record NZ_UFYA01000001.1, read on the forward strand.
GTGTTCGTCGACGCCTGGGGGGACGTGTACGCACACGGTGGCTTGGGCGGAGCCGGTTTGTGCTGGCTCTACTGTCACGGTGGTTGTTTCAAGGGTGGCGCTCACTCGTCCCGGCGCCCACTCTGCTTGTTCTGCCATGGCTGCCGCCAGGTGAGGGAGTCGATCGTGGGCCGTGACCTGTATGTGGTGTTGGCCCAGCGCGTCATTCAGGGTGACGGTGAGGGGGGTGGCCCTCACATCGGTTCCTTCTGTGGCGGGTGTGTTTCCGTGTTGCACCCACCATGCTGCTGCCACTGCCAGGAGGGGTAGGCAGATTGAGGTAGCGCAGGTGCCATCGGGGTCCTTGCCCATTCGGTTGGCCATTGCGTGGACGTCCTGAGTGGGCAGGTGGATGAGGTGGGTGAGTTCTTGAGTCATCGGCGGGTCCTCACAGCGGGTGGCAAGACGGGTAAGGGGCCGACGACGAGGCCGGCTCGCAGGAGTGGGCGTCGGGCGGTGGCGCCGACACTGAGGTCAGCGCGTGGCGAGCACTGACTGTTCGGTGTGTACGTGGTTGGGGTTTTCTTCTTGTAGGTCGGCGCGTAGTGCTTGGCAAAGTTCTCCGGCGCGTACGGCGATGGTGGATAGCAGGGTGGCGGAGAGGCCATGGCTGCTTTCGGTGGCGCCTTGGATGAACAACCCGGGTACTTCGCGTCCGTTGACGATGACGTGGTGGTCTCGGGAGACCTGGGGAGTTTCGGTGCCGATGAGACTGGGGGCCAGTCCGCTGAGGCCGCGGGAGCGGAATCCGGTGGCGCAGACGACGGCGTCGACGTGTGTGGTGTGTTCGGTGCCGTCGATCCGGTTGCGGAGGATGACTTCGACGCGGCCATCTTCGGCTAGGCGTGCGTGCATGACGCGGGTGGCGCGGTGGAAGTTCAGTCGGTGTTCGCCGGTGACTTGTTCGCGGTATTCACGGTTGTACAGGTCGGCGATGAGGCTTTCGTCGACGCAGGCGTAGTTGGTGTATCGGTGTCGTTGTACTAGGTCGCGGCGTACGTCTTCGCAGGCGTGGTAGAAGTCGTCGACTGCTGCGGGGTCGAAGACGCGGTTGGCGAAGGGGCTGTCGTCGGCTGGTGCGAATCCGTACCCGTGGAATGCTGCCTCGACGTTGGCTCCGGCGTCGTGCAGGTATGCGATGACTTCAGCGGCGGATTGGCCTGCGCCGACGACGAGTGCGCTGCGTGGCAGGCCTTCTGGTAGTGCGGCGAGGTGGTCTAGTAGGCGGTGGTTGTGGAACACCCTTCCGGATCCGGCTAGTTCAGCTCCTAGTGCCCATTCGGGAAGTCGTTCTTCTAGGCCGCTGGCTACGACGACGGTGCGGGCGTAGTGGATTTCGGGCCCATCAGGACCTTCTGCGGTGATGGTGAAGCGGGCTCCGTTGGGGGCGTCGTCAATGGCGTGGTCGAGTGCGGTGACTGTTCGGCCGTAGCGGACGTCGGCGTCGAGGTTGGTGGCTACCCAACGTAGGTAGTCGGAGAATTCGACGCGTTCGGGGGTGAATGTTTGTCGGTTGATGAAGTCTGGGAGTCGGTCGTGTTCTTTCAGGTAGTTGATGAAGGTGTAGCGGCTTTCGGGGTTACGCATTGTCACGAGATCTTTGAGGAAGGAGATCTGCATGGTGGTCCCGGGCAGAAGCATGCCGTCGTGCCAACGGAATTCGTTTTGTTTTTCGAGGAACATGGCTTTGATGCCTGTTCCTTCGTTCAGGGCGATGGCTAGCCCGAGGTTACCTGGTCCAAAACCAATGCCGATGACGTCGTATACCGCGGTGGAGCGGTTGGATTCTTGGTGGGGGGCGTGGCTGTTTTGCGTAGGTGTGTGGGATTCGCTTGGGTCAGGGGTAAACACGATGACTCCTCCGTTCTATAAGGTAAGCCTTACCTTACATGGACATGTGCTCAACTCGATCCGCCACCGTCACCCACTCCGGCCCGGCACAAAGAACCACTGTGGTTCTGCCTGAACGTTTCTCAGCCAGCAGCAGCGAAATGCTCCGCGCCGTCACGGCATCAACAGCAGAGGTCGGATCCACCAAAACCAAAATGTCTGGGTCAGCAGCCAATGCCCTCCCCAATGCCAGCCGCTGCCGTTGGCCACCAGAAAGATCGATCCCCCGCTCAGCCACCTCTCGTTCCAATGCCGAACCAACCGTCACATCATCCAGGCGCAACCGGCTACACAACTCGGAAGGTTCATCAGGCTCAGTTTCTTTGCCAGCAAACCGGCCAGTGGGGACAAGGGCCTGCCCCACCGTCCCCTGCAAGATCTGCGGATGCCTCGCCTCGGCAAGGACGAGGCCCCGCAGCTGCTCTAGATCTGCTTCCTGTGTTGGCACGCCACGCACCTGCACATGACACTGCATCGGTACCGCATCAACACCTGCACGCAACGCCTCTACTACTTCTGCGGCATGTCCAGAGGAGCAATACACCACAGTGAGTTGCCCTTCGGAGGCAGACCACTTCTGCTCGCCATTCCAAGCGCCAATCGCGGCTACTTCTCCAGCAGCAGGCAAGTCACGTCCCTGCACCATCGGAGTGGGCTCCCCCACCGCGGCCAGGCGCCGGGCTGAAGCCCGCGCGGCTGCTACATACTGCGGCATTCGGCACAGCTGTTGAGCTGGATCTGCCACAAATTGGGTCAAGCCAACGACCGTGATGAGTTCACCGATCGAAATATCACCAGCTAGGGCTCGGTAACCTGCAGCCACCCCCACAAGACCAACAAGAAGAGTGCTGGTCAAGGTGGTCACCATCTCGCTCACCCCGCCAAGCTTGGCGAGCCCTTCGGCCTGCTCACGCGCGTCGGAAGATAACCGTCGGTATCCCTGATAAGCGGCCCCTCTACCACCAATTCCAGCCAACGGGCGCAGCCCCCGCAGCAGGTCACCTACGCGAGCAGTAGCCACCGCTAAGAGACGTTGATGCTCTTGCCCCCAGGAGGCAATGCGTCCTGAGATGATATGCAGGACTGTAAGCACCGCAGCCGTGCCGCCAAGCACCATCGCTCCTAGCGCGAGGTCGATATACGCCAGCACACCGGCACAGAAAAGAATCCCTACCAGGGCAGAAGCGGCCACCGCAAGGATTTCCATGATGTCGGCAGCGTGACCGGCGTCCTCACCTGCCACTGTCACCAAGTCATCCCCGTTAACCTCACCGCGGGAGGGGCGAGATGCGATGACGCTGGTAGCAATTTCGTCGCGCAGTTCTTCAGTGCGGCGAGCCGTAGCAGCCTGCAAAAAACGGAAAGCGGTGCGCCAGGACCACGAGACGGTGAAAATAGCTACGCCCAGCGCGGACACTGACAACAGCGGAGCCCACACGCTGCGCTGCTCAAGTACATGATCGACGATCCACCCCAGCAGCAGCGGAACTGACGCTTCTGCCACCTGATACAGGCACAGGAGCGCACCGGCTCCTAGGAACGTCCACCTTTGACGGCGCAGGGGGGTGAGCAGGATTTCTCGTGCTCGGGCACGCTCGGGCACGCCAGTGCCTCCCAAACTCATCGCATTTCCTCTTCCCGTCCGGTGCTCCATGCATCCCACAGTTCGGCGTAGCGTCCACCTGCAGCGAGAAGCTTTTCATGCGTGCCGTGTTCGATAACCCGACCGTCTGCCATGACAGCGATGGCATCAGCGGCGCAAACCTGATCGAGCCGATGCGCCACCACTACGGCAGTGCGACCAGCCGTGACTGCTTGCGAGGCTGCTTCCAGTACTCCAGCTTCGGCTGATCCGGCTTCAGCAGTTGCTTCGTCAAGCACGACGACTGGTGTGTCACGCACGAGGATTCGAGCGAGGGCAAGTTGCTGGGCCAGCGCAGGGTCGGGGATGACCCCACCTTCACCGACGCGGGTGTCTAGGCCTTCGGGTAGGGACTGCACCCACTCTTGAACGCCAACAGTTTTCAGTGCGTCATGGAGCGTGGTGTCATCGGCTGTTGGATCTGCTAGCCGTAGGTCATCGCGCAAAGTGCCAGCGAAAACGTGGCTTTCCTGAGTGGCGACGCTTACCAACGCGCGCAGCTGGGACTCATCGAATTCGGCGATAGAGCGACCATTAAGGGTGATTTCACCTTCAGTGGGATGCAAACTGCCTGCAAGCAGCGAGGCCAGGGTGGTTTTACCGGCTCCAGTGGCTCCGACGAGGGCCAGAGTGCTCCCGGCAGGGATATGCAGGTCTACACCATCGACTGCGGGATGTTCTACTGCGGGGTAGCGGTGATGAAGCCCCTGTACGCGTATCTCTACTGCTGTTTCTTTTTCTCGGCCAGGTTGCGCGGGCTCGGCGTCTGCAGCCAGGCGCATCACGCCGACAAGACGCACGAGCGCTGCACCTGCTTTTTGTATGTCGTCAGTAACGGCTAGAATTGCACCAATAGGGGTAAATAAGCGATGGAATAGCAAGGTCGCGGCAGCAACATCGCCGACGGTGACTTGCTCAGCGCGTAGCAGTAGCCACCCCATGAGGATCAGCGCTGCCAGCCCGATGAATTCGGCGCGGTTTTCTCTGGCAACGAACCGCGTGAACACCGAGAAGCTATCGATGGCTTGACGACGCACTGCAGCAGCGGAGTCGGTTAGCTGGCGGCGGCGTTGTTTTTCCAGTCCGTAGGAGCGCAGTGTGTGCACCGCCTCGACTGTGCCTACTACGTCGTTGAGGTATTCGGCTTCTAGGTGCCGCAGTTCCCGGTAGCGAGGCGCGGCCCGTGGTAGGTACCAACGCACTGCCAGAACGTACATCGGCCCGGCAGCCATTCCAGCAAGAGCGAGCCGCACGTCAAGGGTTGCCATACCTACCAGTGCCACGAAGATCATCAGCGAGGCACCTAAGACGGTGGGTAGAGCGCCGCGAGAGGCCGAGGATAGAACTGCAACGTCGGGGCCTACGCGAGAGAGTGTGTCGCCTCGTCCTGCGTTTTCGAGGGTGGCCACAGGCAGGCTGAGTGTGGCATGGGTGACGCGTTCGCGTAGTTCAGCGACAACACGAGCGGCCAGGGTACCCAGGAGGGTGTGCCCCAGACCGTTGAGCAGACCTGCCCCCAGGGCACAGGTAATGATGATGCTCAGTAGTCCAGGCAGGGTTTGTGCTCCGTTACCTGCACGGATGAGGTCAACGATTCGGCCAAGCAGGAACACTGGCCCTACTGCCAACGCGGCGCCACCCAGTAGGGCTAGGGAAGCCCCGGCCGCTAGGAGTGGACGGTTTTTAAGTGATCGGACCAGTTCGGTGGTTGCCTGTGCAGCGGTGACGACTGGCAGGCGCTCGTTGGAGGGGACTCCCACGGTTTTTAGGCGCCGATGCGCTGTGGGCGCAGATCTGTCCAGTGAGCTTCGATGTATTCCAGGGCAGCTTCGCGGGAGGTGCCTTCAGGTGCTCCGTGGACTATGTTCCAGCCCGCGGGTACGTCGGCGAAGATTGGCCATAGGGAGTGTTGCCCCTCGGTGTTGGTGAGGACGTAGAAGCTGCCGGATGCGTCGTCGAAGGGGTTGTCGGCCATGGCGTCTCCTCCAGGGGAAGCGGTGGGAATGAGTGACATGTACCTAACTAAGGTAAACCTTAGTTAGGTGTTGTCTCATTTCTTCCCATCAGATGGACGCGATCCGTTCGCTGTGCCGTTCACCCACAGGAACAATTAACGGCCTGCCCGAAACGGGATCCTCGATCACTCGACTACGGAGTCCGAAAACCTCGAACAGGAGCTCTTCGGTGACGATCTCCTGAGGTTCTCCGCGAGCGATGATGCACCCATCGCGCATCATCACCAGGTCGTCGCAGTAGCGGCATGCCAGTGCGAGGTCATGTAGCACCATGACGACAGTGCGGCCATGGTCGGCGTGCAGCCGGTCCACGAGGTCCAGCAAATCCAGACTGCGAGCTAAATCCAGGCTGGTGGTGGGTTCATCCAGGAGCAGCACGTCTGTTTGTTGGGCGAGCACCATCGCAATCCATGCACGCTGCCGTTGACCGCCGGAGAGGGCATCCAGGCGCCGGTCTGCTAGCTCACTGACGCCAGTGAGGGCCATCGCTTCACGTACCGCCTCGGCATCGCTGCTGGACCACTGTAGCATCCAGGACCGGTAGGGGTGACGTCCGAGAGCAACCAGGTCGGCTACTCGGATCCCTTCTGGGGCGGTGGGGGTTTGGGTCAGCATCGCCAACCGTCGTGCCAGTTCTCGTCCTGACAGAGATGCCAGCGGCTGGCCGTCGAGTTCGATGGATCCGCTGCTGGTGGGGATCAGTCGAGCCAGGGATTTGAGCAGTGTGGATTTGCCGCACCCATTTGGTCCAAGAATGGCCGTCATGACTCCGGGACGGATCTCCAGATCGCAGTCTTTGACCACAGTGTTTCCGCGGTAACCGACGCTGATGCCGCTGGCACGCAGCGCGGGAGTAACCGTCTGGGCAATGGCGGTAAGAGTCATGACGTGACCTTCTTGTTAGCGTGAACCAAAAGTGCAATGAAGAACGGTGCACCTGCGGCAGCTGTGACCACCCCGACCGGGACGGTTCCGGCGAGAATGTGCTGGCTGATCAGGTCACATCCGGGCACCATGACCGCCCCGCAGAGCCCGCCGGCCACTGCTGGCGGTGTGGGGCTGGCCAGGAGAAGGCGAGCGACTTGGGGGGCGGCCAGGGCAACGAATCCGATAGGACCAGCGGCGGCGACCGCTCCAGCTGTCATGACAACGGCGGCCACCCAGGCCAGTGCTTGGCTACGTCCGATAGGCACCCCTAGAGAGCGGGCTGTGTCATCTCCCAGCGGCAAGACCTGCATTGCTGTCGCGGAAGCAGTCAGCAGGATGAGTCCGGTGATGAGGCAGATGGCTGCCGGGGCTGCATGCTGCCACTGTCGCCCATCGAGGGTTCCGGCCAGCCAGGCCACTGCTTCGCTGGCTTGGTGCACATCGGAGCTGGCCAGCACAGCGGAGACTGTCGCTGAGCACAAGGTGGTGATCCCTACTCCGGTGAGCACGAGGCGGGAGGTGTCGGTGCCTCCAGGCAAGGTCAGCAGCCATACCACCCCGGCTGCAATCAACCCACCGACCAGTGCAGCTAGCGGTACCGCGATGCTTGCGAGCGCCCCTGTTGCCAGGAGCATGGGGCCAGGAATGAGAGCCAGCACTGTCACGACAGCCACTGAGGATCCCATGGTGATCCCCAAAAGGTCAGGGCTGGCTAGCGCATTACGTGCCAGCGTCTGGGTGATAGATCCTGCGGCGCCAAGAGCGCAACCAACCAGCACTGCGACCAGTGTTCGGGGCAGCCTCCATTCCACGACGATGATGTGGTGAATTTCGGGGCCGTTGCCGGTCAGCGCAGTGACGACTTCAACGGGGGTGAGTGGGTATGTGCCCTGCCCTAGCGTCAGGATCGACATGGCAGTGACGAGAACGCCCAAGGCGGCGCAGACGAGCACTGTGCGCACTCGGATCCGGGTGCGTGGTAGCGGCCATATCAGTTCACCGGGGCGAAGGCGTGAGTCTGTGATGGTACTCATGTCGTCGCGACCGATCGACGGCGCACTAGGGCGAGAAACACGGGAACTCCAATGAAGGCGATGACGATGCCGCCAGGGATCTCGGAGGGGCGGGTGAGGATGCGCCCGAATACGTCGGCGAGGACCATGAGCAGCGCTCCGGCCAGGGCACTCATCGGCATGATCCAGCACTGATTGGTTCCCACGAGCAGCCGTACGGCGTGCGGGACAACGAGCCCGACGAAAACAATGGGGCCAGCGGCTGCGGTGGCGGCTCCTGCCAGAAGGGTGACGCCGGTCAGGCCCAGCAGTCGCGCCACCGGCACGTTGACGCCCAAGGAGCTAGCGATGTCATCACCTGCGCCCAGGACATTCAGCGTGGGGGCTGAGAGGAAGGCCAGCGCTGCCCCTACGAGAAGGAAAGGCGCTACGGCGGCGAGCACTGATAAGTCTCGGCCGGTCAAAGAGCCGGTGTTCCATTGGCGTAGCTCGTTCAACCCTGCCTGGTCACGCAGGATAATCGTGGTGGTGAGGGCGTTGAACAGGGCGGTCGTGGCGGCGCCAACGAGCACGAGCGTCAGCGGTGAGGCAGCTCCGGTGCCGATTGAGGAGATGGCGAACACGGTCACGGCAGCGAAGATCGCGCCGAGCAGGGCGAACCATACGAGCACGTCGGTGCTTGTGGCGCCGAAGACGAACACTCCCAGCACTACCGCGAACGCTGCGCCTTGGCTGATGCCCAAGATGCCTGGATCAGCCAGCGGGTTACGGGTGTGCCCTTGAATGAGCGCTCCAGCCAAAGCCATGGATGCCCCCACAGCCAGGCCAAGAAGTGTGCGAGGTAGCCGCTGGCTCCACACAATGGCACCGATGTCGGTGCTAGCGTCCCACGGACGCCCTAGAGCGGTAAGAATCTCACCGATTGTTGTCGGTCGCGTGCCGACAAAAATGGAAAAAACCACTGCACAAAGAACACCCACCACGAGGAGCGCCGCTCCGGTAAGCCTGCTCCCTGACCACTGCATCACATAGGTCAGGCTACCCTTATTAAGTTTGTGGATGCAGTTTGGCATCTACGCGCTTAAGAACACCGCAGCCCCATTCCTAGCCGGTATTTGCTCCCTACCCAGCAACAGACTCCCAACGGCCCACCGCTGCTTCCTACCTGCTACCCCACTCGCAGCCGCAGATTCCGCACCTCATACCCCGAAATGAGGTCAGCCCACCCAATCTTCGGTTCGGAGACAAGCCGCAACGGCAATTGCAGCAAACGCGTCAAAAACTCATCTGATTCCTGCAAAGCAACATGCTGCCCAGGGCATTTATGTCCCCCATCACCAAAACTGAGCACCTCACCACCGGTGCGCGATGGCAGCGGACGTCCAGGGCATATGCCCATTGGGGATTCTCCGACATGATCCGGATCAGCATTGACCGCACGAATGTACAGATCCAGCAACGCATTCTCCGGAATCTCATATTTATCCTCGCCATCGCAGATCGTGATCGCTGAAAGCGTGCGCCGATACAGGTGCCCCACCACCGGCTCCAACCGCAAGATTTCTTCCAGGATCGCGTACCTATTTTTCGTCCCAGCAGCAGAGACATCCGCTAAGAATTGTTCCCGTAATGCAGCATCGCTGAGCATGTGCCACGTCGCCATCGAGATGAACTCACGCGTTGTCACCATTCCCGCCGCTGCGTACGTCACGCATTCGGTCAAAATCTCTGCGTCGGTGTATCCCTGCTCAATGCAGTGACTGATCACATCGTTGCGTGGCTGAGCTCGCCGTTGACGCACTGCGGGGCGTACATCCTGTACAAAGAAATCAATCACCGATATTGATCCCCGCAGCGACATCAACCTGCTCGGCGGGGCCACCAACGGATCCACACCACCTTGAGCCCCCAATGCCGGAATGGCAAAGAAGCGCTCCATCCGCGCCGACATTCCCCGCATATCTGCCCCACCCAAACCAATTACTTGGGCAGCCACCTCCACAGAGAACCGCATAGCTGGCTCAGCTAAATCCACTTCACCTTCTCGCCCCAACTGCTCAATCCGCGCAACGATCTCTTGGGCTCGCACATTCATGAAATCCCGGTACCGGCTATCGACCGTTTTGGGCGCGAAATACCGAGCTAGCTTGGCCCGCTGCTGGCGATGTTCTTCACCGTCTACGTACAGAATCGGGCGGCGCATCCACGAAGACCTCACACTTTCAGCGTTGAACCCTGCCTGTACGGTGGTGCGCCCTGAGCGCAGCACCTCCCGTACAGCAGGCAGGGAACGCACATGCCACACCCCATCAATCTGCTCAATTCGCGGTGCATCAGGAAGCGTTGCCTCCGCTTCCCGGATCGTCTTACGCATCCCGGTGAAAGGACATCCTGTCCCACCTGCACCATCATTCATCGCAATCCCCTCACCAAAAACCAGCATGTGCCGCCTATCGATAAACAGCGTGGCACACCCGCCAGAGCCCCTACGCTTCCCCACATCACACCCATCCATATCGACCGGAGATCTCATGACCGTCGACAGCGCTTTGGCTCCTCTTATGTCCCTCTACTGTGAAAAAACCGCTCACACCTCCCCTGAGTCTGGCCCTGATGAAGAAGCCTCCGAACACATCCGCGCCATCCAACTCATCATCAATCTCCCTAAAGATCCGGATCTTGCTCCCGGCTGGCACGCTGCACTGGCAGCATCGGCGAGCGCTTGCGCTGCCTTGTGTTTGGATGCTCGTGCTGAGCCGGAGGGCGAGTGGTTCGATGCTGTGCATTCCTACAGCCAAGGGCATATCCGTAAGGTGACTAGACGCGCTCGAGGAGCTCACTGGCAGGCGGTGCAGGATTTCGCCGGTGTTGGTGTTGTTCACGGAACAACACACGTGCGGGCTTTGGTGCCGGGGCTGGTGCAGGAGCTGGATAAACGGGTAGCGAAGCTGCAGGTGGGCGGGACTGATTTTCCGGTCAATGACCAGAGTGTGGTGGTGCGCTCCGGTGAAGGGGATGGCCGCATAGTGGCTGCAGATGGGCCTGTAGTCACAGTGCATGTTGCGGCTGGGAACACAGCGCCGGTGATGTCTGCGGGCAAGCTCATGGCGCAGGCTGGGCATGCCGGGATGTTGACGGCGGCGGCGTTGGCGGCCACGAATATTGACTTGGCTCGGCGTTGGTTCGAGGGTGGGTGCGCTACCCGTGTTGTTCGTAGCGGGCAGCAGCAGTGGGCGCAGTTGAGCCAGGTTGTGCGCGACCCGTATCGAGCCTGGGGTGAACATCGACTTGTGGGGGTCAGGGATGCTGGGTTCACTGAGGTTGAGCCGGGCACTACAACAGCGATCGCGGCTTTGCGTGAAACGGGTGCATGAGTCTGGATCACCCTTGCGGAGGTTGCGTTTACACGCTGTTGTCAGGTGTGGGTTTGGGTGCTTTGAGTGCAGGTGAGCGGAATAGATACCACCAGGAGAGACCGTCGTCACGCACAGCGACATCGGTGAACATCTGGGGGCCAATGGGACGTACTCTCGTTACATGGCCCTCAGCTTTTTTGACCTGTTCAGCATCGGTCTTGGACCGTCGTCATCGCACACGGTCGGCCCTATGCGAGCCGCACACAAGTGGGCCGAACGCCTCTTGGCTGAAGGGATTCTCGACACGGTCGCGCGCATTCACGTTGACTTGTGGGGATCTCTTGGTTCTACTGGCGCCGGCCACCACACTGATCGAGCCACTGTGCTTGGTCTGATGGGTAATGAGCCCGAAACTATCGACCCTCGTGTTGTAGCTCCCAAACTTGACGTAGTGAAGTCCACTGGTCGTTTGTCGATTCTTGGCACCCATGAGATCGACTTTGACTGGGTAGAAGATCTCACTTTGCACATGTTTGATGCTCTCCCTCAACACCCCAATGGGATGACCATCAAAGCTTTCGATGCTTCTGGTGAGGTTGTTTACGAAAACACTCAGTTCTCTATCGGTGGCGGTTTCATTCTTGACGCTGCAGAGATGGTTATTGATGGCCAGTCTGCTGAAGAGAAGAGTGTCGGCATGGATGCGCCTCATGAATTCCGCACCGCTAAACAACTCCTTGCCATGTGTGATGAGCAGGGCAAGAGTATCGATCAGCTTGTTCTTGAGAACGAGTTATCGTGGCGTAGTCGAGAAGAGCTTGAGAGCGGCGTGATGGCCATCTGGGGCGTCATGCAGGAGTGCGTACAAAATGGGCTGCACACACAGGGGCGCCTTCCTGGTGGTTTGAATGTGCTGCGCCGCGCCCCACTGCTGCGTAACCGTTTGTCTTCGCAGGATGTGCACGACCCGTTGGCTGCGATGGACTGGATTTCTTTGTATGCCATGGCTGTCAATGAAGAGAATGCAGCGGGGGGTCGTGTTGTCACCGCTCCCACTAATGGTGCTGCTGGCGTGATCCCTGCTGTGCTGCATTACTACCGTTTTCACATGTCCGGCGCCAGTGACGAGGGTGTGATGCGGTTTTTGCTCACCGCGGGGGCTTTTGGCGCAATTATCAAAATGAATGCGTCCATCTCAGGTGCTGAGGTTGGCTGCCAAGGTGAGGTTGGTTCTGCTTGTGCTATGGCTGCGGCAGGTTTAGCTGCTTCTCTAGGAGGCAGCGCAGAGCAAATTGAGAACGCCGGTGAGATTGCAATGGAGCACAATCTTGGGCTCACCTGTGACCCTGTTGGCGGACTAGTGCAGGTTCCGTGCATTGAGCGCAACGCCATTGGTGCGGTGAAAGCTGTCGCTGCGGCGCGCAGCGCATTGCACGGCGATGGCAAGCACATTGTTTCTTTCGACACCGCTGTGAAAACGATGCGTGACACTGGCCGTGACATGCAGACGAAGTACAAAGAAACGTCGCAGGGCGGCTTGGCCGTCAATGTAATTGAGTGCTGACCTCGCGTCGCTGCTCAACATCGTCTCTGCGCTCTCCCTAGACTGTCTGGGGTAAAGCGTTCCACCGGCGCCGAATTCACTATGTGTTTTGGCGCCGGTGGTCGTTTCAGAACGCACGACGGACAATAAGGGCAGGTTCGGCCATGAATTCCGCAGAATCCGCACGTGCGCACTCACGTGTGGCTGTGTCAAGCTAATCCGGCCCCGGAATGACGGCCTCAATTGGCTCCACCCCGTTACGTGCGGACAGGATCCGTTCGGGATCGGATAGCGGACACCTACCCGCCCGGTTTCGAAGCGAGCCAGCAGGCCCATGGCACGCGCGTGGGGTTGCGTGCCATGGGGTTGGTGTCAGTGCTGGGGCGGAAAGCGCCTCTTGACGACCCCGCGGGTCACGCCCTTCCAGTCGGTGTTGTCGGTGGCGATGGTGCCCCGTGTGGTGTCCCTGTAGCCGGCCTCGTCGATGTGGGTGGCCTGGCGCGTGGTGTAGTTCCACGGCGCGCTGCTGGCTTCGGAGGTTCGCGGGGCAGCCGCTTCGGGGGCGGGCTCTTGGCGCTCGGGCTGGACGGCCGACGCTTCGGCCTTGGGCTGGACGGCGGGCGCGGGGGTCTGCGGGGTGAACGGGCTGCTTCCTGTGTCGATGGTGTAGCCGTCGACGGAGGTGTAGTCGCGCATGGTTCCTTCCTGGGTTGATCGTTCTAGCGAATGGGTTGGGGTTGGACGTTCGCGGGGGCGGTCGCCCGGGGTCGTGTGGTTGGCCGGGTCACTGGGTGGGTGGTGTGGTGATGGGCGCTCCTGTGGGGGTGAGAAGGCTGGTCAGTGCTGGCTGTCGACGGGGTAGCGTTTGCGCAGCCAGAGGCTGATGTAGACGAGTCCGATGAGGGCCGGGACCTCGATCAGGGGGCCGACGACGCCGGCGAGGGCTTGGCCGGAGGTGACACCGAAGGTGGAGATGGCGACGGCGATGGCGAGTTCGAAGTTGTTGCCGGCGGCGGTGAAGGCGAGGGTGGTGGTGCGTTCGTAGCCCAGGTGCAGACTCCGTCCGAGCAGGTGGCCGATGCCCCATATGACCGCGAAGTAGACCAAGAGCGGCAGGGCGATGCGGACGACGTCGAGGGGGCGGCTGGTGATCTGTTCGCCCTGCAGGGCGAACAGCACGACGATGGTGAACAGAAGCCCGTACAGCGCCCAGGGGCCGATCTTCGGCAGGAAGCTGTGCTCGTAGGTTTCGCGGCCCCAGGCGTTCTCGCCCAGGGTGCGGGTCAGGTATCCGGCGACCAGCGGGATGCCGAGGAAGATCAGGACGCTCTTGGCGATCTGCCAGGCGGAGACGTTCAGGCTGGTCTGCTCGAGGCCGAGCCAGGAGGGCAGGGCGGACAGGTAGAACCAGCCGAGCGCGGCGAAGGCGACGACTTGGAAGATCGAGTTGATCGCGACGAGCACGGCGGCCGCTTCGCGGTCACCGCAGGCCAGGTCGTTCCAGATGATGACCATGGCGATGCAGCGCGCGAGCCCGACGATGATCAGGCCGGTGCGGTAGGTGGGCAGGTCGGCGAGGAAGGTCCATGCCAGCGTGAACATCACCAAGGGACCGACGACCCAGTTCAGCAGCAGGCTGGAGACCAGCATGCGCCGGTCGTGGGTGACGGTCCCGAGCCGGTCGTATCGGACCTTGGCGAGCACCGGGTACATCATCACGAGCAGCCCGATGCTGATGGGCAGCGAGACGCCGTCCACCTCGACGGCGGCCAGCGCCGTGCCGATGCCGGGGACGACACGGCCCAGCAGGAGCCCGACGACCATGGCCGCGAGGATCCACACGGGCAGGTAGCGATCGAGCGTGGACAGCTGCTGCGCCACGGGCGTCCGGGTCGGTGTGGACGGTGGTTCGGTGGTGATTACGGCCATGACTACCTCACATTGACGATCATCGATATGGACGTCCTCATCATATAGACAACCGTCAATATGACAAGTCACAGGGTGTTCGTCGTCGAGATTCAACCCTTTCGGGTGCGTCGGGGTGCGGCCGTGGAGCTAGGCCGGGTGGAGGTCACCTGTCATGGCGGGGGTGGGGATGGCTTGGCGGCGGCGTGCTGACGATTGGCCCGTCGGGGGTGTGGGCGGGTGGTGAGCGCGCGCTGAGGAGCGCCCCAGGGGTTTACGCTCGGCGGGGGCGCTCATTACTGCAAGGAGTCAGGGTTGGGTGCGAGTGCTCGCTGGCTGGTGCTGGGTCACCCATGCCTGCGCGGCGATCTGGATGGCGTCCCAGGGCGAGCCCAGCGGCGGTGTGTAGGCGAGGTCGAGGTCATTGATGTCGGCCACGTCCATGCCGTGGAAGAGCGCGGTGGCGTAGGTGTCGACCCGCTTGGCGGTCTCGGTGGTCAGGTGCCCGACGAGCTGGGCACCTAGCAGCCTGCCGGTGGCGCGGTCGCCGGTGATGCGGATGGTGATGGGGTGGGATCCCGGGTAGTAGGCCTTGTGGTCGTCGGGCGCCGAGGTGGTGCTGGCGGGGTCGAACCCGGCGGCGATGGCTTCGTGCTCCCGCAGCCCGGTGCGGGCTGCGACCAGGTCGAACACCTTGAGCACCTGGGTGCCGATGCTGCCCGCGAATCGGGCGTTGCCGCCCAGCGCGTTCTCGCCGGCGACCCGTCCCTGTTTGTGGGAGGTGGTGCCCAGTGGGAGGTAGGTGGTGCCGAGCAGGCGATGGTGGGTGGCGACGCAGTCGCCGGCGGCCCACACGTGTGGCAGGCCGGTGGCCATCGTCTCGTCGACGAGCACCGCACCGCGGGGCCCGGTCTGGGCTCCAGATCGGACGAGCAGGTCGGTCTCGGGGGTGACACCGACCACGACCAGAACGAGGTCCACATCCCACGACAGGGCTTCGCCGTCTCTGGCCTGACCGGTCACGTGCAGGCCGTCAGCACCCTTGGCTATGCCGGTGACGCTCGTACCGGTGTGGATATCGACCCCGTGCCGCACGAGTTCGGCATGGACGAGGGTACCGAGTTCGGGGTCGAGGGTGGACAGTACCTCGGGGGCGGCCTCGACCTGGGTGACGTGGATGCCGCGGGTGGTGAGGCCTTCGGCCATCTCCAGGCCGATGTAGCCGGCGCCGACAACCAAGGCGGTGCGCGGCTGCAGCTTCTCGAGGGAGTCGCTCAGGGTGAACGTGTCGCCCATGGAGTGCAACAGGTGGACGCCGTCGGCGGCGCCGAGGGTGTCGAGTCCGGTGATCGGGGGACGCACGGGCCGGGCGCCGGTGCCGACCACCAGCGCGTCGTAGTCGACCAGGGCGGGGGTGTCGTCGGGTCCGATGGTCTCGAGCTGTCGGGCGTCGACGTCGATGCGGGTGGCGCGCGTGTCGAGCAGCAGGTGCAGGCCCGCGGCCTCCAGGTCGGCGCGGGTGCGGTGTGCCAGGTGGTGCCAGCCTCCGACCTCGCCGGAGATGTAATAGGGGATCCCGCAGATGGAGAAGTTCGGGTAGGCGTCGGCCACCACGACAGTGACCTCGGTCGACGGGTCGAGTTCGCGGGCACGCAGCCCCGCGGAGATGCCGGCATCGCTGCCGCCGACGCACACAACGTGCATGGGGATGTCCTTTTCGGGTCGCCGGGCCTCAGCCCAGCATGGCGAGGTACTCGTGCAACGCGGCCAGCCCTTCGGGTCGCGGGGTGAAGTGCGCCCATTTGCCGCGCATTTCCTTGTCCACCAGCCCGGCCTCGACCAGCTTCTTCAGGTGGTGTGACAGCGTCGGCTGGGTCACGCCGAACACCTCGGGCATGTGGCACGCGCACACGCTGGAGCACCGGCTGGCCGCGATGTGGTGCAGGATCCGCAGCCGCACCGGGTCAGCGAGCGCCTTCACGACGAGCGCAACCCGTTCCGCCTGCTCCATCGAGATCGTGCCACCACCCGGCGCGCAGGCCTCGGCGGCGGCCATCGGGGCTTCCAGCAGTTCGGTCATGAAGACATGCTACCCGCTCATATTGACACCTGTCGATACGTGTGACATGCTCACTCATATCGACGGTCATCAATGCGTGATGGTCGTCCTCCACCCGAGCCGGAGGTTTCCCATGCCCGTCATCCGTGTCTTCGAACCTGCACTGTGTTGCAACACCGGGGTCTGCGGCCCCGACCTCGACCAGGAGCTGGTCGACTTCACCGCCGCGGTCAACGCCCTCAAGGCGCAGGGGGTGGACGTCCACCGCGCCAATCTGGCCAGCGAGCCGGCGCAGTTCGCGGAGCACCCCGTGGTCGTCAAGTTCCTGCAGGCCGCCGGCTCCGAGGGGCTACCCCTGACGCTGGTCGACGACGTCACCGTGCTGGCCGGCCGCCACCCGCGCCGCGACGAGCTGGAGCGCTACGCCGGCCTGAACCCGACGAAGGACGCCCAGCCCCAGGGCGGATGCTGCGGCCCGCAGCAGGAAGCCCCCGCCGCGTCCACTGGCTGCTGTGGGCAGCCCGCCACTACCAGCACCGTGTCCGGCTGCTGCTGACCCCGACTCGAACTTTCAGGAGATTGTGATGACCCAGTTTCTCGACAACCCGCCCCGGCACTTTTTCTTCACTGGCAAGGGCGGTGTCGGCAAGACCAGCATCGCGTGCGCCACGGCCGTGCACCTCGCCCACCAGGGCAAGCGGGTGCTGCTGGTCAGCACCGACCCGGCGAGCAACATCGCCCAGGTGTTCGGTGCCACCATCGGCAACAAGATCACCCCGATTCCGCAGGTGCCCGGCCTCGACGCGCTGGAGATTGACCCCGACGAGGCCGCTGAGGCCTACCGCAACAAGATCCTGGAACCGGTGCGCGCGGTCCTGCCCATCAAGGAGATCGAGGCCATCACCGAGCAGCTGTCGGGCTCCTGCACCACCGAGATCGCCTCGTTCAACGAGTTCACCGACCTGCTCGCCGACACCCAGGCCACCGCCGGCTACGACCACGTCATCTTCGACACCGCCCCCACCGGCCACACCATCCGCCTGCTGCAGCTGCCCGGCAGCTGGACCAGCTACCTTGACAACGGCAAGGGCGACGCGTCCTGCCTGGGGCCCATGAGCGGGCTCGAGAAGAACCGCGCCACCTACCGCGCCGCCGTCGAGGCCCTCACCGACCCCACCAGCACCCGCCTGGTGCTCGTCGCCCGGGCCCAGCAGTCCACGCTGCGCGAGGTCGCCCGCACCCTGGACGAGCTCGCCGAGCTCGACATCCACGCCACCAACCTGGTCGTCAACGGCGTCTTGCCCGCCGCGGCCGCCACCGACGACCTGTCCCGCGCCATCCACGACCGCGAACAGGCCGCGCTCGCTGCCATGCCTGCCGCCCTGGCAGCCCTGCCCCGCGACACGGTGAGCCTCAAGAGCGTCAACATGGTCGGCCTGGAGGCACTCGCCACCCTGTTCCACGACGAGGACGCCCCGCAGGCCGACGCGCAGGACACCGGCGGGCAGGGCATCGGCCAGCAGCCGCACCTCGCCGGCCTGGTCGACCAGCTCGCCGAGGCCGACCATGGGCTCGTGATGACGATGGGCAAGGGCGGTGTCGGCAAGACCACCGTCGCAGCCGCCATCGCCATCGCCCTGGTCCAGCGCGGCAAGAAGGTCCTGCTCACCACCACCGATCCCGCCGCGCACCTGTCGACCACCCTCGGCAACGACGTCGACGGGCTCGAGGTCAGCGCCATCGACCCCGAGAAGGCCATCCAGGAGTACCGCGACCACGTCATGGCCTCCAAGGGCGCCAAGCTCGACGACGCCGGCCGCGCCGCCCTCGCCGAGGACCTCATGAGCCCCTGCACCGAGGAGATCGCCGTCTTCCAGCAGTTCAGCCGCGCCGTGAACAAGGCCCGCGACCAGTTCGTCATCATGGACACCGCCCCCACCGGCCACACCCTGCTCCTGATGGACGCCACCGGTTCCTACCACCGCGACATCACCCGCCACCTCGACGACGACCAGCGCGGCCACGTCACCACCCCGCTGATGCGGCTCCAAGACCCCGACCACACCAAGATCATCGTGGTCACCCTGCCCGAGACCACCCCCGTCACCGAGGCGCAGGCCCTGGCCAGCGACCTGGAACGCGCCAACATCCACCCGTGGGCGTGGGTCGTGAACAACTCCCTCGCGGCAGCCCACCCCACCAGCCCACTGCTCGCCACCCGCGCACGCTCCGAGCAACAGCAGCTGGACGCGGTGGCCGCCACCACCAACCGCATGGCCGTCATCCCCACCCAGACCCGCGAACCCGTCGGCACGCAACAGCTCACCGCTCTCAGCAACTGACTCAGGGAGTGACGCCTACCCGCCGGACCCAACTGGTGGATCCGGCGGTAGGCGACTGCCTATTTGCAGGGTGTCACCCGGCCTGTCGGGCTCGGGTGTGGGCGAGGCGATAGGAGTTGGTTCCGGTCTCGATGATGGTGGCGTTGTAGGTGAGGCGGTCGACGATCGCTGCACAGAGCCTGGGGTCAGTGAAGGTGTCGGTCCAGGCGGAGAAGGACTGGTTGGACGCGATCGCGATGGCGTTCTTCTCCTCCCGCTCTGTGAGGACCTGGAACAACAGCTCGGCGCCGCGCCGGTCGAGCTCCATGTATCCCAGTTCGTCAATGACCAGGAGATCCACTCTTCCGTAGCGGTTGATGGTCTTGGTGAGTTGCTTCTCGTCAGCGGCCTCGACGAGCTCGTTCACCAGGCGGGTTGCGAGGGTGTAGCGGACGCGGTAGCCCTGTTCTGCGGCGGCGGTGCCGAGTGCGATGAGCAGGTGGGACTTGCCGGTGCCGGAGTCCCCGATCAGGCACAGCGGGTCGCCGCGGCGGATCCAGTCGCCGGTGGCGAGCTCGTTGATGGTGGCGGGGTTGATGTTCGGGTTCGCGGTGAAGTCGAAGTCGGCCAGCCACTTCTCGCGCGGGAAGCCGGCGCTCTTGATACGGCGCAGGGTAGAGCGCCGGTCACGGTCGTCGACCTCGGCCAGGAGCAGCTCGGCGAGGAAGCCCTGGTAGGTGAGTTGTTCCTTGGTGGCGGTGGTGATCGCCTCATCGACGACGGACCGGATGGTGGGCAGTCGTAGGCGGCGGCAGGCCTGGTCGATCGCGGCCTGCGCGGCTTGTTCGGTCAGGCCCTGACGCCGGCGAAGGCTCGCGGGGCGGCTGGTGCTGGTGGTGGTCATGGGGTTCCTGTCGGGGTGTGGTGGTGAGTCTCGGCGGAGGCCGGGGCGGGATCGGGTTGGCGTCGACGCAGGAGTTCGTCGTAGGCGGTGACGGTGGGCAGGGGTCGGGTGTCCTCGGGCAGGTGCGCGATGACCTGGTGCGGGTCGGTGGGGCGTCGTGGTGGCAGGTTCACGACCGTCCCCCGCCTGGTCGGGCTGACTGGGGCGGGTGTGTGGGTGGTGGCGTGGCGGCGGGCTTCCACGGCGACGACGTCGGGGCTGATCGCACCAACGGACAGGGCTGAGGTGATGCCGGCGATCACCGCCTCGGCCGGAAGGGATCGGTGGAGCAGGAGCACGTCGATCAACTCCTGGGTGCCCGCGACGTCGCCGCTGGTCTTGCGGGCCGCGGCCCAGAACGCGTCGTGGGCCGCGGTGAACGCCCCCGCGGCGCGGGCCTGCGCGAGGGCGGTGGAGCCGGGGAACGCGCCGGGCTTGTGGCGTAGGACCTCGAGGTAGTGGTCCAGCTCGACACGGATCACGCCCCGGGTGCCGAGGCGAGGGTGGGTGGCGACGACGCTGCGGCCCTCGAACACGACCACGCAGGAGGCCCGCAACGACACGCGGACGCGTTGGCCGATGAGGTGCGCGGGGACGGAGTACTTGACCATGCGGACGGTGATCAGGGCGGAGCGGTCGACGCGCGGGTGGAGGATCAGGCCGGGGTCGAAGTCGTCGGCCGGCAACGGTGCCAGGTGGGGCAGTTCGGCGTGGTAGTCCTGCCCGATCGTGTTGACGTGTCCGGTGATGCGGCGGGTGTTGTCGTCGACTTCCCAGGCGCGGATCTTGTCGTTGAGTTCGTCCAGGGTGGCGACTTCGGGCATGGGGGTGAGGTGGTTGCGGCGGAACCAGCCGACCTCGCCCTCGACGCCACCTTTCTCGTGGGCGCCGTCGATGCCTGGCTGGCAGTAGAACGCGTCGAAGCCGTAGTGGGAGCGGAACAGCACCCAGCGTTCGTTCTCGTCGCGCAGCCGGTTCCCGCCGTGGATGACCTGCACCACGGCCGAGGTGAGGTTGTCGTAGCGGATGTGACGGGTCGGGATACCACCCAGGGCGTGGAAGGCCTCGATGTGTCCCTCGAGGAAGGCCTCCTGCCCGCCCGTCGGGTAGACGCGGTGAATGGCCTTGCCAGAGTGCGACAGGCGGTAGACGAACATGTGGCACTTGGTCTTGACGCCGTCCAGGATCACGTAGACCTCGCCGAAGTCGACCTCGGCCTCCGCGCCGGGGGCGTGGTCCTGCGGCACCATCGCCTCCACCCGGCGCCCGGCCTCCAGATCGATCTGCGCGCGCCGGATCCGGACGTAGTCCCGCACCGTCGAGTACGACAGGTCCGTGGCGCCGTGCTCGTCACGCAACCGGGCCAGGATCCTCGTGGCGGTGTGGCGCTGCTTGCGCGGGGCGGTCAGGTCGTAGAGCAGCATCTGGTCGATGGCCGGCTTGTACGGGTCCAAACGCGGTGCCGTGCGGACCGGCCTCTTGCGGGGTGGGGGTTCGGCCGCGGCGAGTGCCTGGCGGACGGTGCGGCGGTGCACTCCGTGTTTGCGGGCGAGCTCGCGGATGGACAGGCCATCGACTCGCGCGTCGTGGCGGATGTCGGCGTACAGCTGCACTCGTGATCCCATCTTGGCTCCCTTGCCCTCGCGACTGGTTCCCAGTGATGGGGACCAGCGTGAAGGGGTGGGGCCAGTTCAGACCGTCAACACCCCGGCAAGTCGCACGCGGGGCCAGATCAGGCCGTCACAACGGGGCCGAACCAAGCTGTCACAACCACACGTGTCCGGCTCCCTGCCGATCAACGACGAGCGCACTTACTTGATGAATCGGCGCGGCTTTTCATGGAGCGCGGATACGCCGGTGTCGGGATTGACGAGATCGGCGCAGCGGTGGGGATAAGTGGTCCTGCCGTGTATCGACATGTCGCTGGCAAGGAACAACTGCTCACCGAGATTGCATTGAATTGGCTTGATGAGATCACTACGCGAATTCAATCCGTTCGCGATACGCATCTTTCAGGTGTGAAAATTGATCCTGAAGAACAACACCGTCGTGTTCTACAGACAGGCGTCGATTACTGCCTGGCAACGATTCCACATCTGACTGTGGTTTTGCGTTACGTGCATCCCGGCATCGAGCACGAAGCTTTTGCGCCTCGCGCATTAACTGAATCTTTGCCTGAGGAGACAGTACAAACCGGCCTTGATGAAGCCCGCAGTTTCGCCGTGGAACGTTTCGCTCGGATGCGTGACACTCTTGCCCACAGCTTGCGTCATTTCAACCCTTCGATGCCTCAACAGTCGATGTCGGTTTATACCCGGGCTGCTGCGGCTTTAGTTCTTGGGGCTGCTTCCTCGGACCGGGATATTTCACATTCGGCACGGTCGAATGCACTTGTCATGGCTGCGATGCGTCTTCTCCGCACCCCTCTGATTGAAGGGGAAATGTCCATCATTAAAAATGATGTACCGGGTTGGTCGCGCGCTAGTCGGCGTGAACAAATTCTGCGCACTGCGGTTCGTATGTTCCGTGAGCGGGGCTATGGGGGCGTATCTATGGCCGATATCGCTGGAGAAGTCGGTATCACTGCTTCTGCTTCGTACCGCCATTTTGTGAGCAAGGACGACTTGTTAGCGACTGCCATGTTGCGCACTGCTAACCGTTTCGTCAGCGGCTTGGGTGAATCTCTTTTATCGGCTCACAGTGCAGATCAAGCGATGACGAACATGCTCCACAGATATGTCATGGACACTCTCGCTGACCGGGATATGGCGCTGGTTACTGGGCGCGAACGTTTCCATCTAGCCGAGGAGCCGCGCGCGGAACTGCATCGTTTGGAACGGGTGGTGTTCGACGAATGGTCACTTGCGTTGGCAGCTTTGCGTCCAGAATATTCGCCTGCGGAGCGGGATTTATTGATTGCCGCTGCGCATCGCGTCATTGTGGAGATGGCTTACGCGTGGGGGAACGCTTCTGCCGATAGCCTCGAAAACATGCTGTTCAGAATGGCGCAATCCATTCTTGGGGTGGGTCAGCCGGTGAGCGCTGGCGAAGCCGCGTAGATGTTTCGCAGCACGGTTTGCGCGCTGGTTGCTGGGCGCCCTAGCACACGTTCAATATCTCGTGTCACGTCACCGAGTTCTCCTTTTGCCGCAGCGAGAAAGTGAGATACGCGGGCGCAGGCCTGCCATGGCTCTAGGGTGCCCAGGAGCTCATCCATCGTCTCTTCTACTGACGTGTGTTGGTAAGAGACGGCCTGTCCACTTTCTTCTTGCAGCAGGCGGGCTAGCTCGGCCCATGGGAATGCTTGCGGCCCGGATAGTTCCAGGCTTCGGTGATCGTAGGTGTGTGGATTGAGCAGTACCGAAACAGCAACATCAACGATGTCTTCTTGGGCAACGGGCGCGATTTTCCCTTTACGCCCTGGGCCACGAATAACGCCGTCTTCCCCCACGAGCTGCGGCAAGGTGTCTGCGTACATGTTGTCGCGCAGGAACGTCCAGTGGCGGCAAGTTGTGCGTATGAGGCGTTCGGTGTGCCAATGATCCCGGGCGACCGTGCATGTCGCGTCGCGCATTGCGCCAGCAAATGACAGGTACACAACGTGGTTGACGCCTGCAGCCATCGCGGCGGAAATGAACCGGTCGTGGGTGCGCAGCAGGTCAGCGTTTTCGTCAGCAGAGACGAAAAACAGTACGTCGATCCCTTGTAACGCGTCATATACGCGTTCGCTGTCGGTATATGTGCCTTCTGTAATTTCCACATCGCCTAGTTCAGGCAGTCTGGTGGCATCACGTACAAAAACCCGCAACGGCACGTTCTGTTCTGCCAACTTGCGGGCAACGCTGCCACCGATATGACCTGTGGCACCTGTCACGGCGATCCGTGTGGAGGACATTGGCCTCTCCTGCTCGACTCTTACTGTGTACCTGAAGCGCGATGACCATCGGATAGCACTCACCACCCGACAACGCGAGAAATGCTCTCACCGCTGGGAACCGTAGCGAATTCGACAGTCCGTGTCTGCTGCTTGCGGCTTTCGCTTACTCGCGTCTTTTTTGCGTAAATGTCTGCACATCTGCTTTTAGAACGCCATCACGGTACAAGAACACAATCCGGTGACGATGTGCCCGCTCTCACCCACCACCAAGTCGTCTCCCAGGGAAGTTTGAGGTTTTATTAGAAACCCCTGCACAAAGCTGCGCTGGAATGAAGAAAGTGGTGAGTGGCCATGGCAGATCCCAAGGCCGACGTCCACTCGGGAAACGATCAGTCACCCGAGCACCTGACCGCGAGCGACGCCACAAGCGGACCCGTGGGACAGGCAAGCACCAAGGAACCGGAAATCTTCGATACCCCTCGGTGGAACAAACACGATACAAGCTGGGTCATCAGCCTGTTTGGAACTGCGGTGGGAGCAGGAATCTTGTTCCTCCCTATCCGCGCAGGAGCGGCTGGCCTGTGGCCGCTGGTCATCATGACCCTTCTCATTGGCCCGATGACATATTTTTCCCACCGGGCATTGTCAAGAATTATTTGCAAATCTCCCCGAATGGGTGACGACATCACCCTCGTCGTCGAAGACTATTTCGGTTCCGCTGCCGGAAAGCTCATTACCGTTCTGTACTTTTTTGCGATTTACCCGATCGTGTTGATTTATGGCGTCTCTATTACAAACACAGTGGATAGCCTTCTCGTCAACCAGCTCGGAATGCCTTCACCGCCGCGATGGATCCTTTCAGCAATTCTCATCGCTGCTCTCATGGCGGTCATGCTTTCGGGTGAAAAAATCATCTTGATGGTTACTAGCTGGGTTGTCTACCCACTCATCGCGATTCTGATCGGTGTCTCGCTTTATCTCGTTCCGCAGTGGGATCTCAGTGGTCTCACCCAGCCGCAGCCCTTGCCTAGCATGCTCATGACGGTCTGGCTGACCATCCCCGTGCTCGTATTCGCGTTCAACCACAGCCCGGCAATCTCGCAGTTCTCGTTAGCGATGCAGCGCCACTACGGTTATAACTCGGCCGAGAAGGCTTCGAAGATTTTGCGCGCTAACGCGATCATGCTCGTGCTGTTCACCATGGGTTTCGTATGGTCATGTGTACTCGCTCTGGGACCCACTGAACTAGGTAAGGCACGTGAGGCAAACCTGCCTGTGCTGTCGCATATCGCTAATGTGATGGCTAACCCAATCATCAGTTACCTCGGCCCGATTGTCGCGATTACTGCCATCGTTTCTTCTTTCTTTGGGCACTATTTCGGCGCTGCTGAAGGAGCGGTCGGTATTGTTCGCGCTGTCACGAAGGGCAAAGTCAAGCAGCGTTCTGCCCAGATCGGTGTCGCCGCATTCATGTTCCTCACTACGTGGGGCGCGGCCGTGGCGAACCCAAGCATTCTCGGTCTCATCGAAACGATTTCTGGCCCAGTCATCGCATCAATCCTGTACCTGATGCCGATGTATGCAATCCACAAGGTGCCAGCGCTCAAGCCATACCGCGGCAAGCTCAGCAATGTGTTCATTACGGTTGCTGGATTGTTCGCAGTGGGAGCAATCATCGTGACGATGGTGCAGAGCTTCATGTGATCATGCCCTGACATCTATGGGGGTGGTTCCGCGAAAGGGAACCACCCCCGTTTTTTGTGTTCAGATCAGGTTAGTCCGCGTCGATCTCTTCTAACGTTCCGTTTTCTACGTGCCAGCGGCGGGTGAGCCGCACAGACTTGAGCATGCGGCGGTCATGGGTGACGAGCAGGATGGTTCCGTTGAATTCTTCGAGTGCTTCCTCAAGCTGTTCGATGGCTGGTAGGTCGAGGTGATTGGTGGGTTCATCGAGAACGAGAAGGTTCACACCGCGCGCTTGGAGGAGAGCTAAGGCTGCTCGGGTGCGTTCTCCTGGGGAAAGCGATGAAGCGGGCCGATTGACGTGGTCAGTTTTGAGGCCGAACTTGGCCAGGAGGGTTCGCACGTCAGCGTCGGGCCAGTCAGGAACTTCGAGAGCGAAGCACCGACTTAGGTTTTCTTCTCCTTCGAAGATGTCTCGTGCTTGGTCAATTTCACCGATGACGACGCGTGATCCAGCTGAGACTGTGCCTTCACGTGGTGGGATGCGCCCAAGGAGGAGGTTAAGGAGAGTGGTTTTTCCGGCGCCGTTGGGGCCAGTTACCGCTACGCGATCGCCGTAGCGCAGCTCGACGGTGAGGGGACCGAATGTGAAGTCACCTCTGTGGATGATGGCGCGACTGGCCTGGGCGACGATGTCACCTGAGCGAGGGGCTGCTGCGATAGTGAACTGTAATTGCCATTCTTTGCGAGGCTCTTCAACGACTTCGAGACGTTCGATTAATTTTTCGGTGATTTTGATCTTAGCGGCTTGTTTTTCACTGCTGGCGCGGTTGTGGTGGCGAATAAATTTGTCTTTTTCTTTACCGTGGCCACTTTTTCCTTTGCGGACAGCATTTTTAACGCCTTTGTCCATCCATGCGCGCTGCATACGGGCACGAGTTTCGAGCTCAGATTTACGTTGTGCATAGTCGTCGTAGGCTTCACGAGCATGGCGACGCCGAATTGATCGTTCTTCTAGGTAGGCGTCGTATCCACCGCCGTAGGTTGTGACTTTTTGAAGGGAGCGGTCAATCTCGACAATGCTTGTTGCTACGCGGGCGAGGAATTCACGGTCGTGGCTAACAAGAACAGTGGGAGCGTCCGTGTGGGTGACGAAGTGTTCAAGGTGCGCAAGTCCTGCAGCATCGAGGTCATT
The DNA here is from genome assembly GCF_900447215.1 of Dermatophilus congolensis. NCBI lineage: Bacteria > Bacillati > Actinomycetota > Actinomycetes > Micrococcales > Dermatophilaceae > Dermatophilus > Dermatophilus congolensis. Next base: position 1,957,668 of record NZ_UFYA01000001.1, read on the forward strand.
GGTGGGTTCGTCGAGGAGGTAGACGTCGTAGCGGGATAGAAGGAGGGCTGTTAGACCGACGCGTGCAGCTTGCCCGCCGGAGAGTGAATCGACTGTGCGGTCGAGGTCGATGTTCAGACCGAGGTTGGCGGCAACGGCAGGCATGCGTTCGTCGAGGTCCGGGCCGCCTAGGTTGAGCCAGATTTCGAGGGCGGTGGAGTAGGCGTCGCCGGCTGCTGCGTCGGCGTCGGGGTTACCGAGTGCCTCTGCGGTGGCATTCATGTGTGCCGTGGCAGCGGCGATGCCGGTGCGACGGGTGAGGGCTTGGCGGATTGTTTCTCCAGAGCGAGCGTCTGGTTCTTGGGTGAGGTAACCGAGTTGAGCATGGTGGGGTGTACAGGTAATGATTCCGGTGTGGGGCTGTTGGTGGCCGGCAAGGATTTGCAGGAGTGTAGATTTTCCTGCCCCGTTGGGTCCGACGAGGCCGATGACGTCGCCGTTGGTGACGATGAGGTCAAGGTTGGAGAAGAGGACTGTGCTCCCGTGTCCGGCGGTGATGTTGGCGGCGTGGAGGGTGCTGGTTTGACTCGCACTCATGTGAGCTCCTCAAGAGTTGGGGGGTTCGCCCCGGCACGGGTGATTGTGATGCCGCTGATGTGGCTGCAGCGTCGGATGATGTTGGTGAGGGTGGTGTGGTCGATGTCGGCGAGATCGTTGCGGTGGTCTGCTCCGAGGAGTCCGGCTGTCCATAGCCCGTCAATGAGGGCGGCCATGAATGAGTCTCCGGCTCCGACGGTGTCGACAACGTTGACTGTAGGGGTTTCAACAGTGATAGCCACGCCGTTTCTGGTGAGTGCGTCTGCGCCTTTGGCTCCGCGAGTGATGACAACCAGGCTGGGGCCGTGGCGTAGCCAGTTTTCCGCGACGGTAAGGGGGTTGATGGTTCCGTCTGTGATCCAGTGAATGTCTTCGTCGGAGACTTTGACTATGTCGGCCATGCCGATGAGGCGCTCCATGTGGGTGTAGGCATGCCGGGGTGTGCCCATGAGGCTGGGACGAGCGTTGGGGTCGTAGGTGATGGTGGCGGTGGCGCGGGCGACAGCGATGGCTTCGCGGACGTGGGTTGCTCCAGGTTCGGTGATGGCAGAGAAGGAGCCTGCGTGAACGATGCAGGTGTTGTTAGTGATGTTGATGGGTGGGCGGTCCCAGTGGACATCGAATTGGTAGGTAGCTGATCCGGTGGCGTCGATGGTGGCGTGGGCAGTGCTGGTGCGGGCTGCGGTGTTGCTTCCTGGGGTGATGGTGATGTGTTCGTCGGTGAGGTGGGTGTGAAGTTGTTTGCCGCGGGGATCGAGTGCATAGGAGGTGGCCAGGTGAACGGGGCGGGCTAGGCGGGCTAGGCCGACGGCAACATTCATGGGTGAGCCGCCGGGGTGTTCCTTGGTGTGGCCGGTTTCGGTGTCGATGATGTCTATGAGGGATTCACCAATGATGAGTGCGTGGGGCTGGGTGGGTTGCTGGCTCATGTGGGCTCCGTTGCGGGTTGGTGGCTAGTCACACACAAGAGAAGGTCGTACTCACTCTTTTTGGGGTGAGACGATGGGATGCTCTTAACAGCTAAGGGTGGGGCGTTCGTTGGTAGGTGTGTTCTTCTCCAGGCTGTGTTGCGGTTGGCATAGCTGGCTGCGGTGATTCATTGATGTTGAGGAAAGTGAGCGGAGTTCTGTGTCTGTGACGGTTTCGGATCGTGCCGGATGGCGGGAATGGTGTGCGTTGGGGGTGCTGCTGCTTCCGGTGCTGACTGTATCGATTAGCACGACTGCTCTCGGTTTCGCGGTGCCTGCGCTTTCTGCGGCTTTGCGACCGACCGGTGAAGAACTGTTGTGGATTGTGGATGTTTATCCGCTGGCGCTTGCTGGTTTGTTGTTGACCAGTGGGGTGCTTGGTGATCGTATCGGCCGGCGGAAGGTGTTGGCGATCGGTGCGGTGGGGGTTACTGCCGCTACGGTCTATGCCGCATTCAGTGACAGTGCCCTTGAGCTAATTTTCGCTCGTGCGTTAGTTGGTGTTTTTGGCGCGACTTTACTTCCTTCCACTTTGTCGCTCATGCGAAATATCTTCCACAATGAAGGCCAGCGACGTTTGGCTATCGCAATTTGGAGCGCTAGTTTCGCCGGGGGCGGCGCCCTGGGCCCCATTGTTGGAGGGTGGCTTTTAGGACATTTTTGGTGGGGAGCTATCTTCCTTCTCCCTGTCCCTTTAAACATATTGATGCTTGCAACAATGTTTTTCTTGGTTCCCGAGTCTCGTAATGAAAACTCTGAAAGCATTGACGCACTATCGGTTTTACTTTCAATTGGGGCTATGGTTCCAACGGCGTATGGGTTGAAGCATGCTGCAGCAACGGGGTTGGATGCTTTTTCTATCTTGCCGCTGGTATTTGGCATTGCCTGCGGTTTTTTCTTTACACGCCGCCAGCTTGGGATGGATCATCCTCTTTTGGATGTGCGGTTGTTTAAAAACCGTGTGCTCACAACTGCCGCCATCGGTAACTTTTCTTCGGTTTTTGTTTTCGCAGGTGTCCAGTTTTACATTTCGCAACACATTCAGCTAATCCAGGGGCTTGATCCGGTAACAGCGGGGTGGTGGCTTCTTCCTGGGGCGGCAGCTTCTGTGGCCGTGGGCGTGCTGATTGTCTATCTGACTCGGACTTTTCCTCGTTGGTTGCTTATTGGTGCCGGAACTCTCCTTATGGCTGCGGGTGCAGGGTTGAGTGTTTTTATTGATGTGAAAACGGGCATCTGGCTGCCGGTTCTTATGTATGTAGCTCTTGGGGTTGGGGCCTCTGCAGCTCAGGCTTTAAATACTGATGCATTGATTTCGGCAGCACCACCGGAGCGGGCTGGAGCTGCGTCAGGCTTATCGGAAACAGCTTTTGAACTGGGTACTTCTCTTGGTGTCGCGGTGTTGGGGAGTGTGCTTACCACTTTTTACGGTCGCGCTCTTTCTCTTCCCGAGGGTTTATCTGCAAGCGACTACCACGCCGTGGTTTCTACATTGGGGGCTGCGGAAGAAGTCGCCGCTAAACTTTCCCCGGAGGCTGGTTATATTCTCCACACCGCTGCACAGCAGGCTTTTATTCACGCTGAGCGGGTAACAGGTTTTACCGCGTGTCTAGGGCTTGCTGCGGCAGGAATTCTCATTGCTCGGTCGCTTCGCAAAGGCGGGCTGGGTCGCGTTTCTTCTCCTTCGAATTCCTAGTTTTCCAGGGACGGAAGCAACTACCGAGTGATCTGCGTGCGGTCATACATCCGCGTGGTTACTGATTTTTGAGGACTTTATGACTTCTATGCCGAAACGTCCTTCCGATAGCAGCTCGACCCCTGAGCTTGATTTATTGGCTTGGCTGCTTGATGACCTTATCCGTATCCCTGGTATTCGAATGAGGATTGGTGCAGATGCTCTCATTGGCCTTATACCTGGGGTCGGAGATGTTCTAGGAACAGCTCTTGGTGGGGCTGTTCTTATTGGCGCAGTTCGGCAACGCGTTCCCATGTCTACCCTTCTCCGTATGGGATGGAACCTTTTCATTGACCAAATACTTGGCCTTATCCCTGGCGTTGGTGACATCGCAGACTTCGCTCATCGCGCTAATTCGAAGAATGTTCAGCTGTTGCGCCGTGATATCGCTGAAGGGCGCACTGTGAGCACTGATACTCGGGGCTACTTGATCCGTGCTGCGTTTTTAGTTGGCGTGATCTTGTGTGTGCTGATTGTGTTCACTGGGGTTGCTTTGTGGTTCTTGTGGCGGTTGGTTTCTACCCTATTGAGCCTGTAAGGCTGCCGCGTTTTTTATGATGCCTTCGCAAGGCATAGCATCGGGCCCCACCGGTAATTACCGGTGGGGCCCGATGCTATGAGGCATTCTGCTCAGGAAGGCAGCAGTTCCGAAGTGTCTTCAGGTTTTTCTTTGATCGGTTTCTCAGAAGAGTCCAAGATCATCCGTCGTGGTGCAGCTGCTGTCATCTTTTCCGGTGAGAAGTAGGTGAGAGCCTCTTCTGGGTCCGGGAAAGTATGCTCATCGACGATGTGATCTT